>JANXVU010000147.1 GCA_025351485.1 Candidatus Eiseniibacteriota bacterium | reverse complement strand
CCCGGTCGCCCTTGGCCGCGGTCTTGGAAGAGGCGACCGCATTGAACTGCTTGAGGGCCCCGTCAAAATCGGCCTTCTGGTACATCGCCAGCCCCTGGTCCAGGGACTGGCTGTGGGCCCGCCGCGCCGCCGGGGCGCTGCTGGCCGCCGCGAGGGACAGTAACAGCAATACGGCCAATCGAATCGCACGCATGGGATGCTCCTTCTTCCGCGCGGCCCGCGCCGCTAATTCTTTTCGAAGATCAGTCGCAGCCGGAGCGTCGAGCCGGGCTTCAAAGCCACTTCCAGCTCGTCGCCGTCGACCTTGACGGGGACATCGTTCATGTACGCTTCCTTGAGACTGTACCCGGCCTTGCTCGCCAGGACTCGGTGAGCGCCGGGGGTCACATCCTCGAACGTGCACGGAGTCTGATGGTCCATCTCCCCCCCGTCAAGGGCGAGAGAGGCCACGAACGGCACCGCGGTCACGGTGATCCGCCCGGGCTCCGCGGACGGTTTGGCGGTCTCCCGGGGCGCGGTGGGGGCGGGCACCGGCACTTTGGGCTTGGCCGGCGCCGCGGATCCGGCCGGCGGAGAGATCCGGGTGGCCTTTACGGCCGCCGGGGGAGTGGACACCGCCGGGGAAAGCGAACTTTGCGCCAGTTCCTGGACCTCGGCCGGCAGCTCGACCATGAACGTGTCACTGGAGCCGGCATGCGTGGAAAAGTCGAGCGACTGGGATCGGTGGCCGGTCAGGGTGGCGGTCAGGGTGTGCTTTTCGCCGGGGGGAAAGCTCAGGACGAACGGGGCCAGTCCCGGGAGCGGCTTTCCATCCAGACTGGCGACGGCGCTGGCCGGATTCAGCCGCACCACGGCAGTCCCGGTGGTGGGGGCGGATGGCTTCTTGCCCCGGCCCATCATCTGAGTCGCCAGGGCCACGGCGAAAGCCAGGAGCACAAATCCGATCCAGAGCGGGAAGCGAAAACCTTTGCTCCCGCCGGGCGATCCGGCCGGGGGCGGAATGCGCGACGGGGTCGCCGCCCCAGTCTCGACGGTCTTTTCCGGCTCGATCGTATGGCTCGCCCATTCTCCTGAGAGGTTGGGTGGCGCCGGGGGGGCCGCCGGAGCCGGATAGGGCGTGGGCGGTGGCAAGGACGGTTTTTGAACCGGAGACTCAACCCTAACTGTATTTATAACTGTATCTTGTGGCTTTGGCGCGACAGTCGGTGGAGCCGGCATCGCCGACGTCGGGACCGCCATGCTCCACTCCCCGGCCCCTGAGCTGCCGGAGGGGCCCGCCACGTTTTCGGGCAGTGCCGGGGTGGGCTGGGGAGTCACCGGCGTGGGGGATCCATCGCCCGGGGAGATCCGGCCGGCACGGTAGTCCCGCCGTGGAGGCGCTCCCCGAAGCTTGGCCAGGTCGAGCTCTGCCGACTGCAGCTCCTCCAGGACATGATCGGCGGAATCCGGGCGTTCTTCGGGCTTCTTCGCCAGCAGGGCATCCACCGCCTCCCGGATCCTTTCGGGCACCTCGGGGTTGCGCATGGGGGGGGCCGCTTCGTAGAGATGGCTGTGGCAGGTGGCGAAGAAATCCGTGTTGGGGAATGGCGGCTGGCCCTCCAGCACCTCGTACATCACGCAACCCAGCGCGTACAGGTCGGCGCTCGGCCCCACGCCCTTGGAACCACCCTGGATCTGCTCCGGGGCCATGTAGGCGGCCGTGCCCAGCACCATGCCCGGCTGGGTGATCATGCTCAGGTCGCTGCCGCGGGCCAGGCCGAAATCGGTCAGGACCGCGTTGTCGTTTTCGTCAAATAAGATGTTTGCGGGCTTGAAGTCGCGGTGGACAAAGCCTTTGCGATGCATGTACCCCAGGGCGTCGGTGACCTGCCTCAGGATCCGCAGGGCTTCCGGCAGAGGCAGCAGCCCCTTGCGGTCCAATCGTTTGCGCAGGTCCTCCCGGAGCATGTTGGCCACGAAATAATGCAGCCCGCTTTCCTGCCCCTCGAAATAGATCTTCATGATGTTGGGGTGGTCAAAGGCGGCCAGGGTCTGGGCTTCGTGGTGAAACCGCTGGACCACTTCGGAATTGGTGGCCAGGGTTTCGTGGAGGACCTTGATGGCCACGTCCCGCTTGGGAGACGCCTGGGCGCCCCGGTAAACCGAGGCAAAGCCTCCGGCGCCGAGCTTGGCAAGGATCTGGAATTGTCCGTTGGCGAGGTTCATACCGATCATCCCGGGAGAGTAGCACCGACACCTTGATTTTTCATCCCCGCAGGGATAACGTCTACCCGCCGCAACTCGCGAAGTATCGAGGGGTTGATCCCCCTGAATCCCAGCCATCGAGGTTTCATGCGCGTGCGCCTGTCCGCATCCGGCAACATCATCATCATGCTGGGGGCGCTGATTCTTGGAGGATGCATCCACTCCCCGACCTCCACCGGCCGCTCGGGTGTGTCCCTGGCCCTGCGCTGGGTCTCAGCCCAGGTGGCCGGAGTCGCCCCGGTGGACAGCCTGACCCTGCTGGCCCTTGATTCCGGCGGAGCGGTGCTCTTGCCGGAGGCCCCGATTCCCATCATCCCCGGAATTCCGCCCACTTTCTCCGACACGCTGGATCTCCCCGCGGGCGCGGGCCGTCGCATCACGGTGCGGGCGTTTTCCCACGGGGACGAGTACTACCGCGGCAGCGTTTCGGATGTGACCGTGCAGTTCGGCCAGTCGACGACGGTCGAAGTGGGGCTCCGCAACAGCCTCGGGATCGCGTTCACGAGCCCGCCCTCGGGCGCGGCGCAGGCCGACACGGTGCGCATCCCGGTGGTGCTCTCCGGCAATGTGAGCCTGCGCGGCCTGCAGCTGGATGTGGAATTTGATGCCCGGGCGCTGCAGTTTGCCGACGTCACCCGGGTGCTGGCCGGCACCGACGGGTTCGATGCGCGGGAAATCCGTCCCGGCACCGCGCGGATTCTTTTCTACGGCTCCACGCCGTCCCAGTTGCTCAACAGCGCCGGCGATTCCACGCGCGCCTGCGTGCTCAAGTTCCTGCGTTGTCCGAACGGCTCGTGCCCCCTTCCGGGCGTGACCCACCTGTCCCTCACGGGGGTCCAGGCGGTCAGCCGCCATGGCCTTGTCCAGCCCGCCGACACGGCCGGCCTCACCCTGGCGGTCCCATGATGAAGCGCTGGATCTTTCTGCTGGCGGTGCTGCTGACCGCCATGGCCGCGCCGCGCGCGAGCGCGCAATGCGTCATCACCGGCGCCGACTCGATGTGCCAGGGCGGCTTCACCGACTTGAGCGGGCCCCCGGGGTACTGTTATTCGTGGGTGGGGCCCAACGGGTTCGTCTCGAATGTCCAGAACGTCCATATTTCGGACATCCCCGTCGGCACCGGCCCCGGCTTCTACCAGCTCACCATCACCGATGCGGCCGACTGCATCAGCAATCCACACGTCTGCCAGATCCAGATCAAATACGGGGCCTTGCCGTTCTGCAAGATCGTCGGCCCCCAGACGGTGTGCGTGGGTTCCAGCCACGTGCGCTTTGACGCGGTCTATTCTCCGGGCTCGCACCTGAACTGGGACGTGGTGGGAAACGCCGTGATATCGGGGCCGTTCGACAGCGCCTATACTTACGTCGACTTTCCCAGCGCCGGCACGCCGGAAGTGCACTGCACCGCCATCATCCAGGGCTGTTTTTCCCCGCAGGCACTCCAGGTAGTCAACGTGACCACGCAGCTCAAGCCGGAGATCAGCGGGCCCGCTTCGGCGTGCGCGGGCGTGACCTCGGTCTTCCATGTGACCAGCCCGATCCTGCCCGCCAGCTATCAATGGAGCGTGGGGCCGGGCGCGCAGATCGTGGGCTCCAACTCCGATTCCGTGGTCCAGGTGCGGGCCCTCAGCCCCCCCTACACCGTCGGTTGTCTGGTGGACGGCGGCTCCTGCAGCGGATCCACCAACAAGGTGGTTTCGCAGGGAGTCGTGCCGGTGGTTTCCGTGACCGGCGAGGACACGCTCTACATCGGGCAGGTGAAAACGTACCGCGCCCAGGCGCCGGCCACGATCTCCACGTTCCAGTGGGTGGTGAGCGGCAGCGGCCAACTGGTCAGCGCCGTGGCGGACTCGGCGCGGATCCGGGGGATCGGCGCGGGTCCGTGCAGCCTCACGGTGATCGCCACCACCAGCCTGGGTTGCACCGGAGTGACCAAGAAAATCGTGGATGTGGATTCCCTGCCCCAGGTGCAGATCCTGGGACGCGAGCCGGTGTGCACCGGACAGACGGGATTGGTGTACAGGGCCCGGACCAATTTCCCGGTAAGCACTTATTCCTGGTCGGTCCTGGACAACGCGGTCCTGGTGGGATCGGCCGTGGCGGAAACCGTGGTGGTCAACGCCACCGGCCCCGGCTCGTTCCGGCTGCTGCTGCACACGACCAAGGCGGCTGTTTTTGCTCCCGCCTTCCCCCGGGGCGCGCGGCCGGCCGGGGCGATCTACTTCGCCGACACCACCCGGACCGTGCAGGTGCTGGATCTGCCGAGATGCGTCATCTCTCCTCCCGGGCCTTTCTGCACCGGGGTGCAAGTGGTGTTCACCGCGCAGACGCTGCCGCCGAGCGCCACCTCGTCCTGGGGCATCCGCGGCAACGGCAGCATCGTGCAGGCCGCGGGCTCGTCGGTGACGGTGAGTGTCGGCGATCCGGGCAGCTTCACCCTGCTCGACACGGTGTTCAACGGATCGTGCGCGTCGGTGTGTTCGCTGCGGGTGTCGGTGTCCAAGCCGCTGACCTGTGCGATCGCAGGGCTGGACCAGTTGTGCGCGGACAACTCTTCCAGCTATGCCGGCTCCTCCAACCTGACCGGCACCACGTTCTCCTGGAGCGTCACCGGCAGGGGAAAGTTAGCCGGGTCCCAGATCGGCACGACCACCGCCGTGCTGGCGGAGGATTTTGGATCATTCGTGCTCAATCTGACCGCCTACGCCCAGGGTTGCACCACCAGCAACTCCAAGACGGTCCAGGTGCTGCCCGATCCGCAGGCCTCCATCCAGGGCCCGCCCCGCCTGTTCGTGGGAGTGCCGGCGACCTTCGATGCGACCGGCAACCAGAACAATCTTTTGTACCAATGGTCCATCGCCCATGGGCCGGCCTCCATCCAGGGCCCGGTCAGCGACCCCAGCGTGGTCCTTGTGCCTGGGGACACCGGGACGGTGCAGCTCTCCCTCCGCCTGGGCAACGGCGTGTGCAGCCACGTGGAAACCAGGGACGGCCGCGTGGAACTCCTGCCCGCCTGCGGAATCGACGGTCCCGGCAGCGGCTGCGCCGGAGGCGCCGACCTCACCTTCAACGCGGTGACCGGGCTCCCGGATGCGACGTATCAGTGGCAGTTGACCGGCAGCGGCACCCTGCGCGGAACCGGAACGGAACAGACGATCTTTGTGAGCCCCGGCCCGGCCGGAACATTCAAGCTCACGCTCAACGTGCGCACTTCGAGCGAGATCCGCACCTGCTCGAAAGTGGTGACCATCGCCAACGCTCCGGTGTGCCGCTCCTTCGGGCCCGACACGCTGGTGGCGCAGGACGCGCGTCTTTACTCGGTGCCCGACGAGGCCGGGTACCGGGGAGCTGCCTACGCCTGGAGCGTCAGCGGCCCGGGGCTGATCGTGGGCGCGGCGAACGGGCCCGCGGTCACGGTGGGGGCTACCGCGCCGGGCGTGATCGCGCTCTCGCTGGAAGTGCTCCGCGGTGGCTGCACCAGCACCTGCAGGCAGAACATCACGGTCAGGCCCACGCCCCCGGCCGCCATCTCGGGCAGGCCGGTGTGTGCCGGAGACCAGGGGATCGGATACGTGGCGCTGACCAGCCTGGACAATCCCCGCTACCGCTGGAAGGTGACCGGTTCGGCCACGCCCGGCTCGCCCCTGAACGGCAACCTGCTCACCATCAATCCCACCGGAAGTTATAACCTGGCGCTCCACGTCGTGGGGGATTCCGACAGCGCCGATGCCCAGGTGGACGTGGTTCCGTCCGCTCTGCCGAGCCTCGCCATCAATATCCCCACGATCTCCCCGGTGTGCGGCACCGAGGGAAACCCGCTCTCTTCCCGCCTGCTGGGCGGGGGGCCGGTCTCGCTCCAGTGGAACGTGCAATCGCCGGGCAACGACTGGCTCGTCACCAGCGAAGACTATGTTTCCGCCATCACCTACAAGGCCGGTAAGACCGGGCCCGCGACGTTCACCCTGCGCGCCACCAGCGCTTCGGCGTGCTTCTCGTCCACGGCCCTGCAGGTAGACTGCGTGCAGATCCCGGCTCCGCAGGTGACCGGGGTGCATCCCGATGCGGTGGCGCTCACCGGATCCCGTTCAGTCACCATCGTGGGCACGAACTTCGACGAGTCGGGCTCCTACAGCCTGGGCGCCGGGGTCGGCGCGTTGGAGCACGTGCTGGTGAGCCCCGAGACGCTGGTGGTGACGGTGCGGCCTGACGCCAACGCCCAGCTGGGGCCGAGGGACGTGAGCGTGTCGAATTCCACCGGCACCGGCACGCTGACAAACGGATTCCGCGTGGTGGCCCGCCCGGTCTTGAGTTCTGTGGATCCGGACAGCGCCGCGGGCGGGGTGACGGTCAGCTTGAGGGGCAGGGGATTCGAGCCGGGGATCCCGAACGAAGTCGAGCTTTCCAGCGGACTGCTGGTGGGGGAGCACCTGTCGGCGGTCCCGACGGGCGACTCGCTGATGTCCATACTGATCCCGGAAACCTTCCCTTCCGGCCGCGGCACGGTGCTGGTGCGCGCCTACGGCGCAGCCACCCTGCCGGGCACGATCTTCATCCTGCCGCTGATTCCCGGGGACATCAACGGCGACGGGCGGGTGGACCTGGGGGACCTGGCCCGGGCGGCCGGCTTCATCATGGAGCGCACGGTGCTCTCGGGCCGGGCGCGCGAGGCAGCGGACTGCAACAGCGACGCCACGGTGAACGTGTTCGACCTGGTGTGCATGGCGGACGCGGCGGCGCGTCCTTCCGCGCGGGTGAGCCCGGTGGGGCTGGAGAGCCGGGGCGTGGCCTCGTGGAATCCCGCCACGCGCGTGCTGACCCTTCCCGAGGAAGCCGCCGCGGCCCAGTGGCGCGCTGCCGGCGCCGCGGCCGCGGGCGCAAAGGTTCGCGGAGTGCAGGCGTGGTCGGCCCGTGGAGCGGAGTCGGTGGGAGTGGTGGCGCGGACCACCGAGCGCCGGTTCGAATTGCCCGAAGGCACGGGTGAGGTGGTGGAGGTGATCTGGGGCGACGCCGCGGGGCGGCTGTGGACCGCCCGGATCGGCTCCGAGAAGCCGGTGTTGAAGTTCGCGGCCCTGGTGAATCCGCAGCACGGGGCGCTGTGGTTCGCGGTGCCCTTGCACGCGGGTCCGGCGACCTTGGATCTTTACGATGTTCGAGGGTCGCGGGTGGCTTCGCGTTACGTGGAGGCCACCGAGACCGGCGCGCTTTCCTGGCGGCCCGCGCAGGCGCTTGCGGCCGGGCTCTACTTCGCCCGCTACCGGGACGCGGCCGGTGCCCGGAGCGTCAAGGTGCTCTACCTGCCCTAAGGGGCCCGTGATTCGGGCCGGGGGTGTGGGTCTCGGGACTCAGGCCGGGGGCGTGCGCCCGATGGCACGCCCGGCGGCCTCCTGGAACGGGTTCGGTATCTTTGAAATCGTGAAACGGTACTTGCCGCTGATCTCCCGCGGGATCTCGTCCACGAACTCCAGGTCGTAGCGCATTTCCTTTCCGAAGAATTCCGGGATGCGGTCCTGGAACCCCCGCACCACCTTTTCGTCGAACCCCTCGCCGCGCACGATCTTCACGATCAGGTGGTCGATGACGTCCTGGATGATCTGCACCCGTTCGAGGCCCATGAACTTGGCGGTGAAGTTGTCCAGGATGGAGACCCCGAAGATCACCCTGCCGTCGGGCGTCACGATGAAGTCCGCCACCCGGCCCTGAACCTTTTCCATCATCGGCATTCCCCGCCCGCACGAGCACACGTGCGCGGTGGGAGTTCCTGCGTCCTCCACCTTGTAGCGGAGGAAGGGCATGGCCACGTTGGTCAGGTCGGTCAGGTGGATCTCGCCGCACTCGCCGGGTCCCACCGGCCGGCCATTCTGCAAGAACTCCACGAACAGGTGGTCCAGGTTGATGTGCATGCCCTCGTGGCGGTCGCACTCGCTGGAGATCAGGCTCACTTCCTCGCAGCCGTAGCGGTCGAACACCTTGCACTGGAACATGTTCTCGATCTCGGCGCGCTCCACGTCGGCGAGCACGGTGGAAGTGCTCACCACCGTCTTCACCGTGGGCGCCGCGTAGCCGTGTTTCTTCATGAAACAGGCCAGGATGTAGGTGGAGTGGGAGTGGCCGTACACCACGCGGGGCTGCTCGCTTCGCATGCGCCGTGCGAAGTCGTGCATCATGGCCTCGTCCAGGCGCAAGGTGTCCAGCGCAAAACGGCGGTCCAGGATCAAATTCCGCATGCGGAGCTTGAACGTGGAATCCACGTCGGTCGCGCCCCACACCATGGCGACCTTGTCACCCGGGTGCCAGCCGGCCCAGGCATTGTGGCGCAGCGCGCAGGCGCCCTTGCGCTGGGCGCTGCGTTCATCCACCACGAACTCCAGCGGGACGCTGGTGGAGCCGCCGGTCCGTCCCTGGCGGATGCGGACGTCCTGCATGCCCTCGGCCTGGAGTCGCGGGGTTTCCTTGCGGATGTCCGCCTTGGTGAGCGCCGGCAGGCGCTGGAAGTCTTCCAGGGTGAAGCGGGCGGGATCCAGTCCGGCAGCGGCGAACCGTTCGCGGTAGAAGGGGCAGCGGTCCCCGGCGTGCCGCACCATGCGCTCCAGCTTTTCCCACTGGCGGCGGCGGAGTTCTTCGGGGCTCAACCACTGGGTCTGTTCCAGTTCCCGGAGGATGGAATAGATCGGATTGCCTTCGTACAGGGCGTGCAGCGGGGCGACGACGTGGCGGACGAAGGGAGCGTAGAGGTCCAAGGTTCCAGGTTCCGTTCCGGGCGTGGGCGAGAAGTCAGGATCCGCGGAGATCCGAAGGAGGCGCCGGGAGGCCGGCCGGCGAGCCCGGGCGGCCGCGGGAAGGCAGCGCCGCGTTGGAGCGGATGATAGGGTCTGGGGAAGGGGAGTTCCAGCGGGAAGTTGCCGCGGCTGGGCCGGCGGGCGTCCCCGGACCCGGTCCTAGAAGCGCCACAAAAACAAAACGGGCGGGACCTTTCGGTCCCGCCCGTCTGCCTGATTACTGCTGCCGGGTGCTTAGCGCGACAGCACCAGCTTGCGGGTCAGCGACTGGCTACCGGAGTTGAGGCGGTAGTAGTAGATGCCCGAGCTTGCCGGGCGGCCCGACTGCGTGCGGCCGTCCCAGGTGGTGGAGTACTCGCCGGGCCTGCCCGCGCCGTCAAGCAGCGTGCGGACCAGCTGGCCCGTCACGTTGTAGATCTTGAGCGAGGCGGGACCGGTGTTGGCGATGCTGTAATGGATCTGCGTGAACCGGCTGAACGGGTTCGGCGCGCTCTGCCTCAGGGCGAACCGGACGTTGCCGCTGCCCACGCCCAGCGGACCGGACGGGCCGCAGTACATGTCCTGGTGGTTGCGCGGCTGCAGGATGAATCCCGTGGCGTTGTAGTCCAGGATGGCGCACATGGACACCTGGTCGCCCGGCGTCGGCGTGAAGTTGTAACCGCCGTCGGCGTTGCGGCCCACCTTGATGGTGTCGGCGCCCACGTTCAGGAACCAGTCGGTGCCGGAGCCCACGACCGTGTCGGAGGCGACCGTGCCGGTGGTGGCCAAGTACATGTCTTCGTACAGCTCGGCCGATGCCGGGTGGGCGTTGTTGATCTGCGAGACGGTCACGTTGGCCGGCGGCGGAAGCGCGTTGCCGCTGCTGTTGATGACCGTGTAGAACGCGGTGAGCTCGGTCTTGTTGTTGAATTCGGCGACCGTGCCGGCCATGGTGACGTTGTCCCCAATGGCCACCGTGGTCGGCGGAGCGAAGGTCTCGAGGCCGGTGTACGGAGCGCCGCCGCCGGCCGGGTCGGCGATGAACACCGCGCCGCCGCCGAAGGTGCTGGATCCGACCGTCACCACGCCCTGGACCGTGGCGACTTCGTTCACGATCGCGGAGGAGTCATGCAGCGCGCCCGGGGTCTGGACCTGGGTGATCGACGTGATGCCGTCACGGAAGCCGCGACTCTGGGTGCCGATCATCGGGACGTGGGCCGAGTTGGTGCGGACGCCGAACACCAGCAGCGAGTCGGCGGTGCCGCCGACCATTCCGGAGACGGTCAGCGTGACCGTCAGCGAGTCGGTCGAGAGGCTGCCGCTCACCACCGTGGCGTGCAGCATGTCATAATTGGTCGGGTCCTCGGCGGTCGCCTTTTCCATCTCCTTGTCGAAGAACGCCAGCACGTGGGTGGCATCCAACGCGAAGGCGCGGGTCAGGTCCGGCGGGGCCGGGGCGCCCAGGTCCTGGAGGTCGTTGGTCAGATCGCGCGGCGCGATGTAGTAGGCGCCGAACTCCTGGCTCACCACTCCGACCACGCTGCTGTACTGGTGCCCCACCGTCCACACCGGGTTCGGGGCAATCAACTTGGGGTTGATGTGGCAGGTGTCGATGCCCGCGCCCATGCAGGCCGGGGGCACGTTGGCCGCGATCTGCTGGATCACGCCCGTGGAGAACGGCCAAAGGCTCTGGACGTACACCGAGTCCAGGACCGCCAGGACGCCTTCCCACGGCTCCACGCAAGCCGGATCGGTCATGCGCAGCACGCCGGTGACCAGACGCTTGGGGGCCGGCGGCACGGTGTGGCCGGTCTTATTCACATAGGTCGCGAACGGCAGGCCGCCACCCGCAACGGCCTGCCCGGTGTTGACTTCGGTCAGCGTAATACCCGCACTGCCGAACTCCGCGTAGAGTCCCTGGACGGTCACGATATCACCTACACGGTAACCTGCCGCGAAGGGGTTGTCGGTGCCCGTGTAGACCAGCACGCCTGAGTAGGCGCCGGCGGCCGGCTCCTCGATCCAAAATCCGAACGAGTTCGGCTTGGTGTCGATGGCGGTGATGATCTTGCCGACATACTTCATGGTGTCGCCCACCACCGGGTGACCGGTCAGGGCCGAGTTGCCCGACGGCGTGCCATTCTGCTGCAGATCATAAATCGTCGTTGCGGCAAACGTGCTGTCTCCGCCCGTGCCCCAGCCGTGCTTGGCGGACGCGCTGCCGGTAAGGCAACACGTGGTAGCCACTACCATCATCAATGCGATGAGCCTTTTCATGAGTTGAGTTTCCTCCAGTAGAAGCAAGGGTGCGATGCTGTTCCGCGCCACAGTCCGGTGAGGCCGGCCGGGGCTACAGGGTATGGAGCCACAATAGGTTCGAGAGATGCGCGAGGCCAGTGGAGCGACTTCGTACCTCCATCCAAGGGTGGGGTCCTCACAGGGACGCACGCGCACGCTGATTGGACTTACTCACGGCGATCAGTCTGCTGACTACTGATGATCGGAAGGAAGTGTACACGAAAAGTTCTCTAAAGTCAAGGGGTTAAAGAGGATAACACAATGTTACGCGGGCGGCTAACTATGTTTGCCGCATGGGGCTACGAAGGTTAACCCGCAATTCACGCGCGGGAGCGGGAAAGCCCCGGTGTCAGCGGGAGTTGTGGGTTCGGAGCGGCCGGGTCCTGGCGTTCTGGACGATGGACCCGACCAGGCGGGTCACCACGGCATCCCGGTTCCCGAACCGAATCATCTTGTAGAGCGGCAGGGAGGCGAAGGTGACGCGGCCGCCGGAGGGCAGGGTGCGGGTCACGGCACAGACGTGGTCGGCCCTCACGTAGCCGTTCAAAGTGGTGTCGTCCCCGGCCTGGTCGTATGGCACGTAGAGTTCCTTCACCGTGGAGTCGGTGGTGGTGTAGAAGTCCACGTTGTTGCCCAGGCCCTTGACCGCCAGGCTGTCGTTCGGCGCGGCGGGATTGCCCGAGCGTACGGTGATTCGGGCGGTCAGGGTGAAGTTGCAGTCGGGCACCTGGGGATTGCGCACATCCGCGCAAAAGGTCGAGTCCACGCCCAGGTAATGGCGGTGGAAATTGCCATCCAGGATCTGGTCCTGGCCCACCACGGACAGCGCCGACAGGTACATGCTGTGGCCGGCATCCAGGAATGCGGTAATCGGGTCCACCGCCGCCACCAGGTTCAATGGCAGCGCGCCGCCCTCGTTGTACCACACGATCACATCGAAGTGCCGCAGCAGCTCCGCCGCGTCCCTGGAAAAACGGAATCGGTTGAAGTCCTGGACGTCGTAAATCGTGTAACGGTTCCCGGTCAGGGCGCCCACCACGCTTCGGTACATGTTGTCCTGCTCGGTCAGCTTGTTGTCTGTGCCCTCGAAGTAGTCGTCCACCAGCAACACCCGCGGGGACCCGACGGTGTACGGCTTTACGGTCCAGGTGAAACTGGTGGTGTCGCCGACGGCCCCGTCCTCGTCCGTCACCGACAGGTAAACCGTCCGGGAGCGCTCCACAGACACGTCCCCGAAGTGCTCCATGCGCAGCGTGAGCACCGTGTCGGACTGGGTGAGCAGGGTGTCGAACGTGCCCCCGTCCAGCCACAGGTGGTAACTCCGGATGGTGTTTGCGCCCTCGGGATCGGTGCCGCTCCACTGCAGGCTCAGCACCGGCAGAAACCTGTAAATCCCGCCCTGGGGACGGCGCGGAATGTTGATGAACTCCACGTGCGGCGGCCGATTGCGCAAGTTGAGCAGCAGGTGCTGCGGCCGGGGGTCGCGCAGTTCCTGGTTGTCGATCGCCCGCACCCAGAAGGTGAACGTGGCGGCGCCATTGGGAATCGGCAGGGCAAAGATGCTGTCCACGGCGGTGGTCCGCTTCCAGGCCGAGTCCACGAACGCCCCGTCCCCGGGCTGGAACTGGATCTCGAACCCGGCGACGTCCCCGTCCGGATCGTCTCCCGACCAGTGCAGGCGAACGCGGTAGCTGATGGTATCGATCGGGCCGGCCAGGAACAGGCGCGTCACCGGGGGCTGGTTGGCCTTCAGTCCGGTGACCTTCTTGGAGCATCCGAACGCGCACGCGATCGCGAGCACGGCTCCCAGCAGCAAGATCCAGCGCCTCATACCCATGTCCCGCTTACTCCTGACGGTCCGACTTGATGATCACGAACTTGCCCAGATGCTTCTTGCCCGACGGCAGCTCTTCCACGGAGTAGATGTACATCCCGGAGGCCACCGCCTGGTTGAAGCGGGAAATCATGTCCCATGCGTACATGCTGCCGGAGGTGACCGGCGCTTTCACGCCAAAGTCCCGTCCCGCCGAGTACAGCCCGCGGGAGTGGTCGTCGCCCTGGTAGGTGGCGCCGTTGAAGTCCACCTGGTGCACCAGGTCCCCGCCTAGGGTGTAGATGCGGATGGTGCAGCGGGGCGGCAGGTTCGCGAACCACAGGTAGTGGTCCTTGGCGAACCTGCGGGCGTCCCAGCGCGCCTCCACCCGGTACGGGTTGGGGAAGACCGTGATCTCGTTCCGAGCCGCCTGCGCGCTGTCCGGGCCCGGAATGGTGAACAGCAGATTCTGGGTCTTGCCGCTTTCCAGGGACTCGATGCGCGGGTTCCCGGTGTCGAAGCTCGTGACCGACGTGAAGTACTTGAAGCCGTCGCGCAGGCCCTTGAGCACGTAGTGGTATCTCATGGTGTCGCCCTGGACCACCACCGGCGGTCCCTCGGGCAGGAGCAGCGAGTCCAGGCCCGTGTTGAACCCGGTGGTGTCCTTCCGGTCAAAGGCGGCAATCAACTTCAGGCTGGTCTGGTTCGGGCCCAGGTAGATCCGGTAGCCCTCGAAGTCGCGCTGGGCGCCGTCGGGCCCCGTGGAGTCGAAGGTGGTGTCCGGCGAGCCTTCCCACAGCAGTTCCACGCCCTGTTCCACCGGGCGCGCGTACATGCGCGGCGACGGCGGCGGGGTGGGCAGCTTGTAGTTCAGGTCGAAAGCCAGTTGCGCGTGGCGGGCAGTGGTCTTGATTTCTTCCGGGCTCATGCCGCCCACAAACGCGAAGTCCACCACCACGGAGTCGCCGCGGTTGATGGAGGGAATCGGTCCCACCGTCAACCATTGGGAAGGGTCGCTGGACCCGGGGCTCTGGGCCTCGATATCGCCGGGTAACTGCTGGAAAGCGTACTTCTCCGAATCGTCCACGCGCGCGTAGGGCGTGCCTTCATCCAGCCCGGTGCCCGCGTACTTGTGGGTCAGGATCTTGGGGTTCAGGTTGACGACCGTGTCCGGGTGAGTCCCCAGGATCATCACCCCGGCGTAGGCCGGCACCCTCTCCAGGTGGCAGTTCTGCGGCGACTCGCAGTAGTTCTCCGCGATCAGCCGCAGCTCCGGAAAGTAGGTCAACTTCTTCTTGCTGTAGGGGCTCGGACGCAGCGGGGAGGCCGGGTAATTGGCGTAGATGGCCTTGTTCAGACTCTGCATTTCCGTGTAGTGGGTCACGTACACGTCCCGCAGCAGGTCGCCGGTGTTCTTGATCACCAGGTGCTGGATCACGAAGCTCTCGGCAAAACTGAACGACCAGCTGTACATGGACTCGGTCACTTCCACGTTGAGTGGCACGTGCGGCTCCGAGCCCACCCGGTTGCCGGGAGTGTCGCGGAAGCGCGCCACCAGGTCCTGCTCCGAAACCGCGAACTTGGAAAAGAACGGGCTGTTGGCCAGATTGCTGCGCTCGGAGATACGGTTGGAGGCGGTGTTCGGGAGCGGAGTGTACTCGGTGAGCGGGGTGGACTGCCCACCGTCCTCGTCCTGGGATCCGAATGAGACCGCGATCCGCTGTCCGTGCGCGGAGGTGTCGCAGTCCGGGCACAGCACCTTGGCCCCGATCCAGAGGCCGCCGCGCACCATGTGCTCGTAGGGCAGGCCCGCGGGATAAGTCATGTTCGGGATGGACGCGCTGGTGAAGCCCACGCCCCAGCCGCCGGAGTTGGATATGGTCAGGTTGATCAGGTTGTTCGAGGTGGTCTTCGTGCCGTAGAGCCCGATCGAGTCGGTGCCGCCCACCGCCACCACCTGCGGCCGGACGTAGTTCTGGCGCGCGGGGTCCTGGGCTCGCGCCGCCGACGGCAGAGCCATTCCGGACAGGAGCAGCAGGGAAAGGAGTCGCGCGCGCATCATCGCTGGAACTTGTACAGGTTGATGATGTGAAGGAAGGGATCGGCCACGTAGGCGTACAGCCTGCCGCTCACCAGCCCGACGGTCACCGAGCCCGGATGGGCCAGGTTGTTGGCGCCGGCCACATTCAGCGTGTCGTTCTGGTTCACCACCTGGTTGAACGTGCCGTCCACGTAGTAGCGCAGCACCCGCCCGTGCCCGGTGTCGGAAATGTAGAAATAGTTGCTGTCGTCCACCGCCACGCCCACCGGGCCCTTGAGCGGGCCGGGGGCGCCGTCCTCGGTGCCGTCCACCTTGAAGTAACCCAGGTTCTTCCCGGCCGCGTCGATCTTCTGGCCCCAGTCCTTCTCGGTGTCGGCCGCGTAGATCGCGCCGTCCTTGTAGGCCAGCGCGCCGGCGCCCTGCACGGTTCCGATCCCGGTGCCCTGCTCGGCCGTCGTGTCCCGCAGGCCGTTGGCGTGGTAGTGGTAAATGAGGGACTGCACATCGATGACCGCGGGGTTGGGCGTCTGCGGCACCAGCACCCGGGCATCGCAGGAGACGTACACCGTGCGGGCCTCGTCCGCCGCGAGCCCGCGGATCCTGACCCAGGAGGTGTCCCGGATGGTCTTGATCGGCGCGAACGGAAGGGCGCCCACCGGGTCGTATTCGAAAACCGCCATCGGGTGCGCCGCGGTGCCGTCGCCCATGTCGGCGAT
Source organism: Candidatus Eiseniibacteriota bacterium (assembly GCA_025351485.1). Lineage (GTDB taxonomy): Bacteria > Eisenbacteria > RBG-16-71-46 > RBG-16-71-46 > JACRLI01 > JANXVU01. The sequence goes on along the minus strand of JANXVU010000147.1, from coordinate 67,956 downwards.
GAAGATGTGCCCCGCGCCCTCGGCGATCTGCACCGGCCTGGTCAGGCCGCCGAAGGAGTAGATGTCGTTGAACGGCTGGGCCTGCCCGCGGTAGCCCAGCGAGGTGTAGTACTGGACCCGGGCGCTGTCCTCGGCCACCAGCAGCACGCCGCTGTGGGACAGGAAGACGCAGGTGGGATTCCAGTCGGAACGCGTCCAGCTGGCCACGCGGATGAACGTCGCGGGCGGGGGAATCACCCCGACCTTGGGCCGCTCGATCGGCGCGGGGAAGAGCCGCCCGCAGCCGGTCAGGGCCAGGGTGAGCAGGGAGATCGCGGCAAACGCGCCGCCTCGCGTGCGGGCCATCAGAACGCCACCTGCAGCGAAAGCCGGTTCACGTGCCCCAGCGGGCCGCCGTCGGTGTAGGCGTAGTCCACTTCGCCCGCCAGCGAGCTGATCTCGCCCTTGAATCCGGCGCCGGCCGAGAACTTGAACGCGTCGCTGCGGATCTGGTATCCCGAGCGGAGCGCCAGGTGGCCCTGGAACAGGACCTCGGTGCCCACCCGGTACTCGATCCGGTTGTCGGAAGGCTGGGTGGCCTCCAGGGCCGCGGTCACGCGGAGGTTCTCGCGTTCCAGCGGCTCGAAGCCGACGCCGTAGCGGAACGTCGTGGGCGCGGTGAAAGTGTCGTAGGAGCGGGTGCCGCTGCCGTTGGAGGAGACGAACGAGCCCCGTGGGCCCACGTCGCCGCCGAAATTGGTGAGCGACATGCCCACGCGCAGGCTGCGGAAGCCGATGTAGTAGATCGAGCCGATGTCGAAGAGCAGCGCCTGCGTGACCGGGGCGTCGAGCTGCGAGCCGTAGTCCTCGCGCGCGAACTTCATTCCAAAGCCGATCAGCAGCTTGTCCGTGAAGCGCCGCGCGTAGGTGGCGCCCATCACGAAGTCCGTGAACGTGAAGGTGCGGCCGGTGCCGTAGGGATGGAACTCGTCCGTCTCCGGCATGTCGGAGGCCAGGCCGCCAATCTGGATCCCGATCGAGCCGTCGAGCGCCTCGGAAGGGAACACCACCGAGAGGTGGTTGTACCGGATGTCGGCCGGATACTGGGTCGTGGAAATCTGGGCCGAACGGCGCTGCAGCGAGGCCACGCCCGCGGGGTTCCAGTACATGGCGCTGGGGTCGTTGGCCACCGAGACGAACGCCTCGCCCATGGCCTCGGCCCGGGCGCCCACGCCGATCTTCAAGAACTCCAGCGAGGCCGTGCCGCGGCGCTGTCCGCCCAACTGCTGATCCTGGGCATGCGCGGCGCACGGAAGGGCGAGCAGGGCGGCCAGCAGGGCCATCTTCTTCACGCTACCAGTCATAGCCCACGCTCAATCGGATGTTCCTTCCCTGTCCCAGCACCGACGGATTCGATGCGATCTGGGTGTGCCGGTACTTCTGGATCGCCGTCTTCTCGTAGTAGCCCCACAGCCCCTGGCCGTCCGTGTACGCCTTGCCGGTGGTCGGGTCGATGAACTTCGAGCGGCCGGTGTTGAAAAGATTGGTGGCGGTCAGGTTCGCATCCAGGGAGCGGCCGAAAATGCTGAAAGACTTGGCCAGCTTCAGGTCGCAGTTGAACTCCGCCGGCGCGTTGGCCGAATTGGAAGCGCCGATGGCTTCCGAAGAAACCGCCACCGACGAGTCCTTGGAGTCGTACGTCAACCGCACCCGGCCCGGCGTGTAGGCGCGGCCCGAGCGCAGACTGAAGTTCCACGACATGCTGAAGCGGCTGGGCAGATCGATCAGGCCCAGGAACGCCTTCTTGCCGGTTTCGTCCCCGGTGCTCCAGGAGAGCCGCAACCGGCCCTGGTGCGGGCGATGCCAGTAGGCGATCTCCTCGCCCACCCGCGCCTCGCGCGTGTCGCCGCCCAGTTCCTGGATGATCTTCAGCTGGTTGGGCGAGGACGACTTGGAGCGGATGGTGGAGTATTCGTAGGTGCCCTTGTACGAGAAATACTTCGAGCGGCGCTTCTCCAGCTCCAGCTCGATTCCGCGGGAGCGCGAAAAGTCGCTGTTCAGGTAGATCGAGAACGGCGCGTTGCTGGCGCCCTGGATGCGCTGCGAGCTGGCCAGCGTCGGGTAGCCGTAGGTGTCCTTCTGGTAGAACGCGATGTTGGCCCCGAGGAAATCCGAGATCTGGTGCCGGCCGCCCAGCTCGAACTGGATGGAGACCGTCGGGTCCAGATTCACGTTGCCGATCTGCGGAAAGTTCTCGCTCGAGATCGAGCCGATCTTGGAATAGATGTAGTAGTAGGCCGGCCACTGCGTGAATTCGCCGTAGTTGAAATAGAAGTTGTCCCGCTCGGTGATCGGGTGCGACACCGAGATGCGCGGCGAAAGATGGGCCTTCACGCGCCGGCCCATCAGGCTGAAGGTTTCGTTCTGGAATCCGTCCCGCACGGTCCTGGTGATGTTCAGGTTGTTGGTGTCCAGGACCGCGGCTTCGGCTTCCTTGCCCGGGAAGTACAGGTCCCAGCGGGCGCCGATGTCGGCCACGAAACCCTCGTAGTCCACGCGGTCGCGCAGGTACAGGTCGCCCGTGGCCGGGTGCACGGTGAAGATGTCGTGCTTGCTGCCCAGGGTGTCGGGGTCGTAGTCCCACGGGTTCTCGATGTCGATGAACTGCGCCGATTGCAGATTGAGCTCGGTGCCGAACTTGATGTCGTGGTGACGCGAGGCGCTGTTCAAGCTGTAGGAAAGCGTGGTCTCGCGGCTGTAGCGGTCCTGGAAGATGGAGTCGTCGCCGGTGTCGTAGAACAGGTCGTAGGCCCGCAGCGTATCGGCGGTCCCGGCGCCCAGCACCTTCCAGATGTCGTCGTTGGGGGCCACGTACTCGCGCCACGGGGTCTCTTCGCCGTTCTTGCCCTGCACCCCTACGTGCAGCACGCTCACGTTGCGGGCCAGCTGCACCTGCTGGACCAGGCTGGTTCCGAACACGTGGGTCCAGGTGCCGGAGATCGTGGTGTTGTCCTCGGTGTCGATGGCCGCGTGATCCAGGCGGTTGGTCCAGCGGTAGGGGTAGGTGTTGCGGTCGTCGGCGATGTCGCTCACCAGGTGGCGGCCAAAGCCCTGGTCGATCTGCAGCGACTTATTGTAAGTGATCGAATACTTGTCGCTGGTGGCGGCCTTGTAGGCCAGCTTGTACAGGCACTGCCAGCCGTTGTCCTGCCGCGGCGAAAAGAAGTGGCCGTAGCGGAGCAGGCTGCCCAGGAACGAGTCCTGGTAGCCGGGCGTGAGCTTGAAGTCGTTGCCGTTGCTGTGGATGTTCTTCAGGTAAGTGTCGGAGAACTCGGTGTTCAGGCTGGCCAGGAAGGTCAGCTTGGAATCCCCGTTCCAGCCCAGCAGGCGGGTCAGCGGCTCCGGCCCGTCCACCTGGAAGCTGGCCCCGTCGGTGTTGAACGAGCTGGACGAGTCCACCAGGGAACCGACCTTGTCGGTGCGGTACTCGAAGCTGCCGTGGTACTTCGACGAGCCTTCCTTGAGCCGCACCTGCACCACGCCCGAGAGCGCCTGCCCGAACTCGGCGTCGAAGCCCCCGGTGATCACGCCGACTTCGGCGACCGATCCCGAGGAGATCTTGCCGGCGGTGCCCTTGCCCGAGACCAGGTCGCGGGTCTTAGCCCCGTCCACCACGTAACTCACTTCGTCCGAACGACCTCCACGCACGTGGATCTCGTCGTTGGTCTTGGCCGTGCCGGTCTGCTGCTCCAGCACCTGCTCCAGGTTGGTGACGGCCAGCTTCTTGATGTCTTCGCTGGTGACGGAGCGGACGGTGGAGGAGGAGCGGACTTCGACCAGCGGCCGGTCGGCGGTAACGACTACTTCCTTCTCTCTTTTGACGATAATTTGTTTGAGCTTGAAATTCTTCTGGGTGGTTTTACCCTCTTCGATGACCACATCGTCCGTGGTCGGTTCATAACCAATATAGTTAACCTTGACCTGGTAGGTGCCGGCCGTGAGGCCTGAAACGCGGTAGTTGCCCTCGGCATCGCTGAGGCCCCCGGTCTTGGCCGCCGGGATGCCCACGCTGGCAAAAGGGATGGCGTGGCCGTCCTGGTCCAGGATCCTTCCGGAAAGAAGGCCTCGCTGGTCCGCATGGGCGGTGGCCAGGGAGGTGATCAAGAACACGATCAGGGCGAGGGCGAGGTGAGTCGAGCGGCGCAGGATCATGCGTGCGTTTGTGGGCCCCGGTAAAGGACGCTGGCAGTCATGGGTGAGGCGCGAGTCTGCCCCAACGATACAGGGCAGGCAAGCGACAAACGGCCACCGTCCGGATGAATTCTTCGTGACGAATCACGCCTGGCGGGCTCTCAAGGGGCCGCGCTGCTGCCGGTGCGGGCATCCGGGGAGGGTGGGTTTCCGGTCGCGCACTCTCGTGGGTTTCGAGTCCAGCCACTTTAGCCCAAGCGGGGGCGGCGGCTCAATGGGGATATTTCAGAGGCCGCAAAGACCTCAAGGATGGAGAGTTGACCTGCCTTTGGAGTACTGCCCCGGCCCGAAGCGCTGGATCCGGTGGTTGGCGCGGTCCACCACGTAGACGTAACCGGAGGGGGAGACGGCGATGCCGGTGGGGTAGTAGAAGGCCCCGTCCTCGCTGCCCTGCACGCCGAAGCGGTGGACCAGGATTCCGTGGGATTCGAGCACTTCCACTTCGGCCGCCACTCCCGTGTCGTTGGTGTAGCGGGTCACCAACACGTTCCCGGCCCCGTCCAGGGCCAGCCCTCCCAGGCTCGATTGATTGTATGGCAGGTTCGGGCCCAGGGGGCTCGGCCAGGTGGCGATCACGCTGCCCGCATGCAACCTGTACACCGCCTCCGCGGCTCCGATGTAAACGTCGCCGGCCCCATCCACTCCCAGGCCGGCCCCCGTCTGGCCGGTGAGACGGCCCGTCAGTACGCCTTCCCGGGTGTACTTGTAGACCCCAGCGGGCGCTGCATCGATGGCCACGTAGACGTTTCCCGAGTCGTCCGAGGCGAGACCCGTGCTGTAGATCCCGACTTGCCAGGAGCCAAGCACAGCGCCGCTGGAATTCATCCGGAGGATCATCCCGGTCCCGGAATCTTTCACGAAGATATCGCCCAGCTTATCGGCGGCGATACCCGCAGGACCATGGAATCCGGTGAACGACGCCTGGAAAACTCCGTCTGCGCCGAACTTCTGCACCCGGTCATTGTGCTCGTCCGTCACATAGACGGATCCGTCCACTCCCACCGCCACACCCGAGGGGCTGCTGAACTGGCCGTCCGCGCTTCCCAGCGAACCCCATTTCAGGTAGCCCGGCGCCAGCGGTTCCGAGACCCGCACCCTGGCCCGGGGGCCGAAGCAAGCGGTCGTGCCCAGGTCGAGTTGGGCGGTACGAGTTCCGGCGCCGAGCGCATGCGCCGTGACCCGGATGGTGACCTGGGCGCCCGGGGCAAGGCTGTAGGTCGGGTTTTCGACGGTGAACCCCGCTTCGGGCGAGGACACCACGCCTGCCACCACCTGCACGCTGGTATTCAGGATCCGGAAAGTGAGTTCCCGGGACTGGCCCGTGGTCAGGAGCCCGTAGTCGAGATCTGTCGGAGCCACGTCGCAGCTGTTCAGGCCGCCATAGCTTCCGCTCATGGGCAGGGTTCCGCAGCCCGCGATGGTCGCGGATAGCATGCACGTCTCGGTTCCATAGACCGCGGGGTGAAATCTCACCGTATACGATGCCGACTGGTGTGCGGCCAGCGAAACCGAGCCGGCTCCGAGCAGCGAGAAATCCGGGCAGCTCAGTTGGATGCTCCCGGTGATCGGCAGTTCGGAATTGTTGGCCAAAGTGAAGGTGCGGTCCTGGCTCCCGCCCGTGACCCGCCCGAAATCGAGGGAGGCAGGATCGAACTGGCACACCGCACCGGAATTGCTGCTGCCCGTTCCGGAGACCAGCACGGAGCCGCAACCATTCTGTCCCGTGGAAATGCTGCACGACTGCGCACCGACCGATCCGGGACGGAAGCGCACGGTGAACGTGGCCGAGTCCCCGGGCGCGAGGTCGTACCCGGAAGGCGGCGAGACCACCTGGAACCATGCACAATTGGCCTGGACCATGCCGGTGATCCGGACGTTGCCGGTGTTGGCCAATGTAAAGGTGCGATCGGAGAAGCCGGTGGTAGGCACCGGGCCGAAGTCAATCTGCGCCGGCCGCACCCGGCAGGACGTCTGCGCCACCACCGTGCCCGTGCCCCGCGCGCGGAGGCTCCCGCAGCCCGCCGCCGTGAAGCTCACCACGCACGAATCGGATCCCGCCGCTGCGGGTGAATAGCGCAACGTGAGCACCGCGCTGCGTCCGGCATCCAGGGAAAACGTTGTATCGCCCACCAGGTGGAACACCGCGCTGGTCACCCGCGCTGCGCCCTCCAACCGGGAGCCGCCGGTGTTCCGGACGGTGATCTGCCGGTCGGAGCTACTCCCGGCCAGGACGATCGAGAAGTCGAGCGACGCCGGGGTGATCTCGCACACAGCGGGATTGGGTTGGGTGGTGGAGTCGCCGCAGGAATTGATAAGCGGAAGCAGCCCCAGGAGGAGCGTCAGAAGAGTGGCGCGGGCGGCAATCTTGCGGACGGGCATGGCCGGATCTCCGAAGCCGGGGCGGAGGGTCGCCCATGCAGCAAGTGTAGCGCGGAAGGAAGCTGCCTAGTACTGCGACTTTGCCGAGGCCGCGCTCTCGGTGACCGCCTTGGGCGCGCCGGCCGCGGCCGCCGCCTCGGTCACGATCTTCACGCTGGCGGAGGCGCCGATGCGGGTTGCGCCGGCCTCCACCATTTCCTCGGCCACTTTGCGGTCTCGGATGCCGCCGGAAGCTTTCACGCCCATGCGGTCGCCCACGGCCTGGCGCATCAGGCGCACGTCCTCGGCGGTGGCCCCGCCGGAGGCGAACCCGGTGGAGGTTTTCACGAAGTTGGCCCCGGCGGAACGCGCGAGCAGCGAAGCGCGCACGATCTCTTCCTTGCTGAGCAGGGCGGTCTCGAGGATCACCTTGGTCAGCACGTTGGGGCGGGCCTGCTCCACCACTTCGCGAATGTCCTTTTCCACGTAGTCGTTGTCGCCGCTCTTGAGCCGCCCGACGTTGATCACCATATCCACCTCGGTGGCCCCGTCCAGGATGGCCCGCCGGGTTTCGAACGCCTTGGTCTGGGTGGTGTTGGCCCCCAGCGGGAAACCAATCACGGTGCAAACTTTGACCTCGCTGCCGCGCAGCTTGTCGCGGCACAGGGAGACCCACGAGGGGTTGATGCACACCGAGGCAAAGTTGTACTCGAGCGCTTCCGTGCACAGCTTTTCCACGTCGGAGCGCGGGGCGTCGGGCTTGAGCAGGGTGTGGTCGATCAGGCAGGCCAGCGTGGGCGGCATGCCCGATCCCACGCCGGGGCAGCAGCCGATGCGGCAGGCGCCCTGGTCCACGAGGCTCTTGATCATCTCGGGCTTCTTCACCGCGCAGTGCCCGCACGAGGTGCAGTCGCCGCAGGTGCTGGCTCCCGCGGAGGACGGCAGGCGGCGCAGCACTTCCTGGACGATGGCTTCGATCAGCTTGGGGTCGGTCATGCGCGGGTCCTGTCGCGGTCGAGTTCGTTGATCTTGGCGATCCGGCGGGAGTGGCGGCCGGCGCCAAAGGGGGTCTTGAGCCAGGTGGCCACCATTTCGCGGGCCAGTTCGGGGCTCACCACGCCGGAGCCCAGGGAAAGCACGTTGGCGTCGTTGTGGTCGCGCGAGTTCAGCACGCTCTTCAGGTCGTGACACACCGCGGCGCGAACACCGGCCACCTTGTTGCACGCCATCCCGGAGCCGATCCCGGCCCCGTCGATGACGATCCCACGGTCGCATTCGCCGCGCGCGACCCGCTGGGCCACCGCCTTGGCAAAGTCAGGATAGTCCACCGCCTCGGTGCCGTGCGTGCCCACGTCGATCACCGCGTAGCCCAGCGCATGCAGGTGCGAGACCAGCTCCTCTTTCAGCGCAAAGCCGCCATGGTCGGAGCCGATCACCACGCGAAGCTCCTTGGAGAGCGGCGCGGGTCCCGCGGCGGCGGGCGAGGCCCCGGCCGGAGCCGCGGACTTTTTCGGCGAAAGCGGCTCGGTTTCATGGCACGGCGGGGCCACCGGAGCCTTGGCGGCCGCATCCACGCGGGCCACCACGTCCGTCACCAACTGCCGAACCAGACCTTCCAGATCCTTGCGTTCCATGGGATGGGAAATTTACCACTTTGAAGGGGGGCTGAACAGGGGATGGGGGGGCAAGGCTTGAAAAGGGCAGGGAGCGGGCGCACCAGGCGCTGACCATTCGCCTCAGGCGGCCGCCGGGCCCTCCCGGTAGAAATACCGGACCCAGACCGCAAAACCAATCATCGCCGCGGCCACCACGCCCAGCCACAGCGGCCCGATGCTGGTGTACAAGTAGTAGGCATTCAGCGAGGCGATCAGCAGGCACGTCGCATAGCCCGCGATCTTGAGCGCCGGCGGGTTCACGAACTCGCCCATGAGCCGCCGGTCGCTGGTGAACATCATCAGCGGAAAGATCGCGAAGGAGAGTTGCAGCGACAGCACCACCTGGGACATGACCAGCAGGGCCACCGTGTCCCTGCCGCCGGTGAAGGAGAACAGCACCATCGCCGGAATGATCGCCAGGCTCCGGGTGATGATCCTCCGCAGCCACGGCCGGATCCGGATGTTGAGAAAGCCTTCCATCACGATCTGCCCGGCCAGCGTTCCGGTGATGGTGGACGACTGCCCCGAGGCCAGCAGCGCCACCGCGAACGCCGTGGCCGCCACCGGGGCGCCCAGCAGCGGGGTGAGCAGTTTGTGCGCCTCCTGCAGCTCCGAGACGTGGGTGTATCCGCGAGTGTGGAACACCGCGGATGCCACCACCAGGATGGCCGCGTTCACGAAGAACGCCGCGCCCAGCGCCACGATGGTGTCGATGGTGTTGAACTTGATGGCTTCGGTGATACCCGCGGGCGTCTGCCGGCTCGCGCGGGTCTGCACCAGCGCCGAATGCAGGTACAGATTGTGCGGCATGACCGTCGCTCCCAGGATCCCGAGCGCGATCACGAAGGCCTGCGGCCCCGGAATGCTCGGCACGAAGCCCGCGGCCACCTGCGGCCACGCCGGGTGGGCCAGGAAGGTCTGCATGGCGAAGCAGATCCCCACCGTGAACACCAGCGTGACCACCACGGCCTCGATCTTTCGGAATCCGAAACTCATGGCGCCCAGCAGCAGCAGCACGTCCAGCCCGGTGATGAGCACGCCCCACAGCAGCGGGATATGGAACAGCAGGTTGAGCGCCACGGCCGAACCCACCACCTCGGCCAGGTCGCAGGCCACGATGGCGATCTCGCACAGCAGCCACAGCGCCACGGCCACCGGCCTCTTGTAGTAGTCCCGGCACGCCTGCGCCAGGTCTCTTCCGGTCGCGAGGCCCAGTCGCACGCACAGGGTCTGCAGCAGCATCGCCATGAGATTGGAAAGCAGGATCACCCACAGCAGCGCATAGCCGAACTGCGCGCCGCCGGCGATGTCGGTGCCCCAGTTGCCCGGGTCCATGTAGCCCACGCTCACCAGATAGCCCGGCCCCGCAAAGGCGAACAGCCGTCGGAGCCAGCCGCGTCCGCTGACCGGGACGCTTCGGAAAACCTCCGAAAGGGACGGCGTGGAAGGACGCCCGGGCGGGGCGGACCTCTCGGGCTGCTTCGGGTTGGGAGAGCTCATTCCGCGCTCCCCTCGTCGGGGGTCACATGGATGCCCTCGGCCAGCTCGCGTGCCAGCATGAGGCGGCGGCGGCCCAACTGGAGCTCCACCGATCCATCGAAGTCCAGCCGGCGCGCCACCGTGACTTTGCGGCCCGGGACCAGTCCCTCGCTGACCAGGTAAGTGAGGGCCTCCGGGCGGGCATCTTCCACGCGCACCAGCACCACCCGTGCGCCCGGTGGGATATCGGTCAGCGGGCGGGAGTCGATCCCGCGCAGCCGGCCTTCGCGGTCGGGGATGGGATCTCCATGCGGATCCAGGGTGGGAAAGTCCATCAGCCGGTCCAGGGCGTCCACGAAGTCCTCGGAGGCGGCGTGCTCCAGCCGCTCCGCCTCGGCGTGCACCTTGTCCAGCGACAGCCGGCACATCCGGTGAAGGAACAATTCCAATATTCGGTGGCGCCGCAGGACCGCCGTGGCCGCCTGCCGTCCCTCCGGTGTAAGGGTCGCCCCCCGGTACGGCTCGTAGCTCACCATCCCGGTCCCGGACAGCCGCTTGAGCATATGGGTGACCGAGGCGTCCTTGACCAGCAACCTGCCGGCCAGCTCGCGCGTGCTGACCCCCCGCTCCGGAACGGCGAGCTGGAACAACGCTTTCAGGTAGTTTTCCACGGTTGGGCTGGGCATAAGTTGAGAATAGCCTAAAAGGAAGTTTAGGGGAATCTAAAGTTCGGCTCCAACCAGAAGATCGGTCACGTGGGGATTGAACTTGAGGGATCCCCGCCGGGAAGTGTGACCCTGGCGCAGCAAGGGTGTGTCAGCACGGTCACTTGGCTCCGGGAGTTGGCACGGGTCCCGGTGGGGCCTGTTAGCCTATGTGTTAATTTGATAGCGTCTTAGTCTGTTTTCTACAGTAGCCCCAGGTCCGGCACGCCCGTTGCCTTATGCAGGATCTATGGATTCGAGCTCGAGTTTGGGACGCAATTGAGGATTCCAGACATCCGGACAGGCCAGCTCGGGGCCCTGGAAAGGGAGGAGCGCATGAACTTGACATCGAAGCAACTACGGCTGGGGGCCGCGGCCGCCCTGGCGGTCCTGGTGACCGTCGGATTCAGCGTCACGGTAGCTTCCGCCGCCACGTATATCCATGTGGATGTCCGGAGCGGGGGAGATCAAGCGGGGTGCGTCCTGGAGCCGGGAACCCGATCCGGGTACGCCGCCGACTACCAGGAAGCCGAAGTCTATCGCGGGGAAGGCGGCTGGTACTCCTGCCGCGGCCGCAACTGGTTCTGGTCGCGCGCGCACCGCGGGCCCTGGATGTCCGTGGGAATCGATCGCGTGCCTCGCCAGTTGCTCGGCGCCAACCGGCACTATCGCCGTTATCACCATGGCATGTACGAGGACCGGGATTCGCGCCACCTTTGGAAGATGAAGCGCGAACATCACGACCACGGACGCCATGGCGACGAGGACCGGGACCGGGATCGCGATCGCGACTAGAAAACGCAGATTTTCCGGAACTAAATCGCACCGAAAAGCATCCAACGATGTGAAGGGACACCGCCCCTCGAGGCGGTTTCCCCCCGGCCTTTAAGAACTTGCCGCCGGCTCTATCGCCCGCCACGCCTTGTGCGAGCGGCGACCAGGGCCGGCGCAAATTTTTCCCCCCGCGTCACCTGTCGCGCAGCCAATCCTTGTAAGCTGTCACCTGTGGTGCGATAATCGTTTTTCAATGGAATCGCGACCGTTCTTCCTCGCCATCGCCGGCAACATCGGGGTCGGTAAGACCTATCTCACGCGCTTGATCCATGCGCGCCTGGACTGGATCGCGTATTTCGAGCCCTCCGTGGAAAATCCGCACCTGGCCGACTTCTACGCCGACATGAAGAAGTGGGCGCTCAAGTCGCAGCTCTACTTCCTGGAGCACCGCGTCAAGTTCCAGCGCCGCATGATGAGCTCCGAACGTCATTTCATCCAGGACCGGACCATTTACGAAGACGCCGAGGTGTTCGAGCGGGCGCTGCACGACATGGGCATGATGACCGCCGAGGAGCACGCCTACTATCGCGCCGAGTACGAGCGCTTTCTACAGGAGTTCCGCCACCCCGACATGATTGTCTTTCTGGCCGCCTCGCCCGACACGCTGCTCGGGCGCATCGCCCAGCGCGGCCGGGATTGCGAGCGCACCATTTCCCGCGAGTACCTGGCGGGCCTCGAAGAGAGCTACGAGCGCTGGGCCACGGAAATGGCGTCGGCCACGCGCGTGGTCCGGATCGACACCAACACGCTCAAGGACCTGGACGGCTCGGCGGAGGTCGAAGAGCTCCTGGACGTCCTGTGCCGGGAGACCGGCACGGTCAAGCGCGATCCGCAGCCGGCCCAGCCCGCGCGCAGCGGCACGGCGGGCTAGATGAAGCTCGGCATCGTGGTGGGCGAAGTGGTCGCCACTGTCAAGATCGATCCCCTCTGCTGCCACAAGCTGCTGTACGTGCAGCTCGTGGATGAGAAGGATCAGCCCAAGGGCCCGCCGGTGATCGCGCTCGACACCGTGTCCGCCGGCGAAGGCGAAAAGGTCCTGGTGGTGGACGAGGGCAACGCCGCCTCCCAGATCCTGGGCATCAAGCAGGGCCCGGTGCGCACCATGGTGGTCGGTGTGGTGGACCGGGTGGACGTGGACTGATGGCCGAAAGGCCTGCTCCAGGTTCCGCCGTATCCGCCGCCTCCGAATCTCCCGCCACGCCCGACCGCGAGCCTATCCACTTCATCCTGCAGCTCGCCCGCGCCCTCCATCGCTACGGTTACTCTTCCCAGCGCCTTGAAGAAGTCCTGGAGCACGCGGCCCTCCGGCTGGGGGTGGTGGGACAGTTCTTTTCCACTCCCACGGCCATCTTTGCGGCCTTCGGGCCGCTCCCGGAACAGAAGTCGTTCCTGCTGCGCGCCGAGCCCGGCGAAGTGAACCTGGAAAAACTGGCCGACCTGGAAGGCGTGGCCCAGAAGGTCCTGCACGGCGGCGGCAATCCCGCCGAAGGACTGGCCCGGATCCAGGAAATCGTGGCGGCTCCCCGGCGCTACCGTTCGGCTCTCACGCTGCTGGCCTCGGCGGTGTCGGCCTGTGCGGGCGCGGTGCTGCTGGGCGGGGGGGCGCGCGAAGCGGCCGTGGCCGGGGTGATCGGCCTCCTGACCGGCCTGCTGGCGCTGCTGCTCACGCGAAGCCCCGGCACCGGCCGGGTGTTCGAGCCGGCGGCGGCCTTCGTGGCGGCGTTTCTTTCGGCCGGGGCCGCGCGTAGCCTGCACGGACTGGACACTTCCAACGTCACCCTGGCCAGCCTGCTGGTGGTGCTGCCGGGCCTCACCCTGACGCTGGCCATGATGGAACTCTCTTCCCGCCACCTGGTGTCGGGCACGACGCGCCTGGCCGGAGCGTTCATGCTGTTCCTGGCGATCGCCTTTGGTGTGGCGGTCGGAAACACGGTGGCGGCATCGGTCTTTGGAGTTCCCGGGCCGGCCCTGGTGGCTGCGCTGCCTCCATGGACCACGGCGGTGGGCCTCGTGGTGGGACCGCTGGCGTTCAGCGTGCTCTTTCGCGCGGCGCCGCGGGACATCCCGTGGGTGCTGGCCGCCGGCCTGGCGGGGTTCGGCGGGGCGCGCCTGGGAGGAGTGCTGCTGGGGCACCGGTTGGGAGTGTTCGTGGGCTCGCTGGCTCTGGGGGTGGCGAGCAATCTTTACAGCCGCGTTTTCCGGCGGCCGCCCACGGTCACCCTCGTGCCGGGGCTAATTCTATTGGTGCCGGGAAGCATGGGTTTTCGGAGCCTGCTTTCGCTCATGGGTCACGAGGTGGTGCCGGGCGTGGAAACCGCCTTCCGCATGCTGCTGATGACGGCCGCCCTGGCCGCCGGGATGCTGCTGGCCAACGTGATCGTGCCGACCCGCAAGGTGGGCTAGGTCCGGCAAGGCCGGCCCCCCGGTACTCCCCGTTTGTCAGAATCGCCTTCCACCATTATATTCTTAGGGTTACCGGACCGGGAGATCCCCGGCCGGGCGGAGTCCACCCCGTATCCATGGAAGCCCTCGTGTCCCTGATCCTGCTCCTGGTGCTCGGAATGTACGCCCTGACCGCCGCCTCCTACGCCGCCGTGTTCTGGGGCCGCGCCCCGGGCCTGGGCCGCGCCGCGCAGCCGCTCCTGATGGCTGCCATCCTGTTGCACGCCAACGCCCTGATGCTTCGGGCCACCAAGCTGGGAATGCTTCCCATCACCAGCGCGGGCGAGGCCCTGGGCATGGTCGCGCTGTGCCTGGCGATCTGCTACTTCTGGATCGAGATCCGCCGCGGCACGCCCATGATCGGAATGTTCGTGGTCGCGGTGGTGGCCCTGCTCATGCTGCCCGGGGCGCTGGGCTTCGGAACCGAGCCGCATCCTTCGGCGGTCCTGCGCTCTCCGCTTTTTGCCATGCACACGCTGGCCGCCATCGCCAGCTACTGCGCGCTGGCCCTGGCCGCGGTCTACGGCGTGCTGTTCCTGCTGCTCTACCACGAACTCAAGCTCGGCCGCTTCTCGCTGGTCTACCACCGGCTGCCGTCGTTGGACGAACTCTCGCGCACCATGATCCGGTCCACCGCCGCGGGATTCACGCTGCTGGGCATCACCATCATCCTGGGAATCGTGTGGATCTCGCACGTGTTTCCGGGCTACTACGCCGACCCCAAGGTGATCCTGACCGTGCTGGTGTGGCTGGTCTCGGGCAGCGCGCTGTTCGTGCACTACCGGCTGCACCGGGGCGGGACGCTCACGGTGTACCTGTCGCTCGCGGGTTTCGGCCTGCTCCTGATCTCGACCCTGATCCCGGGACACCTCGCCGGGTCGTTCCACCAGTTCAGGTAGGCCGCATGATCCACTGCATCGGACTGAACCACACGACTTCGCCCGCCGAGATCCGCGAAGCCGTGGCGCTCACTCCGGAAGAAACCGAGAAGGCCCTGAGCCGGCTGCGCGAGGAAGGCCACAAGGAAACCCTCATCCTGGCCACCTGCAACCGCATGGAGTTCTACGCGCGCAGCCCGGAGGAACAGCCGCCGGTGGAAGCGCTGGCCGCGATCTTCCGATGGCTCAAGGGCGTGGACATCCTGGAGCACGAAGGACTCACCTACGTCTGGAAGACCGCCGACACCGTGCCCCACTTCTTTCGCGTCACCTCGGGGCTGGACTCGATGGTGATCGGGGAGACGGAAATCGCCGGCCAGGTCCGCAACGCCGCCGACCTCGCCGCGCGAATGGGCGCGAGCGGGCCGGTGCTGCGCCGCATGGTGGACAGCGCGGTGCGTTGCTCTCGCCGGGTGCGCACCGAAACTTCGCTCACCGAGGGCTCCATTTCCATGGCCTCGGTCTCGGTGGGCCTGGCCGCCAAGGTGCTGGGCGCGCTCCAGGAGACCCGGGTGCTGATCGTGGGCGCCGGCGAGACCTGCCGCGTGGCCGCAGACTACCTGCGCGACGCCGGCGTAAAGGATTTCACGGTGGCCAACCGCACCCTGGAGCGCGCCGGGGTCCTGGCCCAGCGCCTCGGAGGTCGCGCCCATTCGCTGGAGGACCTGCCCAGGTTGCTCCCCGAAGCCGACCTGGTGTTCAGCGCGACCTCGTCCCCGGCGCCTTTGATCGGCGAGGAGATGGTGCGGCAGGCGATCCGCGCACGGCGCGGCCGCAGCATGGTGATCGTGGACCTGGCCATGCCCCGCGACGTGGATCCCGCGGTGAACAAGATTTCCAACGTGTTCGTGTATTCCACCGAATCCGTGAAGTCCATCGTGGACGACAACCTGGAGCGCCGCCGCCGCGAGGCGCCGCGGGCCGAGGCGATCGTCGCCGAAGAGAGCGCGAAGTTCCTGGACTGGTACCGCAGCCTTGCCGTCACGCCGACGCTGGCCGACATGCGCTCGCGGCTGGAATCGCTGCGCCACGCGCGGGTGGAGGCGGTGGCGGGCAAGTTCCGCGCGGAGGACCGCGAAAAGCTGGAGTTGCTCACGCGGAGCATCATCAACGATATACTTCGTGAACCGACCCTGCGCCTGATGCAGGCCAAGGACGATCCGCGCCGAGGCCCGGAACTGGCGGGCGCGGTGCGGCACCTGTTCGACCTCGAGAAAGAGCCCACCGGGCCAGGGGAGACCGATGAAGATCGCGACGCGCGCTAGCGCGCTGGCGCTGGCACAGTCCAACCACATTGCAGGTCTGCTCCGGGATGCCGGGGTTCCGGGGGTGGAGCTCCTGGAGATCCGCACCTCGGGAGACAAGGACCGGGTGCGCCCGCTTTCAGAAATCGGCGGGCTCGGGGTGTTCACGCGCGAGCTGGAGCAGGCGCTGCTCGGCGAGGTGGCCGACCTGGCGGTGCATTCTTTGAAGGATCTGCCCACCATTTTGCCCGAGGGGTTGACCCTGGCGGGCGTGCCGGTGCGGGAGGATCCGCGGGATGCGTGGCTCTCGCGCGGCGGCCTGACGTTGGAACGAATCCCCGCGGGCGGCCGCGTCGGCACTTCCTCGCAGCGGCGAAGTTCCCAGGTGCTGGCGGCGCGCCCGGACCTGGTATGCGTGGAGATCCGCGGCAACGTGCCCACGCGCATCCGGAAGATGGACGAGGGAGAGTTCGACGCCATCGTGCTGGCCGTGGCCGGGCTGAAGCGGCTCGGGCTCGCGGACCGGATCACGCAGGTCCTGGAGCCCGAGGTGATGCTGCCCGCCATCTCGCAGGGCGCGCTGGGGCTGGAGGCCCGCTCGGGCGACACCGAGACGTGCGCCGCGGCCGTGGGGATCAGCCACGCCGACACCAAGGCGGCGGTGCTGGCCGAGAGAGCGCTTCTGCGCCGGCTCGGCGGCGGGTGCCGGCTCCCGATCGGCGGCTGGGGCCGCATCGAAGACGGCCGGCTGCTCCTGACCGGATGCGCCTGCTCGCTGGACGGCAAGACGGTGCTGCGCGCCTCGGGCGCCGGCACCGCCCGCGACCCCGAGGCGCTGGGCCGGCAGGTGGCCACGGCGCTGCTGGAGCAGGGCGCCGCGGAATTGCTGCCGAGCCTGTGAGCAAGCGCGACCGATGAGCGAGGGACGCCGGAAGGTCCTGTTCACGCGGGTCCTCGACAAGGACTGCCCGGAGCGGCACGCGGTCCAGTCGGCCGGCTGCGCCCAGATCGAACTGGAAGTGCTGCGGTTCGAGCCCGGCCGCGAGATCTCGAAACTTTCGGAAAGGCTGCGCTCGGACACTCCCCCCGACCTGATCGCGCTCACCAGCGCGCGGGCTTCCGCGGCCCTGGCCGCGGCCCTCGGGCCGGACCTGGAAGTGCTGCCGGTGTGCGTGGCGGTTGGAAAGGCCACCGCCGAGCCGCTCGCGCGCCTGGGAGTAGAAGTGGAAATCTCGCCCGGCACCGGAGCGCTGGAGATGGCCGAATGGCTGCTGGCCCGTCACCCCGAGCCGCGGCGGGCGCTGTTCCTGAGGGGCAATCTGTCGCTCGACACGCTGCCCGACGCGCTGGAAGATGCCGGGTGGGAAGTGGAAGAGTTGGAAGTCTATCGCACCATCGGGGTGCACGTGAACGTGGCGCAGCTTCTTTCCGCCATGGACAAGCACTTGCTGGCGGCGGCGGTGTTTGCGTCGCCCTCGGCCGTGGATTCGCTGCGGCAGAACATGGACAGCGCGGCGTGGCGCACGCTGATGGGAATTCCCTGCATCGCCCAGGGCACGACGACCGAGATCCGCCTCACCCGCGCCGGAGCGACCCGGGTGATGCGCGCCCCGGCCGCCGACGGAGAGGGCGTGGCCGAGGCCCTGACCTCGATCCTGAAAGGATGAACCCGAAGTGAATTTTCCCGAGCTTCGCATGCGCCGCTTTCGCCGCACGCCCGCGCTGCGCGCCCTGGTGCGCGAGACCCGAGTCTCCCCGGACCAGCTGGTCCAGCCGCTGTTCGTGTGCCCGGGCCAGGGGCTGGACCGGCCCATCGCATCCATGCCCGGCTATTCGCAGCAGTCCGTCGACCTCACCGTGAAGGCCGCCGGCGAGTCGCTGGCACGCGGGGTGAACTCGGTGCTGCTGTTCGGAATCCCCGAGACCAAGGACGCGTTGGGCTCCTCCGGCTACGATCCCAAGGGCGTGGTGGCCACCGCCGTCCGGGCGCTCAAGAAGGCGCACCCCGACCTGGTGGTGTGGACCGACGTGTGCCTGTGCGAGTACACCGACCACGGCCACTGCGGCGTGCTCAGGAACGCCCACGTGGACAATGACGCCACCCTGGAGCTGCTCTCGCGCATGGCGGTCGAGTACGCCAAGGCCGGCGCCGACATCATCGCCCCCTCCGACATGATGGACGGCCGCGTGGGCGCGATCCGCGAGACGCTGGACGGCGAGGGCTTCGAAATGACCCCGATCGTTTCCTACGCCGCCAAGTACGCCTCGGCCTTCTACGGGCCGTTCCGGGAAGCGGCCGAGTCCACTCCCAAGTCCGGCGACCGGCGCGGCTACCAGATGGACCCGCCGAACACCGACGAGGCGCTGCGCGAGGTGGAGATGGACCTGGCCGAGGGAGCGGACGCGGTGATGATCAAGCCCGCGCTGCCCTACCTGGACATCATCCGCCGGGTCAAGGACACCTTCCGGGTGCCGGTGTGCGCGTACAACGTTTCCGGCGAGTATTCCATGATCAAGGCGGCCGCGGAAAAGGGCTGGCTGGACGGCGAGCGAGCCGCGCTGGAGGTGCTGACCTCCATCCGCCGGGCCGGCGCCGACATGATCATCACCTACCACGCCCGCGAGCTCGCGGAGCTGCTCTAGAGGGAACGACATGACCGACACCGGAAACATCGCCGCCTCCGCGGTGCAGAAGAGCGCCGAACTCTTTCGCCGGGCCTGCACGCTCATGCCCGGCGGGGTGAATTCCCCGGTGCGCGCGTTCAAGTCGGTGGGCGGTACGCCGCGGTTCATGGACCACGCCGAGGGGCCGTACCTGTTCGACGTGGACGGGAACCGCTACCTGGACTACGTGCTGGCCTGGGGACCGCTGCTGCTGGGCCACGGCGCGCCCACGGTGGTCCGGGCGGTGCAGGAGCAGGCCGGCCGCGGGATGGTGTTCGGGGCCCCGTGCGCCGGCGAAGTGGAGCTGGCGGAGGCCATCCTGAGACTGGTGCCCAACATGGAACGGGTGCGCCTGGTGAGTTCCGGGACCGAGGCCACCATGAGCGCGCTGCGCCTGGCGCGGGCCGCCACCGGCCGCGACCTGCTCATTAAGTTCGACGGCTGCTATCACGGCCACGCGGATTCCTTCCTGGTCAAGGCGGGGAGCGGCGCGGCCACCCTGGATCTGCCGGACTCCCCGGGCGTGCCCGCGGCGCTGGCGGCCATGACCCGGGTGGCGCGCTACAACGACCTGGATTCGGTGCGCGCGGTATTCAAGGCGCACCCGGGGAAGATCGCGGCGCTGTTCGTGGAGCCGGTGGTGGGGAACTACGGTGTTCTCCCGCCGCGACCGGGATTCCTGCAGGGCCTGCGCGAGCTGTGCGACGCCGAGGGGGCGCTGCTGTGCTTCGACGAGGTCATGACCGGGTTCCGGGTGGCCCGCGGCGGCGCGCAGGCGCGCTACGGCGTGCGCGCGGACCTGGTGACCCTTGGCAAGGTGATCGGGGGCGGCATGCCGATCGCGGCCTACGGCGGCCGGGCGGACCTGATGGAGCGTATCGCGCCGGCCGGCCCGGTTTACCAGGCCGGGACCAATTCCGGTAACCCGGTGTCGTGCGCCGCGGGGATCGCCGCGCTGCACGAGGTGGAAACTTCCGGGGCCTCGGAGCGGGCGGAAGCGTCCGCCGCCCGGCTCGCCGAAGGACTACGCAAGGCCGTGGCCACGGCGGGCCTCACCGCCACGGTCAACCAGGTGGGCTCGATGTGGAGCCTGTTTTTCGCGCCCGGTCCGGTGGACGACATGGAGTCCGTCCTGCGCGCCGACCGGGCGATGTTCGTGCGCTTTCATGCCGCCATGCTCGCGCGGGGGATCTACCTGCCGCCCTCGCCGTTCGAATCGGCTTTTCTTTCTTCGGCGCACACCGACGCCGACATCGATTTCACGCTGCGCGCCGCCGCCGAGTCGCTGGCCGCCGCCAGGGACGGGAGATAGACTTGCCCACGTCGCTCGAAACATCGCTCTTCATCCGCGCCTGCCGCCGCCAGCCGTTGGAGCGCACTCCCATCTGGGTCATGCGCCAGGCGGGCCGCTACCTGCCCGAGTACCGGGAACTGCGCGCGAAGCACGACTTCCTGACCGTGTGCCGCACGCCGGAGCTGGCCGCGGAGGTGACGGTGCAGCCGATCCGCCGCTACGGATTCGACGCGGCGATCCTGTTCAGCGACATCCTGCTCATCTGCCAGGCGCTGGGCATGGACGTGGAATTCAATCCCGGCCCGGTGTTCAAGTCGCGGATCGAATCGCTGGCGGACGTGAGCAAGCTGCACACCGGGGAGGTCGCGGAAAAGCTTTCCTTCGTGCCCGGTGCGGTGCGCGCATCGCGCGAACTGCTGAAGGGCGAGACGCCGCTGATCGGGTTCGCGGGCGCCCCGTTCACCGTGGCGACCTACATGGTCGAAGGCGGCGGCTCGCGGAACTTCGAGCGAATCAAGTCGCTGCTGTTTACCGCGCCCGAGGCGGCCAACGCGTTGCTGGACACGCTCACCCAGGGAACCATCGAGTACCTGGGATCGCAGGCCGAGGCCGGCGCCGACGCGCTGATGCTGTTCGACACCCACGCGGGGCTGCTGGCTCCCGAAGAGTTCGACCGCTACGTGGCCGGGCCGGTCGACAAGGTGGCCCGGGCCATGGCGCGATACAACGTGCCGATCATCTACTATTCCAACGGCACGGCAGGGGCGCTCAAGCGCATCTCGCAGTTGCCGGTGCAGGTGGTGGGACTGGATTTTCGGATGGACATCGGCTCGGCGCGCGACATTCTGGGGCCGAACCTGGCCGTCCAGGGCAACATGGACCCGGTCTCGCTGCTCGCGGGCCCTGACCAGGTGCGCCGCCGCGCGCGGCAGGTTCTGGAAAGCAACGCCGGCAGACCCGGACACATCTTTAACCTGGGGCACGGCATCCTGCCGAACGCCCCGCTCGAATGCGTGCAGGCCCTAGTGGACACGGTGCGCGAGTGGAGGCCCACGGCATGATCCGAAACGAGAGAATCCAGGTCACCGCGGAACGGCTGGCCCGGTTCGACCGGCCGGGACCGCGCTACACCAGCTATCCCACCGCGGTCGAGTTTTCCGAGAGCTTCGGGGCCGACCAGTACCTGGAGCACCTGGAGCGCGCCTCCGAGCTCAAGGACTCGCCGGTCTCGCTGTACCTGCACCTGCCGTTCTGCGAAGAGCGCTGCTGGTTCTGCGGCTGCAACGTGATCATCACCCGCAAGACCGGGATCTCGGACCGCTACCTGGAGTCCCTGGAGCGCGAGGTGCGATTGATCGCCTCCCGCCTCAAGGACCGCCGCCAGGTGAACCAGTACCACTGGGGCGGCGGCACGCCGACCTACCTGACCTGCGAACAGATCGAGCATCTGCACCACGTGGTGCGCGAGGAGTTCCAGTTCACGCCCGACGCCGAGGTCGCGATCGAAGTGGACCCGCGGGTCACCACGCGCGACCAGATCGCGCTGCTCCGAAAGCTCGGATGGAACCGGATCTCGATGGGGGTGCAGGACTTCACGCCCGAGGTGCAGGAGGCGGTGAACCGCATCCAGCCCTTCGACATGACCAAGGAGTGCTTCGACGCCTGCCGCGCGGAGGGCTTCGGCTCCATCAACCTGGACCTCATCTACGGCCTGCCCTACCAGAACCCCGAGTCGTTCGCGCAGACCGTGGAGCAGGTGGTGAGCCTGCGTCCCGACCGCGTCGCCTGCTATTCCTACGCGCACGTGCCCTGGATCAAGCACAACCAGAAGGGCATCCAGCCCGAGGACCTGCCGGCGCGCGAGGTGAAGGTGGAGCTCTTCGCCACCGCCATCGACGGATTCCTGTCGGGCGGCTACGTGCAGGTGGGCATGGACCACTTCGCGCTCGCGACCGACGAGTTGGCGCGCGCCTCGGCCTCCGGAAGCCTGTATCGGAACTTCATGGGATACACCGTGATGCCGGCAAGCGACCAGATCGGCATGGGAGTTTCGGCGATCGGCGACGTGCGCGAGGCCTTCGCGCAGAACACCAAGAAGCTGCCGATCTACTACGCGGCGGTGGATGGCGGCCGCCCGGCCACCGAAAAGGGCTACGCGCTGGTGGGCGACGACGCGCTGCGCCGCGACGTGATCATGCAGCTGATGTGCAACTTCAGGGTGAACGTGCCGGCGGTGGAGCAGAAGTTCGGGATCGACTTCCGGAGGCACTTCGCGACCGAGCTCGAGTCGCTCAAGCGCGGCCCGGTGGCGGACGGCATTGCCAACGTCGAGGGCGGAGTGGTGGAGGTCACCGAAATGGGGCGGCTGTTCGTGCGGCTGGTCGCGATGGAGTTCGACCGCTACCTGAAGCAGCCGGATGCGGGGAAGCCGACTTACTCGCGAACGGTCTAGGTCCGGGCAGTGGGGTAGGCTCCGGGTCCCCCCCGACCGTCGGGATATCTTCGGTCACGTCGGTCTCCGGGGAGCATGTTGGCGCAAAAGAAGCGATCCGGACCTTTCCAAACCCCGCTACGAAACCACCAAGCATTCAATTCTATCAATACGATCGAGGCGGTATCCGAGCGACCATCCTGGAGGTCTCGGGTGCAGTCACTTTCGAGGAATCCGGGCAGAGTATATTTCCTCGTGCCGAGCCCTCAAGTGCGGTAGCTACGATCTAATTGGACAGGCTCCTAGCCCGCTGTTCGGGTTGCACCAGCAAAAAACGAAGCCCCCGGGGATTGGCGTCTCCGGGGGCTTCTCGCATCCGGCGCAGGGCACCGGAGCGGCCTACTTGGTTCCGCCCAGGTTTCCCAGGCCTCCCAGCAATCCCTGCAGGTGGTCCACAATCCCGCCCGTCGGCAGCTGCCCGTTCGGCGTGAGTTTGTCCACCAGCCCCGGCAGCAGGCTGGATAGCTGGGTGGCGACTTCCTGGGGATTGACGCCGGCCTTGGCGGCCAGAGTCTGCAACTGCTCATTGTTGAGCGCGCCCTGGATCTGTTCCGGCGAGATCGGCAGATTCTGGCCGGTGGAAATCCAGGACTGCACGATGTTTCCAAGGCCCGCGCCGTTGAACTGGTTCATCAGGCCCTGCAGGCCTTCGGGGTGCTGCTGCACCATTTCGATGATTCCGCCTAGCAGGTTGTTCTGGGTGGTGCCGGTGGCGGTGCCGCCGAGCATCTGGCCGACCTGGCCCAGCAGATTGTCGAGCAGACCCATGGGTGCCTCCGATTCGTGGATGGAGAGCGGCGAAGTGTCCGGGGCCGCCTGTGCTTGCAATGGGGGGATTCTACACCCGGACCGGCCGGGTGGGCCAGCCCGATTCGCCCGCTAACTTTCCGTCGCCGGATCTCCCTTCGGAAGAACGTCCTTGGCCCAGGCGTCCCGCTTCCAATCCGGGATGGGGGGCGGCGCGTCCCCGCGCGGGACGAACCTGGAGGCTTCTTCCTTCTTATAGCGGTGAATGTAGCGCGGACAGTTGGTGAACACTTCGCGGGTCCGCACCCGCACCACCATCTGCGCCCCCGGATATTCCGAAAGCAGGGGATCTTCCGGATCCACCGAGGCCTCGCCGCTCACCCGCACCCGGCGCGGCTTCTCGAAGGAAATGAACAGCAGGCCCACCTGGGGATTGATCGCGGAGTTGCCGGCGGATAGGTACATTCCGTTGCCGTCGTAGAGCGGAAAGGCCAGGGTGCGCTCGTCCAGCACCCGCACGAACCCCGGGTCGCCGCCCTTGTAGGAGCAACTCGGCCGGCCTTCCGCGTCGGCGGTGGCCAGGAAGAACATGTCGCGGCCCTCGATGAACTCCTTCTGGGAGGCGTCGATTCCCGGTTTCACGCGCTGTTCTTCGATCCGGTCGGCCAGGCGCCGGGTGTCGAACAGGTCCTGGAAGCGGCGGCTGCCTTCGTGGTACATCGGGGCCATCGGCCCTCCTCGTGCGCGGTGGTCGGCCTGCGCGTCCGGCGGTGGTGATCGGGTGGGAGTCGGGCCCGGGATGCCCCGGGCGGCCTGAGGCCGCGACTCTACACCGCCCCGCGGCTGCCTGCCACGCCCCATCCGCCAAACCGGGTGCGTCGCGCGGGGCATCCGATGTAATCTACCCGCGAAGCTCCCCCGCGAGCGGCCGCCCGGCCGGTTCCTCGGGGCCAGCCCGAACCCGCGGGGGACCCCTGCTCTTTCAACTGCTCTTGCTGCTGATCCCGGTCTCGGTGGCGCTGCACTTCCTGCACGCGCCGGCGGTGGCGGTGTTCGCGTGCGCGGCGGCGGCCATCCTGCCGCTGGCCGAGTGGATCCGTCGGGCCACCGAGCAACTGGCCCACCGCACCGGTTCGGCCATCGGCGGCCTGCTGAATGTGACGTTCGGCAACATGGCCGAGCTTATCCTGGCCCTGTTCGTGCTGCGCGCGGGCAACCTGGCGGTGGTCAAGGCCACCATTATCGGTTCGATCCTGGGGAACAGCCTGCTGGGCCTGGGCGTGGCGATCCTGGCGGGTACGGTGGGGCGGGAAAAGCAGAGCTTCCGCCGCGAGCGCGCGGGGCTCCTGGGCAGCCTGCTGATGCTCTCGGTGATCGCGCTGCTGGTGCCGGCGGTGTTCGACAGCGTGGAGCGCGCCAGCGTCGGCGCGCCGCGCGCCGCCGCGCTGGACCAGCACCTGAGCCTGGGCGTGGCGGTGGTGCTGCTGCTGGCTTACTTTGCCAACCTGGGCTACACGCTGATCACTCACCGGGTGTTCCTGGACGGGGACGACGAAGAGGCCGCCTCCGATCCGTGGCCGCTGGCCCGGTCGCTGGGGATCCTGGTGGCCGCCACGCTGGCGGTGGCGCTGGAGGCCGAGCTCGTGACCGGGGCGCTGGAGGCCGCGGCGCTCACCACCGGGCTTTCCACCATCTTCCTTGGCGTGATCATCCTGCCGTTGCTGGGGAATGCCTCGGAGTACTTCTCGGCGATCTACTTTGCGCGCAAGGGGCGGATGGACCTGGTGGTGGGGCTCACGGCGGGCTCGGGAATCCAGGTGGCGCTCCTGACCGCGCCGCTCCTGGTACTGATTTCCTACGCCATGGGCACGCCGATGGACCTGGTGTTCCACGATCCGCTGGAGCTCTTCGCGATCGCCGGGGCGGCGTTCGCGGTGAACTCGATCGCCCAGGACGGGGAGACCACCTGGTTCGAGGGGGTGCTGCTGATCGCGGTCTATTCGTTGTTTGCCCTGACGTTCTACTTCCTGAAGTAGAGCCGCTTCGCTACACGCCCACGGCTTCGGGGGCCCGCGCCTTCGCTCCGGCGCGGCTCGCGGCCCGCAGCGGTATCCGTCCCGCCACTTGCCACGCGATCAGTTCCGCCAGCGCCGGGCTCTCGTTCAGGCAAGCCAGATGGACGGATTCCATTTGGGGCTGGGTGCGCAGCACCTGCCGTCCTTCCAGCTCGCTCTCCGCGTTGTCCGCCAGGAACCCGTACGGGAAATACACCACTTTCTTATAGCCTTCCCCGGCCAGGCACTTGAGCGCCTCGTCGGCCGGGGGCTTGGTCCACTCTCCGCCGTAAATATGGTTAAGCCAGCCGTTGCAGACCTTTCCGAACTCACCCTGGAGGCCCCGCCGGATGCGCTCGCACAACCGCTCGGTGGCCAGCCTGCCGGTCTCGTAGGGGCGCGGGGGTTGGAGAAGCGTGCCGTGGGCGGAGAGGAGCAGCGCCCAGTCTTTGCCGGTGGTGACGCCGCGCTTCTTGAGCTCCGATTTGACGTGGGCGATCATCATGTCGGCAAGGCGCTCCTCGGGCAGCGGCGGCAGCACGTGCACGGCCCGGCCGGAAGCGGCCAGGCTCGAATCGGATGCCAGGAGCTGGCGCGAAAGATCGTGCGTGAATGCCGAGCAGGCCGCGTACATCGGGACCACGTCCACCGGAATGCCCGCGGGCGCGCCATTCACCACGTCCTGGAGCAGCGGGTCCCGGAACTCGTAGGCCGCGCGCACATCCCACCGGGTGCGCGGGTCGGCCTTTTCCAGCGCCTGCTTCACCGCGCGCACCTGCGCGTCGTGGATCTTCTCCAGCGGCGATCCGTACTTTTCATCGGACCACATCTTGTTGCGGGCGAAGCCGCGCTTGAGCGCGATGATCGGGAGCACCGCCATGGGAATCGGGGCCACGGAGCGCGTCAATCCCAGCAGGATCCGCCACGAATATTGCAGCTGGGAGAAAAATTCGGGTGTGGGTGGTTCGCCGTAGGTCAGGAGCAGCACGCAGCGGGAATTCATGGGGATTTCGGTCTCCGGGAGTCTTCAGGAGCGGCCTGGCTCAGCTACGATATCCGTCCGGGATTATGGCCGAACCGGTGCGCCCGCGCAACCGCCGGGGCCGCCCGGAAGGAAGAGCTTTCCTGTGGCCGGGATCGGGTCCGGCGGCTACAATGCCTTCATCATGACCACATCCCTCAAGGCCTTCATGGGCGCTCTCGTGGACTACGCCGGGCTGTTTCCTCCGGCCGGGCTCGCGATGGAACCGGCCGCCCGGAACTACTTTTCCTACCGCGACGATCCCGACTCCTGGATGCTGGGGCGCTTCGTGTGCCCTGCGGGCAAGCTCCAGGAGCTCGCCGACGCGTCGTCCGTTTTCCTTGACGATAGCTCGCCGCTCGCCGTCTCTGCCCTGAGCGGGGCCGGCGAGTCCGCGTCCGGATTCCTTTCCGGCCTGGAGAGCGACGTCGAATCCATGAGGAGCTTCCTGGACTACTACGAGGGCGAGGTCACGCTCGACGCGCTGGAGACCCGGCTGCCCGGCGCGCTGGCCCACGAGCGCGACGTGCCCGGATCGGTGGCGGTGCTGCTCCCGGCCGCGCGCGAACGGCTCGCGGACGGCGGCTTTGCCGCCCTGCCCGTATTCCACGAAATCGTCCCCGCGGGGAATCCGGCAGCGATCTTCGAAGCGGCCATCCGCGAAATTGCCGAGATCCGCCGGGATCGCAAGACCCCCGAGGGATTCAAGCTTCGCTGCGGCGGGGTCAAGGCCGACGCCTTTCCCGAGCCCGCGGTGGTGGCCCACGTGATCCTGTGCTGCCGCGACAACGGGGTGCCGCTCAAGTTCACCGCCGGGCTGCACCACCCGGTGCGGCGCCGCGACAAGGGCCTGGGCGCCACCACGCACGGTTTCCTCAACGTGATCGGCGGAGCGGTCCTGGCGCACGCCCGGCGCCTGGACGAAAAGGCGTTGCTGGCGATCCTGGGCGACGAGGACGGGACGCACTTCACGTTCACGGAAGATGCCTTCGCCTGGAAGAAGCTCGAGGCGAAGACGCAGGAGATCGAGGCGTCCCGCGCTCTGGTCACCAGTTTCGGCTCGTGCAGCTTCGACGAGCCGCGGGAAGACCTGCGCGCCCTCAAGCTGCTGGAGCCGGCCGCCGCCTCGGGAGGATCCCAATGATCGCGGCGAACGATCCTTCTCTCAGGAGCTTTGTCCCCGTTCCCGAAGGCTCGGACTTTCCCATCCAGAACCTGCCGTTCGGCGTGTTCCGTCGGGCCGATTCCCCGGCGCCCAGGATCGGGGCGCGCATCGGCGATCATGTGCTGGACCTGTTAGAAATTGAGGCTGCCGGCCTGTTCGACGGCCCGGAGCTTCGCGGCCGGGACCTTCTGCGTGGTCCGTCGCTGAACGCGTTCCTCGCCGCCAGGCGTCCAGCATGGCGGGAGGCGCGCCAGACCCTCAGCCTGCTGCTGCGCGACACCGAGGAGGCCCTGCGGGACAATCAGGCGCTGCGCGCGCGGGCGCTGCTTCCCGCCTCCTCCGTGGAGATGTGCCTGCCCGCCCAGGTGGGGGACTACACCGATTTCTATTCCTCGCGCGAGCATGCCACCAACGTCGGGGTGATGTTCCGCGGGCCCGACAACGCCCTGATGCCCAACTGGCTCCACATGCCGATCGCCTACCACGGACGCTCCAGCTCGCTGGTGGTGAGCGGCACGCCGGTGAGGCGTCCGTGCGGGCAGACCAAGGCCGACACGGCGCCCGCGCCTTCGTTTGGAGCCAGCCGCCTGCTGGATTTCGAGCTGGAGGTCGGTTTCCTGACCGGCCCGGGCAACGAGCTGGGCCGCCCGATCCCGGCGGCGGAGGCAGAAGACCACATCTTCGGGCTGCTCTTGGTGAACGACTGGAGCGCGCGAGACATCCAGAAGTGGGAGTACCAGCCGCTGGGCCCGTTCCTGGGAAAGAATTTCGCGACGTCGGTTTCCCCGTGGGTGGTGACGCTGGATGCGCTCGAGCCTTTCCGGTGCGCCGGCCCGATCCAGGATCCCGAGCCTCTCGAATATCTGCACACGCCCGGCGCCCATGGTTTTGACATCCAGCTGGAGGCCTTGCTGGCGCCCGCGGGCGGCAGGAACGAGGAGCGGCTCACCCTCACCAACTTCAAGTATCTCTACTGGAACATGGCCCAGCAACTGGCGCACCACACGGTGAACGGCTGCAACACCCGGCCCGGGGACCTGGTGGCCTCCGGCACCATCAGCGGGCCTACGCGCGAATCGCGGGGTTCCATGCTCGAGCTGTGCTGGGGCGGCAAGGAGCCGATCCGCCTCTCGAACGGGGAAGAGCGCACGTTCCTGCGCGACGGCGACCGGCTGACCATCCGGGGCTGGTGCCAGGGCGCCGGGTACAGGATCGGATTTGGAGAAGTGACGGGCGTGGTCATGCCCGCGTTGGAGACCTCTCAGCTCACAGCGGAGCCGCGATCATGAATCCCAGGACCCTGCAGACGCCCGTCGAAGTGAAATTTCCGAAGACCGAGGACGCGGGCCGGATCTCCGGCATGGCCCGGGGCCTGCTGGGCTCCGAAGTGCTCAAGATCGCCGCGGAAGTGCGCGCCATCGTGGCCGCCGGCAAGGACGTGTGCAACCTGACCGTGGGCGATTTCAGCTCCACCGAGTTCCGGATCCCGCGCCTGCTCGAGGACAAGATCGCCGAGCTCTTGCGCAAGGGCGAGACCAACTATCCGCCGTCCAACGGCGTGCCCCAGCTGCGGGACGCGGTGGTGGCCTTCTACGAGCGCTGGCTGGGACTCAAGTACCCGGTGGGCTCGGTGCTGGTCGCGGGCGGATCGAGGCCCATCATCTACGGAGCGTACCGCGCGGTGTGCGATCCGGGCGACAAGGTGGTCTACCCGGTTCCGAGCTGGAACAACAACCACTACTGCCATCTCTCGGGAGTCGAAGGGGTGAAGGTGGTGTGCGGAAGCGCGGACGCGTTCCTGCCGACGGCTGCCCTGCTGCGCCCGCACCTGCGGGGCGCCCGGCTGCTGTCGCTCAATTCGCCGCTGAATCCCTCCGGCACGGTCTTTTCCGAGCGGGCGCTCGGGGATATCTGCGACGCGGTGCTCGAGGAGAACGCCCGCCCGGAACGCGCCGGCCGCCCGCTTTGCGTTCTGTACGACCAGGTTTACTGGATGCTCACGTTCGGGGCCGCGCAGCACTGCAACCCGGTGAGCCTGCGCCCGGACATGGCGCCCTACACCATCTTCGTGGACGGCATCTCCAAGGCATTCGCCGCGACCGGCGTGCGCGTGGGCTGGACGCTGGGCCCCGAAGACATCGTGGACCGCATGAGCAACCACCTGGGCCACGTGGGCGCGTGGGCGCCCAAGGCGGAGCAACTCGCCACGGCGGCGCTGCTGCAGGCGACGGACGAAATCGTCGCCTATCACAAGGATTTCAAGAGTGGCCTGAAGGCCCGGCTGGACGCGCTGCACGCGGGGATCGCCATCCTCCAGGCGGAAGGATTCCCGGTGGAGTCCATCGCGCCCATGGGCGCGATCTACCTGAGCGCGCGGTTCAACCTGATCGGCCGGCGCACCCCCGCCGGGCAGACGCTCGGGACCAATGAGGACATCCGCCGCCATCTCCTGGAGGACGCGGGCATGGCCGTGGTGCCGTTCCAGGCTTTCGGGCTGATGGACGAGACCGGCTGGTTCCGCCTTTCCGTCGGCGCGGTTTCCCCGGCACAGATCGATGCGCTTCTGCCGCGGCTGAAAGCCACGCTGCAGAAGCTCGCCGGCTGAGGGGCGTCGTTCTGGCGCCCCTCCCCGCGATGTCCTAGAATGCCCTCCGTGAGCCCCTCGACTTCGCCCTTCCGCGCCCTCCGGCATCGCAACTTCCGGCTCCTGTGGCTCGGCCAACTCGTCTCCATGACCGGCAGCATGATGCAGATGGCCGCACAGCTGTGGCACGTCTCGCTGCTGGTGCCGCCCGCGCAGAAGGGCTTTGCCCTGGGCGCGGTTGGATTCGTGCGACTCCTTCCGATCCTGGGATTTTCCATCCTCGGCGGCGTGGTCGCCGACGCGCGCGACCGCCGCACCGTGATGCTCGGCACCCAGACGGTGATGGCCCTGTCCGCGGGCGTGCTGGCCTTCCTGACCTTCCGCGGGCTGCACGACGTGTGGCCGATCTACATCCTGGCCGCGGTGAGCGCCGGGGCCACCGCGTTCGACATTCCCGCCCGCGCTTCCTTGATGCCATCCCTGGTTCCGGTGGAGGACCTGCCCAACGCCATCACCCTTTCCAGCGCCATGTTCCAGGCGGCCTCGGTGCTGGGCCCTTCGCTGGCCGGCATCTTCATCGCCACGAGCGGGGTGGGAGCGGTGTACGCGTTCAACGCGGCGTCGTTCCTGGCGGTGATCGGGGCGCTGATCGCCATGCGCTCGGTGCCCAAGCCGGCGGCGGGAACCCGCAGCGACGTGAGCCTGGGCGCCGGGCTGGAGGGCCTGCGCTTCGTGTTCTCGCGGCCGCTCATCCGGTCGGCCATGCTGCTGGATTTCTTCGCGACCTTCTTTGCGTCCGCCACGGCGCTGCTGCCGATCTTTGCCCAGGACATCCTGAAGGTGGGCGCCAGCGGCTACGGCTGGCTCTACGCGGCCCCGTCGATCGGCGCTTTGTTTACCAGTTTCTTGATGGTCCGCTTCGTGGACCGGATCCAATGGCGGGGCCGGGTGATGATCCTGGCCGCGGCGGGGTTCGGGCTGGCCACCGTGCTGTTCGGATTTTCCAGGAGCTTCTGGCTGACCTTCGCTTGCCTTGCGCTCACCGGGGTGACCGACACCGTCAGCATGACCCTGCGCAACGTGGTGCGACAGCTCTCCACGCCCGATGAAATGCGCGGCCGGATGACCAGCGTGAACATGGTGTTCTTCATGGGCGGACCGCAGCTGGGGGAGATGGAGGCGGGGCTGGTCGCGGGCACGCTGGGCGCGCCCTTCTCGGTGATCAGCGGGGGAATCGGGTGCGTGCTGGCCACGATGTGGATCGCCGCGCGAACGCCGGTGCTGTGGAACCACCGGCGCCCCGACCTGCACGGCGGTCCGAAAGCCGGCTAGGCCCGATCAGTCGATCCGATCCAGCCGGTAGTTCAGGCCGAACGTAAGATATCCGAACCGGCGGGTGGAACCGCCCGCGGCGATCGAATTCGCTTCCGCCCGCAACACCATCGACATGTGCCGGCTCGGGGCGATTCCCACTCCTGCCCCGATGTCGACTCCGGTGCCGCTGACCCGCTCCCCGCCCACGCGAATCAGGCGGGCGCTGTTGATCCCGGCATACGGAAAGAAGATCAATCCCACCCGGAGCGGCGACCCCAGCATCAAGTTGGCCCCGAAGAGCGAGCCCTCCCAGCCCGGGTCCGGCACCTGCATCCCGCCCACCGTCCGGATCACGTCCTTCTGCCTGGAAGTGGCGAAGTACGGCTCCACGGTGACCAGCCCCAGCAGGCTCACCGGAAAGCGCGCTCCAAAGATGTTGCCGTTCTCCTCGTCCGCCTGGTTCACCGGCAGGCTGGCCCCGCCGAAGAGCCCGATCCCGAAGTCCGCGGCCCGGGCGGGGGATGCCCACAGGGCCGTGGTCAGCGCCAGCGCCTGCAACAGGCGCCGGGCGGCCGCGGTGAACATCCCGGCCCTAGCGGGCATCCTCTTGCTTCTTGGGCTTGATCATCCAGTTGATGAGCCCGCTCAGGATCGAGATGGTGATCGAACCCAGCAGGGCCGGCACGATCCCGCTCACGGAGAACGCCCCGTGCAGGAGCTGGGACGTCAGCCACAGCAGGAACGCGTTGATGACCAGGGTAAACAATCCCAGCGTGATCAGATTGAAGGGCAGGGTGAGCAGGATCAGGATCGGGCGCAGGAATACGTTGAGCAGGCTCAGCACCACCGCCACCAGGAACGCCGTCTGGGGGTTCTGGACGGTGATCGATCCCTTGAAAATGTAGGCGGTGATCAGGACGGCGAGCGTCATCGCGATCCAGCGGGCTAGAACCGACAGCATGGCAGGGCCTCCGCGTTGGGGGTTGGGTCTCTTCGCGGAGTGTAATGCCGGCGCGGCGGGAGTCAAGCAAAACGGCCCGCCGTGGGACGGGCCGCCGTGCAAGGGGCTTTCAGGAACTGCCGGAGACCGGGACTAGCTGGCCTTCTGGAGATAGCTCGGCGAGGTCAAAAGCAGCCGGTCGATCGTCCGGAGAATTTCTTCCAGGTTGTACGGCTTGGTGATGAACAGGTCGGCGCCGGTGTCGCGGGCCATTTCCTTGTCCGCCTCCTGGGTGCGCGCGCTCAGGATCACGATGGGGATGCTCTTGTAGCGCTCGTCGAATTTCAGCATCCGACACACCTTGTAGCCGTCGATCTTGGGCAGCATCAGGTCCAGCAGGATGAGGTCCGGGCCGCCTTCGCGGGCCAGCTTCAGTCCTTCCGCGCCGTCCATTGCCAGGAGCACTTCGTGCCCCGCGGCCATGAGCGCGAACTTGAGAATCCGTCCCAGGTCTTCCTCGTCATCCACGACCAGGATCCGGGCCTTGGCTTTGACCTCCATCGACGACTCCTTTGCGGTGCGAAGGCAATTCGAATGTGTCTGAATGGGAATATCGGCCGCCGGGCGGCGCGACTTTACCCTTCTGACTGACCCCGGCCGCCTCTATTCCGGCAGCAGGTGCGGCGTCACGAACACCATCAACTCCACTTTTTCCTTGGCGGTGTGCTTGCTGGTGAACAGGGCGCCCAGGAACGGGATGTCCCCCAGGAACGGGACCTTCTTGACGGTCTCCACGGACGTCTCCCGCACCAGGCCGCCGATCACCAGGGTCTCGCCGTCCTTGATCATGACCTCGGTGCTGGCCTCGCGGTTGCTGGTGACTGGGCGCTCGTTGAACTGGCCGCGGTACTCCACGATCTCGCTGATCTCCGGGTGCACCGACATCAGGATGCGCCCGTCCTCGGTGACCCGGGGATTCACCGCGAGCTTCACGCCGATCCGCTTTTCCTCGTAGCCCGAGAGTTGAAGATTGCCGCCCAGCTGCGAGTACTGGTAGATGGCGATCGGCACCACCGTGCCCACCAGGATCTCGGCCGGCTTGTTTTCCAGCGTGGAGATCCTGGGGTTGGACACCAGGTTGGTCTTGTTGTGCGAGGACAGGAACGCCAGCGCCACGCTGAACTCGGAGGCCGACAGCTTTCCGAACGTAAAGTCGCCCGGCGAGGCGTAGGGGAACACCTGCCCCTTGGGGAAGGGCGCGCCCCCGGTGGTCCCGCCGGTGGTGTTGCCGGTCGGGCTGTAGTCGCCGCCGGTGGCGTTCTTGTCGAAGGGGAACGTGGTCGGCATGGTGGCGCCCGAAATGTGCGCGGCCAGCTGCCATTCGATGCCCATCTTGTCGTCGTTGTTGAGCGAGACCTCCACCAGCTTGGCGTCGATCTCGATTTGGCGGGGGCGTTTGTCGAGCGAGGCCACCAGCGCCGCGACCTCGTCCAGCTTGGCGTCGTTGTCGCGTACCACCAGGGTGTTCGAGGCCACCAGTTCGCCGGTCTTGCCGATGTCGTCCTTGACCGACCCGTTGAACACGTCGGCGGTGCCCTGGGCGCTGAGCACCTTGGAAATGGCGTCCCTCACGGCGGACGCGCTCACGTAGCGAATGTTGTAGGTGCGGGTGCTGACGCCCTGGGGGTTCACGGTGAGCACGCTGCCGCTCCGGGCGCAGTGCACTCCGGTGGCGTCCGAGACGTGGCGCAGGGCCTCGTCGAACGTCACGTCCTTGAGCTTCAAGGTCACGCTTCCGGTCAACGTTCCCGGCGTCACCAGGCCGATGTTGGCCTGGGCGGCCAGGGCGCGCAGGACGTCCTCCAGGCGCGCGTTCCGGTAGTCCATGGAAAAGCGCGGCTCGTCGGCGGTGGCCAGGCTCAGGGTGAGCACCAGCGCCGCGGCGCAAAGGCCGGTGGTGATGCGCACGTTCATGGCTCGTCCTCGTGGAGTTGGAGTTTGATGGTGACGCCGCGATGGACGAGTGTGACCGTCGTCGGGCGGATATCTACGATCTTCCAGCCGTACACGGATTCACCCACGCCCGCGACCCGGTCGCAGATCTGAGCGCTGGAATTGGCGCCGGCGAAGAGGATTCCATTCAGCTTGAGCCCGGCGCCGGTCGGCCGGCCCGGCCGTTGAAGGTGGGTGGCCTGGAGCGGGCCGGCTGAAACCGGAGCGTCCTGGCTCTTGAAATAGGGATCCTGGCCCCACGGCGCCACCCGGAGCGAAGCCAGCGCGGCCTCCGTCACGGGCGCGATCCCGGATGGCCCGACCGGCGCGGCGGGCGGGGCTGCCGCGCGCGCGGCTGCCAGTCCGGCCTTGCGCGCCTTCATCTGCGACTGCTCGTGGAGCGACCACAGCAGCAGCACTGCGAGCAGCCCGATCATGACTTTGCTGTTGCGAGTCAGCTTGGCGGACATCTGCATCAGGAGATCCTCCCGAACGCGTCCACCAGGAGGTCCACGTTCCACGCGTGGTGCGGGACGTCCAGGCTGAGGTGGACGCTGCGCACCACGGCCAGATCCCCCTGGGCCCGGAGCTCTTCCAGGAACGCGCCCAGCGCCCGGTAATCGGCGCGGGCGGTCAGGTGCACCGGGATGCGCGCATAGGTGCGGGTCTCGCCGTCGCCGGTGTTCACGGTCACCGGGGCTTCCGGGGCATCGGGCCTGACGCTGACCACCTGGATGCCGTGCTTGCTTCCGATGTCCGCCATCTTCTGGAGCAGCGTCGGCACGGCCGAGGCGGAGCTGACCGGCTCCGGCGGCAGGGTGGGCGCGGCGCCCACGTGCTCCTTGAGCCAGTCGGTCAATTCCCGGGTGTCCTGGAGCTGCGCCGCCTGCTGGTACGCCAGCGAGGCCGCCTGCACTTCCAGGTTGCGGGTCTGGACGCGGCGCGGCGCGAGGGCCAGCGCGTGGAAGGCCGCCACGGCCACCGCCGCGATCACGATCGCGGTCACGGCCCGCCGGGATGCCTGGTTGATCGGTTCTTTCACTGGCCACCCCGCAATGCGCAAGAGATCACCACGCGCGTCCCGTTCGAATCGCTCGGCGAGCTCTCCACCAGGCGCACGTCGCTGAAGAAGGCCGAAGCCATCAGGGAGCGCATGGTGGACGCCACTTCCAGTTCCGGCCGGTCCACCCACTTGTCCACGTTCCCATCCAGGAGCAGCCGCTGCTCGGGAAGCGCGCCGGGCTGGGAGGCCTGGTCGGGATGCGTCATCTCGGGGCGTATCTCACGCAACCGGACCCGGGGGCCGATGCGCAGCGACAGATCTTTCAAGACCAGCGACCAGTCCGGCGATCCCATCGAAAGCTGGGCGCGGATGGCGGCGCGGTTCTGGCTTGCCTTCATGCGCGACTGGATCCTGGTCAATTCCGGGGCTTCCTGGGTCATGCGGGCCTGCGCGGCTTCCATCGCCGAAAGCCGCTGCTGCACGCCATTGTGATGAAGCTCCAGCAGCGAGGCGTCCACGGCCACCGCCAGCAGCGCGGCGGTCGCCATTCGCGGCACGGTGAGGTAGCCGGCCACGACCCGGATGGGAGCGACCTCGGCCGGCAGCAGCGCGCGCTCCAGGTTGATCCCGGCAAAGTCCTCCAGGCTCAGCGCCGGGGCGAAGCCGAGCCCGTCCAACTCGCCGGCTGTCCGCTCGCCGGAGATGCCGAACTCCGTCCCCACGTCGAAAAGAGATACCGGCACGCGCAGCACCGACTCCAGGTAGGCCGGCAGGTTCTTCAGCCGCGCACCCCGCCCGGTCAGGAACACCCGCTGCACCGATTCGCCGAAGAACTCCTCGTTGCAGTAGTCGAACGAGCTCCAGATCTCGCGGGTCAGCCTTTCCAGCGTGGGCCGGAGCATGA
Organism: Candidatus Eiseniibacteriota bacterium; assembly: GCA_025351485.1. Classification (GTDB taxonomy): domain Bacteria; phylum Eisenbacteria; class RBG-16-71-46; order RBG-16-71-46; family JACRLI01; genus JANXVU01. The sequence continues at coordinate 31,899 of JANXVU010000147.1, read as the reverse complement.
CGGTCACGTTGGCGAGCGCGATTCCGCCCACGATCTTCTTCTCGTCCTCGCCCATCGGGATGCCGTGCTCCAGCTTGAGGCGCTCGGCCTCTTCCTCGGTGAGCTTGATGGTGCCCTGCCCCGGCACGATGATGGTGCGGAGCGCTTCGGTGAACGCGTGGCTGCCCAGCGAGAGCTCGCGCGAAAAGCGCAGCTCGTCGCGCTTGAAGATGCACAGGTTGATCGAGTGATGGCCCACGTCGAAGAACGCGGTCACTTCCTGGCTGCCCGCGAGACTGGTGTGGCGCATCACGTTTCGGAAGGCCAGCGGAGGGACCGTGATCCCGCGCACCTTGAGCCCGGCCGAAGAAAGGATCTCGTAGATCTCCGCCAGTCGTTCGCGGTCGCACGCCGCCACCAGGACTTCCACCTGGCCGGCGTCGGCCGTGGGGCCGATCACCTCGTAGTCCAGCGCGATCCGGTCGGGGGGAAAGGGCACGTACTTGTGGGCTTCCAGCTCCAGCGCCGAATGCAGGTCGGCGTGGGGCATGCTGGGCATGATGGTCCGGCGCAGCACCACGTCCAGCCCGTAGACCAGGCCGACCGCCTGCTTGCCCTTGAGGCGATGGGTGCGCACCAGCTCCGCGAGCCCCTCCTTGAGCGCCCCGGTGCGCGACTCCTTGGCGAACGCCTCCGCCGGGGGAAGCGCGAGCTCGGCAAAGTCCAGCAGCTGCGGCCTGCCCTTGCCGCGGCGCATCCGGGTCAGCTTGATGCTGCTGCCTCCCAGGTCCACGCCCACCAGCTCTCCCCGCACAGCGGCAGAGCGGCCGGGCCGGCCCAGGGAGGCAATCAGCGCGCGGCCCCTGCCCAGCAGGTTGCCGAACTCAATCACGGCAGGCGGCTTGAGGCTCATGAGAGCACGAATCCCATCTTGCGACCTTCCTCGCGCAGCCACACTTCGTGCGGCGCCAGGTGGAGCGCGGTTAGAAACTCGGCCCGGGCGGCATCGCGCTGCCCGTCGAGAAGCAAGAGACGGCTCAGGTCGTAATGAGCCTCGGGAAAGTCGTAGGCCACGTAGGCCAGCCTTCGGTAGGCCTCCACCGCCTGCATGAGCGAGCCGCGGCGCAACGCCTCGCGCGCGTCCCCTTCCAGGTAGCTCACGGCCAGTTTGCGCGTGACGTAGTCGGTGCGCCGCACCCGGGCGAGGTCGGCCGACAACGCCGGCACCGCAGCCGGGGCGGGAACGACCTGGCCGCGCACCACCCGGGAGACCAGGCCCACGGGTTCCAGCCCGAAACCAGTCGGCAGCGGCATGTCCGAGGTGGAATAGACCGGGCCCCGGATCGCAGAGAGGAGCGAGGCTTCCACCGCGCGCTGGCGGGCGGGCCACTCCCGGCGCGGAAGCGAAGCCAGCCCGTAGGGATCCTCGAACACAAATCCTTTGCGGTGAATCACCCGCACGTCCGGACGAAGCCCCTCCGCCTTCTGGAGGTAGGCCACGGTGAAGGTCTCGTTGTCGCCTTCCACGAACAGCGTGGCCCCGCGCGGCAGGCCGGCGAGCAGGTCCTGGCCGTAGCGGCGGGCCAGATGCAGGTCGTGCTGGTCGGCCAGCGGATAGTGGGCCGCCGCGCCGCCCAGCACCCACGCGGCCATCAGCGTCAGCGCCGGGATCCTGGCAGGGGAACGCAGCAGCGGCGCGAGACCGTGGGCGATGGCGATCGCCATCACCGCCGAGACCGGCATCAGGAACTGCGAAACCTGGAAGGCGTGCGTGGGATCGGGTTCAAAATTCAAGATCACGGCCAGTCCAAACGGGAGTGACAGCAGCGCCACGATTCCCAGGGTCGCTCCGCGCCGGCTGCGAAAGGCCCACAGCACGAACCCTGCGAGCGCCGCGAACACCATGCCGACCCCCCACTCCGATACCTGCTGCGATCCGAAGAACGCCATTTCGCGGCCCAGGCGTCCCCAGCTGAACGCATGCTGGGCAACATCCCCGTAGCAGGCACGGCTCAGGTTCGCCAGGAGCCGGACCGGGTTGGCGTCATGGCCCCAGTCCAACACCGGATGCTGGGAGGAACGCAGGGGCAGCCACGCGAACGGCAGGAGGCCCGTGACCAGGCCGGCGGCCGCCAGCATGCATCCCCGGATGCCGTCCCTCGCCATCCTTGGCGCGGTCACCATGAGAAGCAGCGGCAGGAAGACCGCCGCGCTCTGGTGCGAAACAAGGGCGAGTCCCGCGAGCGTCATGCACGCGAAGAGCCGCCTCGGTCCGCCGAGCTCGACGTAGTTCCAGGCCGTCCATGCCGCAGCCGCGTCCACCGCGAACGCCAGCGCGTACACCTCCACCGATCCGGCCGATGACCAGAACTGCGGGGTAAACGCGAGCGCCAGGGTCGAGGCGGCGCACACGGGCCGGTCCAGGCCGCAGCGACGCATGATCAGGTAGAGGATTCCCAGGCCCACGGAAGCGGACAGCACCGAGAGGAGCGCCACGCGAAGCGCGAACGTTCCAACCGGGATCATTCCGAAGAGCCCCGCCAGCAGCACCCACAGGGGGTACCCGGGAGGATGCGGGATGCCGAACGTCCGGGCGGCCAGGAGAAGCTCCCCCGAATCGCCCGCCGCCAGGTCGCGCGAGGCCGTCGCCAGGAACGCGACGCCCCCGGCCAGGGCCACCAACGCGGCTTCGGGGAAGGCGCGCCGGGACTGGCCCGGCGCGCCCCCAGGACGCTGCGTGGTGGTTCCCGTGAACCTCACCTGCGGTCCCTTAGTAGCTCGAGTAGGAGTTCAGGTTGCACTTCACGACGCCGGTGGCCGACAGGTACTGCCAGCCGCCCGCGTTGTCCACGCCGCTGGTGGCCTTGACCGTGCGCACGTTGGTCACCGGCTCCAGCGGGATCTGTCCGTCGGCGAAGATGGCGCCGGTCAGGCTGGGGAAGGCCGCCGCGTTGGTGGTCAACGAGGTCTTGGCGTACTGGATGGCGACCGCCGCGCGGATGGCGCCCAGCTGGCCCTTGATGGCGGCCGAACGGGCGTTCTCGCGCATGTCTTCATACTTCGGAAGGGCGATCGAAGCGATGATGCCCAGGATCACGATGACGATCACGAGCTCGATGAGCGTGAAGCCACGCTGGCTGCGGATGAGTTTCACGGGAACTTCCTCCTGTGTGGAATTGCCGCGGTGGCGGCGTACCGGGCCGCTGCCCGGGCCGCCTGACGGCGAAACGAACGCGACCTGCTGGCGCCCGCCCGGGGGCGGGGGTGTCACGAGATATGTATCGGGAGGGGCGGATTGCATCTTGAGCGGTTTGAGAGGGATTCCGGCTCAATTACCCATGGCACGGGAAAGCGGAAAAACGTTGGGATGATTGAAGTTGGGAATCGGGGCCCGGCGGGCCGGGAACCCGGCACCGGGGGGCCGGCGCCGGGATTGGCCCCGGGAATCCCATTCGGCCGCCGGCCGGGCCGGGGCCTTCTAGTGGGTCATGGCCTGCATCAGGTTCCACATGGGGAGGAATACGGCCAGCGCGATGAACAGCACCGCCACGCCCATGATCACCAGCAGGATCGGCTCGATGGCCTGGGTCAGGTTCTTCACCGCGTACTCGACGTCGCGGTCGAAATAGGCGCTCACCTTGAGCAGCATCTTGTCCATCGTGCCGGTCTCCTCGCCCACGGCCAGCATCTTGACCACCAGCGGCGGGAACACCTTGCCGCCCTTGAGCGATCCGGTCACCCCGCGGCCCGAGATGATCCCCTCGTGCATCCGCTCGATCTCGCGCTCGACCACCAGGTTCTCGGCGACCCGGCGGGAGATATCGAGCCCGACCGTGATCGGGATGCCCGAATCGATCAATGCTGCGAGGACCCGCGCGAACCTGGACATGATGCTCTTGAGCACGATCTCGCCGAACAGCGGCACGCGGATCTGGAACTCGTGAAACTTCCAGCGTCCGGCCGGAAGCCGGACCAGGTACATGAACAGCCCCACCAGGGCCACGGCGGCCACCAGCACCACCAGGCCGTGCTGTTCCATGAACACGTCCATGGCGATCAGCATCCGCGTCGGGAGCGGCAGTTTGGCGCCCATGCCCTTGAAGAATGCGTTGTAGCGGGGAAGGACGAATTTCACCAGCACCGCGAACGCCAGCACCAGCTCGCCCAGGATGAGCTGCGGGTAGAACAGCGCCGACTTGACGCGCTCGCGGGTCTCGGCCTCGTGCTCCATCAGGGTGGCGGTGCGCTCCAGCATGGCGGCCATCACACCGCCTTCTTCGCCGGCCCGCATCATGTTCACGTACAGCAGGGGGAACGCCAGCGGCTCGCGGGCCAGCGCCTCGGCCATGCTGTCGCCCTGCTGGACCGATTCCCGCACCCGGCCGGTGGCTTCGCGGAGCTGCTGGCCCGGGGTCTGGTCCTCCAGGATCTCCAGGCTCTGCGTGATCGGGATGCCGGCGTCGAGCAGCGTCTCGAGCTGGCGGGTGAAGATGATCAGTTCGTTGACCGGGACCTTCCGGGCCATGAAGGGGATCGAGGGGACGGATCCCGCGGGCCGGGGATTGTCCGCGGCCGCCTGCTTCACGATGCGGATGGGGAGCAGCCCCTGCTCTTCGAGCAATTTCAGGACTTCCGCTTCGCCTTCGGCGTGCAGCACGCCCTCGCGCACCGCGCCCGCGCGCTCGCGCGCCTTGAATTCGTAGGCCGCCATCGGCTAGCCCTCCGTCCCTTCGGCGTACCGAAGGCCCCGGGCCATGCTCAAGCCGCCACCTCGCGGACCGCTTCCGGGTCCTCGCCGGTGACGCGCGAGACCTCGCCCAGGGTGGTCAGCCCGCGGCGCGCCTTGTCCAGGGCGTCGTCGCGCAGCGTGCGCATGCCCGAGCGGCGGGCCGCCTGCCCGATCGCCTCGAACGAGGCACGCTGGGCGATCATGCCGCGCACTTCGTCGTCCACCTGCAGCACTTCGAACACTGGCAGACGGCCCTTGAGGCCGGTGCCGTTGCAGGCCTTGCAGCCGGCCCCGCGCACGAACTGGTCCTCGGCCGCGCGCATGCCCAGGCGCAGGAGCACCTCGGGGCGCACCACCTCGGGTTCCTTGCACTTCTCGCACACCCCGCGCAGCAGCCGCTGGGCGATCACGCCGATGATCGAAGACGACACCAGGAACGGGTCGATGCCCATGTCCAGGAGCCGGGCCAGGGAGCTGGGCGCGTCGTTGGTGTGGAGCGTCGAAAGCATCATGTGGCCGGTGAGCGCGGAGCGGATCGCGATTTCGGCGGTTTCGCTGTCGCGGATCTCGCCCAGCATGATCACGTCCGGATCCTGGCGCAGGAACGAGCGCAGGCCGCGCGCAAAGGTCAATCCCGCTTCCGGGTCGACCTGGGTCTGTCGCACGTAGGGGAGACGGTATTCCACCGGGTCTTCCAGCGTCACCACGTTGCGGTTCGGGTTGTTGATCGCGTTCAGGCACGAGTACAGGGTGGTGGTCTTGCCCGATCCGGTCGGGCCGGTCACGAGCAGCATCCCGTGCGGGCGGGCGATCATGCCCTGCACCAGGACCAGGTCCCGCGCGGACATCCCGATGGAATCCAGGCTCAGTACCAGCGCGTCCTTGCGCAGGATCCGGATCACCACGTTTTCGCCGTGGATGGTGGGGCAGGTGGACACGCGCAGGTCCAGTTCCTTGCCCTCCAGGCTCACCTTGAAGCGGCCGTCCTGCGGCACGCGGCGCTCGGAGATGTCCATCTCCGAAACCACTTTGATGCGCGAGACAATGGAGCTGTGGAGCGCCTTGGGGTGCGTGCCCACGTCGCGGAGCATGCCGTCCACCCGGATGCGCACCCGGATGCAGGTCTCTTCGGGTTCGATGTGGATGTCGCTCGCGTTCTCGCGCATGGCCTGGGTCATGAGCGCGTTCACCAGCTTGACGATGGGGCCTTCCTCGGCCGCCACCGGCTTGCCCGTTTCGGCCATGAAGTCCACGTCGCGCGGCTCGTCGGCCGAAAGGTCATGGCTTTCGACCATCCGGCCCATCGGGTAGTACTTGTCGATGGCATCCAGGATCTGCGACTCGGGGGAAGCCACCGCCTCCACCTCGCAGCCGGAGGCCATCTTCACCTCGTCCAGCGCGATGATGTCCAGCGGGTCCACCATGGCGACCGTGAGGATGTTGGAGATCTTGAAGACCGGCAGCAGCATGTGCTTGCGGGCCAGCCGCTCCGGGACCAGCTTCTGGAGCACCGGGTCGCTGTCGTAGGACGACAGGTCCATGCGCGGGATGCCCAGCTCGTTCTCGAGGTAGTCCAGCAGGTGCTCTTCCTTGACCAGGTTCATCTTGGCCAGGGACTGGCGCAGGAAGATACCCTGCTTGCGGGCCTCGTTCAGCGCGGTCTGCAGCTGCTCGCGGGAGAGCAGGTTGCGCTCGAGCAGGTACTGTCCGAGCGATTTCCGGGTTTCTGCCGGCATGGTTCCCTCGTATTTTGGGGCAGTTTCCGGCGTCGCGGAATGAGCGGGCCGGGAAATATTCTCTCCGCGGGGTTATCGGCGGGCCGTCCGGGCTTCGTTAGGGGCGGGGAAGGTGGTATTCTTTCCCGCCAGAGAAGGGTTTCCGGCCGCCCACCACGGCACGCCGCGGTCCGAACCCCTCCCCGGAAGACCGCGCCCCCATTCCGGGACACCGAATCCATAGGAGTAGCCGAACCCAAGTGGACTCCAACGCCCCGCCGCGCACCGTCCTGGAAATCCTGGAGCGGTCCGCGCGCCTGTACCCCGACAAACTCTTCTCCCGGCGCGCCAATCGCGAGGGCGAAACCTTTACGTTCGCCGAGCTGGACCAGGAAACCACCCGTCTGGCGCTGGCGCTGCTGGAGATGGGCCTGGTGCGCGAGGAGCGCGTCGGGGTGTTCAGCGAGAACCGTCCGCGCTGGTGCGCCGCCTACCTGGCGGTGCAGCGGGCGGGCGGGATCGCCGTTCCAATGGACGCCCTCTTAAAGGAGCGGGAGGTGGGGGAGATCGGCAAGGCCGCCGAACTGCGATATGTCTTCGCCAGCGAGCGCCTGGAGCCGGTGGTGAAGGCGGCGCTACCCAGGGTGAGAGTCCTTTCCCTGGACGAATCCGCCGGGGCCCACGCCGGCTACGCCCAGGCGCTGGCCCGGGGCGACCAGTCCACCCGGCACGCCCAACTGGCCGAGCGGCGGGTCTCCCCGGAATCCCTGGCGGCGCTCATCTTCACTTCGGGGACCACCGGGCGGCCCAAGGCCGTGGCGCTTTCCCACCGGAACCTCACCACCAACGTCAACGCGGTGCTGACCGAATTTTCCATCGGTCCCGGAGATCGCCTGCTGTCGGTCCTGCCGCTCCACCACACCTTCGAGTGCACCATGGGAATGATGATGCCGCTGAGCGCCGGGGCCACGGTGGTGTACTCGCGCAGCCTGAAATCCCGGGAACTCATGGAAGACCTGCGCGACAGCCAGGCCACGCTCATGCTGGGCGTGCCGCTGCTCTACTCCAAGATGATCGCCGGCATCGAGCGGACGCTCGCCGAGGGCAACCTGATCGCGCGCGGAATCTTCCTGCCGGTGTTCCGGGCCCTGCGCCGCACCCGGGCGCCCATGGGGCTCGGCCGGGTTCTGCTGGCTCCGATTCGCTCCCGGGCCGGTATCCGGCACCTGAAGTTCTTCGTCTCCGGCGCCGCCGCGCTGGGCCCGGAAGCCTTCCACGGTTTTCGCGCCCTGGGCGTGGATATGCTGCAGGGCTACGGCCTCACGGAGACCTCCCCGGTGCTCACGGTGAACCCGCCCGGCAAGGCCCGCGAAGGCTCCGTGGGCCCGCCGATCCAGGGAGTGGAGATCCTGCTCGACCGCCCCGGGCCGGACGGGGTCGGCGAGGTGCTGGCCCGCGGCGAAAACGTGATGCAGGGATACTATGGCGACCCCTATCTGACCGCCTCGGTGATGAGCGGCGATTTCTTCCGCACCGGAGACCTGGGCCGCCTGGACCAGGACGGCTACCTGTACCTGAGCGGCAGGAGCAAGCTCATGATCGCGAGCGGCGCCGGGAAGAAGATCTATCCGGAAGAGGTCGAAGCCGCGCTGCAAGCGAGCCCATGCATCGTGGATTCCATGGTCTACGGAAAGCGCGACCGGGTGGGGCACGAGGACGTGTGCGCCGTGATCTTTCCCGATTGGGAACGGCTGGAAGCGAAGCTGGCTGAAGCCGGCGGAGCCTCGGACGAAGCTGCCGCGAAGACGTTCATGAAGGCGGAAGTCAGCCGCGTGTGCAGCCAGTTGGCGGACTTCAAGCGAGTGAGGGACTTTGCGCTGCGCCGGGAGGATTTCCCGAGGACGACCACGGGAAAGGTGAAGCGCTTCCTGTTCGTAGACGGAGTCGAGCGCCCCGAAACGTCGCCCGCCGGGAAGAGTTGAGAAGTGCGCCGGCTGATCCTGTGGGGCGTGGTCGCCTTGATGATGTTGGCGACCTGGATCATCTGGCTGGAGCCGGTAGTTCTGCCGACTGTTCCAGTGCTGTTCTTCCACAAGACGAAAGACTTTGAGCGCACCGCAGCCTGGCTGTCCAGAAACGGGTTCCGAACTCTCAGCCTTGAGGAATTTCGAGGAGTTCTAAGGGGGACGCGAAAGCCCGGTCGCGGCGAGATCTTGTTGACCTTCGACGACGGCGACGCCTCGAACTACGCGGGGCTGATGCGTCCGCTGATCCGGCATCGCGAGCACGCGATACTGTTCCTCGTGACGGACAGACTGGGCGAAGGGCCACCACGGGGGATTTCCCCTTCGGCTCCGTCGCTTCGCTCCAAGTCGCCTCAGGAGAATTCCCCCGCGGCGGCCCTTCGAGGGGCCGGCGACGCGGATCGGTATGCGGCGAGCGCTCCGCACGCCCCGAACCCCTACTCCCTGCGCTGGTCCGAGGTTGTCCTCATGGCGCGGGCCGGCATCGTCGAACTCGGATCGCATAGCGCTTCGCACTCGTTCGCCTTCGGCTCCGAGTCGCTCCTGGGGTTTGCGACCAGCCCCAACTGGAAGACCATTCAAGCCTCGTCGGGGGATTCCCGGGCATCTCTTCCGGTGTTCCTGGGGCGATCTGCGCTGCTCGGGCCGTCGTTTCATCCCGACTCGAACCTCGTCGCTGCCTTGGTCGCCTCCGGCTCCAAGGCTCGAACGGTTGCCTCGGGACGGGAAACCGTGAGAAACTTCAGATTGCGCGGAGGCTCTGGCCGTTTCGAAGCCAGGTCCGACTACGAAGCCCGCCTGAATCTCGAGCTTGCCGGCTCGCGAAGAGCCATCGAAGAACACCTTGGCGCTCCGACCGACGCCTTCGCCTGGCCATGGGGCCAGCGCAGCCCCGAACTTGTTCGCCGCGCGCACGAGCTCGGCTACGACCTGATATTCACGACCGAGCCTTTCGCCGCGGTGGCCGGGACCGACTCCCTGGAAGTCCCCCGGATCGGCGCGGAGCCGGATCCGGCGTGGCTTTCGACTCTGTTGTGGATCTACGAGCGACGCACGCTTGGCGCGATCTTAGGCCGATTGCATCCGGCTTCCTTGCCTCGGCAGACCATCGACCCGGAAACGAACCCATGAGCACTTCCGCCTACCCCATGGACGTCCTGAAAATGTTCGTCTTCCTCACGGAAGTCCTGGACGCGCGCGCCGTCACGCCGGACGGGGGGCATCACGGGAAGGTGCATGACCTGATCATCCAGCTGGGGGAGATCTATCCTCGGGTGACCACGGTGGTCCTGAAGAGCCGGCGCGGACTGATGCAGCTGGACTGGAGCGGGGTGGAAGGGTTGAATGGCAAGGAGCTGCGCCTGCGCGCGGGGGCCGAGGACCAGATGGTTCCGTTCAATCCCCAGACCCAGCACATCCAGTTGCGCCGCGAGATCCTGGACAAGCAGATCGTGGACACCCACGGAGCCAAGCTGGAGCGGGTGAACGACCTGCACTTCCTGGTGGCCGAGCGCGAGCTGCGGGTGGTGCACGTGGACGTCGGTTTTCGAGGATTGGTGCGGCGGCTGGGGCTGGCCCGGGCGTTCGACGCCTTCACCGACTGGCTCTTCAGCTACACCGTACCCGACCACCTGGTTTCCTGGAAGTTCGTGCAGCCGCTGGTGTCGGACCCCGGGGCCGCGGCGCTCAAGATCAACGTCACCCAGCGCAAGCTCAACGACCTGCACCCCTCCGACCTGGCCGACATCATGGAAGACCTCAACATCCACCAGCGCCAGGCCATGTTCCGCTCGCTCGACGTGGAGACCGCCGCCGAGACCCTGGAAGAGGTGGACGAAAAGCTGCAGATCCCGCTGCTGGAGTCGGTGGGCGAGGAGATGGCCGCCGATATCCTGGAGGAAATGGCCCCCGACGAGGCCGCGGACCTGCTGCAAGACATGCCGGAGAGCGACGCCGAGAGCCTGATGGAAGACATGGAATCGGAGCGGCGGGAAGAACTGCGGGAGCTGCTCAGCTACCCGGAGGGTTCGGCCGGCGCGCTGATGACGACCGAGTTCGTGAGCGTGGAAAAGCACCAGACCGCATCCCACGCCCTGGATCGGATCCGCGCCATCGACCAGCCGCTGGAGTCCTCCGCCTACGTCTTCGTCATCGACCGCGACGAGACGCTGCGCGGCGCGCTGACCATCGTGGACCTGCTGCGTGCCACGTCGGACACGCCGGTCTCCGAGATCATGGAGACCCACCCCAAGACCATTCCGCTGGATGCCGACCACCAGGAGGTGGTGTCGGCCTTCGCCAAGTACGATTTCCTGGCGCTGCCGGTGGTGGACGAGGGCGGCCACCTCAAGGGATTGATCACGCTCAAGGACGCGGTGTCCGCCGTGAGCCCGGAGTTCGATCAGTAGCCGCTTGTTTGAAGCGCATGGCTGACGTCGGGAAGCGCGTCTCTTAGGCAGAGCAGGGATCGCGGATATGACTGAAGTCCCAACCTCCTGACTCTGGGTCTCATCAAATTACCTGATCAATCGTCAGGTTCAAGATACATGACGAACTCGCGGCTTGGTGCCCCACGCCTCTGTTCTGTGTTGTTCTGCGGGACCGAGGCGACGCTCAAACGGCGCGGAAACAGGATTGACCTCCCGGGTAACGATCTGGGAGCTCCCTGGAAAGCGTTGCCACTTGGTGCGCAGGCTCTGTGGGCATCGATTGCGTGATCGAGAAGGGTCTGCAGCCGGCGGATCGAACGTCTAACGCTAGGTAACAGAGTCGGTTTCTTTGGGTATGGCTTGCCTGCCGCGCCGCATGAGTCCCGGGACTTGCCAACCCTTGCCCTGCTGTCCAACTTCTACTTCCTTGAGACCACGATCACTCCCCGAAGCCCACCCGCACCGGTTCCATCTCCAGCTCAATTCCGAAACGCTTCATCACGCGCGCCTGGATCTCCACGGCCAACTTCATCAACTGCGCCGCGGTCGCGTTGCCCCCGAAGTTGACCAGGGCCAGGGTGTGGCGCGACGAGATTCCCACCGGTCCGCGCCGCTCTCCGCGCTGGAACCCGGCCCGGTCGATCAGCCAGGCGGCCGGCACCTTGACCAGGCCCGGGCTCACCGCGTAGCGCGGCGCGGGCACGCCGGTGGTCTTTTCCAGCGCCGCCCACAAAGGCTCCCTCACGATCGGGTTCTTGAAAAAGGACCCGGCGCTGCGCGAATTCGGGTCGTCGGAGGCGAGCAGCATGGATTTGCCCGCGCGCACCGTGAGCACCGCCTCGCGCACTTCCGCCAGCGAGGGCGCAGGCCTGCCTTCGAACCGGTCTTTCAATTCCTTGTAGTCCAGCCGGGGCGCGCCGCCGGGATCGAGCTCATAGGTGACGGAAGAGACCACGTGCCTGCCGCGCTCCGATGAATTGAAGATGCTGGTGCGGTACGAGAAGCCGCATTCGGAGGCGGCCAGGTTGCGGAACTCCCCGGTGGCGATGTCCATGGCGCGCACCGAGCGGATCGTCGCGCTCACTTCCTGCCCGTACGCGCCCACGTTCTGCACCGGAGTTCCGCCCACGCTGCCGGGGATGCCGCTCAGGCACTCGATCCCGGCGAGTCCGGCGGCGACGCAGCGGGAGACCAGCGCGTCCCAGTCCTCGCCGGCCGCGGCCACCACGCGACCGTCCTGGGTCGCCTCGATGCCGCGCAGCCTCACGTGCAGGACCAGTCCCGGGAAACCGTCGTCGGAAATCACCAGGTTGCTGCCGCCTCCAAGCACGAAGACCGGCAGCGACCTGGAGCGCGCCCACAGCGCCGCGTCACGCAGCTCTTCCTCGCTCAGGGCAGTGGCATAGTAGCGCGCGGGGCCGCCGATCCGCAGGGTGGTGTGGGGGGCGAGCGGCACGTTTTCCTGGATGTTCATGGGAGGAACATAGCAGGCGCGGGCGGGAGCCGGCCGGGGCAGGTTGGACCCGTGACCGCAACCTCTTATATCGCAGAAGTTTAAAGCAGGTGTCCCAAGATTGAACTGGGCTTGCTCCCGGATTGTGCCGATGATACCCTTATCCATGAGATGTCAGAACCCGAGGGCCCCTTCCCCGGCCCCGGTTTGAAGCTCGGAATCGATACCCACATCCTTACGGGAGGATATTCATGAAGAAGATTCTCGCTCTTACCGTGCTCCTCGCCCTGGTCGCTTCCGCGGCCATGGCCTGCCCCAACGACAAGGGCGCGAAGGGCGCTTCCGCCAGCGCGGCCTCGACGGGCGCCGGCCAGTGTTCCGCCGGGATGTCCGCCGGCCAGTGCTCCAAGATGCACTGCGACGGCGCCGAGGGCGCTTCCGCCACCAAGTCGATGAAGATGGAGCACACCACGTTCGCGATCGCCGGCCTGAAGGCCGACAAGGACGCCAAGAAGATCCAGGCGGCCTTCGCCTCCATGAAGGGCGTGAACGACGTGAACTGCGACCTGGAGAACGGCACCGCGGTGGTCTGCCACAACGGCACCGCCTCCTCGGCCGCCTGCGCCCGCAAGCTCGCGACCCTCGGCTACAAGGCCGAGGTCGTCACGGCCGACATGTCGGAAAACGGCGGCAGCTGCCCGTACGCCAAGGGCGCTTCGGCCGGCAAGGCCTGCCCGCACTCGACCACCGGCGCCAAGGTGAGCACCGGCTCCGGCAGCAAGGACAAGACGCTCTAGATCGCCCGTCAGCTCAATTCGGGAAAGGGCAGGGCGATCCGCCCTGCCCTTTCCTATGTCAGGAGGAGAGTTCGTGAACGAATCGATCCGTTGCAGGGAATGCGGTGCATCGATCTTGCCGGGAGGGGCCGTCTGCCCGGAGTGCGGGCTGCCGCTGCATGCCTCCGCGATCCCCGCCGAGGCCCACGCGGCCCCGCCCGCGCCACCGGCGGCCAAACCGGCCCCGGCCCCGGCTCCTGCTCCGCGTAAGCCCGCGGCCGCCGCTGCGAAGCCCCATGCCGCCCACGGCCCGCTTTCCCGGGGCACCCGGAACGCGATCATCGGCGTATTTACAGCTGTGACCGTGGTCGCGCTGTTCCTGCTGTATCTCAAACAACAGAAGCCCGCCGGCTCCGAGGCCGGAGCCGATGCCCGGGCCGAGAACGGGCGCGTGACCGCGGGCGCCGGCGTCCCCGGCGACACCAGCCAGTTGGCGATCCTCAAGCAGGCCGTGGAAAAACAGCCCAACAACCCCATGCACCTGATCGGCATGGCCAACGTGCTCTACGACGCCGGCCACTTCGACCAGGCGGCGACCTACTATCGCCGCGCCCTCGCCCTGGAGCCGGACAAGGACGACGCCCGCGTGGACCTGGCGACCTGCCTGTACCAGACCGGCAAGCACGACCTGGCCCTGGGGGAACTGGACAGCGTGCTCGCGCACGGGCCCGGCCATCCCAATGCCATTTACAACCGCGGCGTGATCCTGCACATGATGGGCCGGGAAGCGGAGGCCAAGGCTTCGTGGCAGGCCTATCTCAAGGCGGAGCCGAACGGGCCGCACACCGCGGAAGTGAAGGCGCTCATCGCCGGCAAAAAGATGCCCTGAATCCCCATCCCCCAGAGGAAGCCGTGAGCGACAAAGTCCGTTTGATCGGAATGCGTATCGACCTAGGCGCGGGGCGCCGGGGCGTGGACATGGGTCCGTCGGCGCTGCGCGTGGCGGATCTCGAGCCCCGGCTGCGCGCGCTGGGGCTGGACGTGGAGGATTCCGGGGACATCAACGCCTCCATCCTGGAAACCTCCACCGTCGGCGATCCCAAGCTCAAGTTCTGCGACGTCATTTCCACGATCTCCCGCGAACTCGCGGCCCAGGTGAAGCAGTCCATCACCGACGGGCGCACTCCCGTGGTGCTGGGAGGGGACCACTCGCTTTCCGTGGGCTCGGTGGCGGGCTCCTCGGCCTATTTTCATGAGCGCGGGGAGCGACTGGGTCTGGTGTGGATCGACGCCCACGGGGACTTCAACACTCCGGAGACCACGCCGTCGGGGAACATCCACGGCATGTCCTTCGCGGTCTCCTGCGGACTGGGCGCGCCGCAACTCACCGGGCTCATGGGATTCTCGCCCAAGGTGCGCCCGGAGGAATCCGTGCTCATCGGGGCCCGCGACCTGGACCCGGGCGAGCGCGAGAACATGCGCCGCGCGGGCGTCACGGTGTACACCATGCGCCACATCGACGAACTGGGCATGCGCAGGGTGATGGAGCTCGCCATCGAGCGGGCCACCGCGGGCACGGCGGGGGTCCACCTGAGCTTCGACATGGACGCGCTGGACCCGCGCGACGCGCCCGGGACCGGAACGCCGGTGCGCGGCGGCATCTCGTACCGCGAGGCGCACCTGGCCATGGAAATGCTCTCCGACTGCGAGCGGATCCGCTCCATCGACCTGGTTGAAATCAACCCGGTGCTGGACGATGCCAATCGCACCGCGGCCCTGGGGGTGGAATTGCTCTGTTCGGCCATGGGCAAGGGCATCTACTAGCGCCGCGGCACTGCACGGACATCCCGCAACAGGACGGCCCGCCGGGAACACCCCGACGGGCCGTGATTGTCTCGGTCTCCGCGGCTACTTCGACTTCGCCGCTCCCACTCCGTAGCCTGCCCGCTCGTGCAGGTACTGGATGTATTCGGCGCTGGTGCGCTTCTCGCGCTGGGACACCAGGTCCACGGCGTCGCGTCCCACCGGCACGCGCACGAAGGGTTCCTCCGATTTCACCGCGTTCCAGATCGCGTCCACCACTTCCTTGGGGTCCTGGCGCGGCACGAACACGTGCCCGGACATTTCGGTCCACTTCGGGTACAGCTCCGCGTACGGCGAGCCCGGGTCGGTGAGCTTCGGCGAGCTCTTCGCCGAGCGGGGGCCGAAGTCCGTCTCGTAGGCGCCCGGCTCGATCACCACCACCTTGATGCCGAACGAGCAGGTCTCGAAGTACAACGCCTCGGACATGGCCTCCACGCCCCACTTGGTGGCCTGGTAGAAGCCTCCGCGCGGCGTGGCCATCCGGCCGCCGATGCT
Source organism: Candidatus Eiseniibacteriota bacterium (assembly GCA_025351485.1). Taxonomy (GTDB): domain Bacteria; phylum Eisenbacteria; class RBG-16-71-46; order RBG-16-71-46; family JACRLI01; genus JANXVU01. The sequence goes on along the minus strand of JANXVU010000147.1, from coordinate 16,436 downwards.
GGACAGGTTCACCACCGTCCCGCCGCCCTGGGCGCGCAGCAGGGGCAACACCGCCGAAGTGACCCGCGCGAGCCCCAGCACGTTGGTCTCGAACATCCTTCTCACCTCGTCCAGATCGGACTCCTCCTGGGTGGCGAAGTAGCCGTAGCCGGCGTTGTTCACCAGCACGTCGACGTGCCCGAATTTCTTCCGGGCCGCCTCGACCGCGGAGGTCACCTGGGCGCCGGAGGTCACGTCCAGCGGGAGCGCGAGGAGCTGTCCGTCCCGGACCGCCTTGAAACCTTCCATCTTCGAGGCGTCCCGGGCGGTGGCGGCGACGTTGTGCCCTTCGTCGAGGCAGCGTTGCGTGAGCAGGCGGCCGAAGCCGGTGGAGCAGCCGGTGATGAACCACGTCTTGGACATCAGGAGCCTCGTTTCTTGGGGGTGAGGCGCGCGCGCAACTGCTCGAGCGCCGCCAGGGAGTGGCGCGGCCGGGGACGGAGGCGCCCCAGCGCCGCCAGCCCTTCCAGCACGCCCAGGTCTTCCGGTGCGTCCACGTCAAACCACAGGGGAAGCGTTTCCAGTTTCAGGTGGAGCTCCCGCGCGCGCGCGGCGGTGGCCGAAAGCAGCGACGGGGTGCTCCACGGCATTCGATGCAGGAGAGCGGGGAGCGGCCTCGCGAGCCCCAGCAGATAGTACCCGCCATCCGAAGCGGGGCCGACCACCACGTCCGACCGGCGCAGGCCGCGGAACGCCGCGCGAAGCTCCAGCAGGGGCAGGCCGGGGCTGTCGGTGCCGATCAGCACCACGCGCCGGGCGCCGGCGCGAAAGCACGAGGCGAAGGCGCGTCGCATGCGCTCGCCCAGGTCTCCCTTGCCCTGCGGCAGCCACCGGCTCACGTGCGGGGCCGCCCCGCGAAGTGATTTCAAGGTGCCGCCGCTGGTGAACACGCTGGTTCGTGTCCCCGAGAGCCGCGAAAGCTCCAGAGTGTCCCTCAGAAAGGCTTCGTACAAGTGCGCGGCGCCGTCGGCGCCGAACAGCGGCGACAGGCGGGTCTTGGCGCGACCGGCCACGGGCTCGCGGGCCATCACGGCCAGGTGGTCGTGCCCCGGGCTCAGGTTCGTTTTCAGTGGGATTTCCTTCCGATTTCCTTCAAGAGGAGACGCCGGGCAACTCCGCAGGGTCGCGGTGCATCCAACACCATGAGAGCAGGAGCACGGTGTTGTTCCCTGCCAAGTTCGCAACCCAACGCTGGGCATCCTTACACGGGGTGTTTCAGTAGTTTACGGAACGACTTCGCGGTGGGGAACACGTTTTCACATAGATGGGACACCGGAACATAGGGACGGTGTCGGACGGGCCCCGGGGATCAGGGGCCCGTCTTTCTTTTAAGACTTAACAGGTGACCAAATAGTCACATATAATCCGGGAATGGAAGAGGCATTCAGGGCGCTGGCCGACCCCAGTCGCAGGAAGCTGCTGGATAGACTTCGTGAAAAGGACGGCCAGACGCTGGCCGAACTGTGCGAGGGGCTCCCCATGACCCGCTACGGGGTCATGAAGCACCTGCGCCTGCTGGAGGAGGCGCACCTGGTGGTCACCCGCCGGGAGGGCCGCGAAAAGCTGCACTTCCTGAATTCTGTTCCAATCCAGCTCATCCACGACCGTTGGATCAGCAAGTTTGCCAAACCCTGGGTGAGCGCCATGGGGGCGCTCAAGTCCGCACTGGAGGAATCCATGCCCTCGAACCTGAAGCACGTCTACGAGGTGTACATCAAGTCCACGCCGGAAAACGTCTGGCAGGCGATCACGAACCCCGAGTTCACCCGCCAGTATTTCTACGGCACGACCCTGCAGGCCGAGCTGAAGCCCGGATCCAGGTACACCTACAACAACGCCGACGGCGGCGTGGCGCTCTCGGGTGAAATCCTGGAAGTCCAGCCCAACCGCAAGCTGGTGATGACCTTCAACGCCACCCACAATCCCGAGTCGAAGGCCGACCGGGCCTCGCGGGTAACCTGGGAAATCCGTCCCTACAGCGGATCGGTGCTGGTGATTCTGACCCACGACGACTTCGACGGCGAGACCGCCACCTACAAGAGCGTGCAGCCGGGCTGGAACCCGGTGCTGAGCGGGCTGAAGACGCTGCTCGAGACCGGCGCCCCGCTGGAAATCGGAACCAAGGTCTGATCACGACCGGGCGCCCGTGGGGAGGAGCGTGGTGCGCCGCACGGCGGGCCGCGGCTCCTTTCCCCGGCGCCTGGCCGGCTTGAACTTCCCGGCGCGCAACCGGGCCACGCCCGGCGCCGCGCCCAAACGAACTGTGCAACCACGTTGCCCTTCGCCGGACCGCGCCCCTACTATGCAGGCATGCGCGTCCGTTCGCCCCGCCCGGGGATCCCCACCCATGCCGTCCAGCTGGGCTGGACCCTGTCCTTCCTGGTGTTCATGCTGCTCGTCCTCAACGCCGCCGGGTGGTTCTACTACCGGTCGTTCCGGGAGCACTGGGAATCCGAGCTTAGCCGCAGCCTCACCGCCGTCGCGGTCACGGCCGCCTCCCGCATCACCCAGTCCGAACTGCAAGACCTGCTGGACAACGGCCGGTTCGGCTTTGCCTACGTGACGCTGCGCCACCAGCTCCTGCGAACCCGGAGCGGCACGGGCTGGATCCGCAACATCTTCCTGTTCGACCGGGAGCGCCATCCGCTGCTGGACCTGGACGCCGATCCGCCGCTCGCGGGGCCCAACCCGGCCCTGGTGTTCGACCGACCGGCCGCCGACGCGGCCCTCATGGGCCGGCCCTCGGCCAGCTCTCTCTACAGTCAGCAGGGGGTCTACTACAAGACGGCCTTCGCCCCGGTGGCGTACGATTCTTCCGACATCGGCGCGGTGCTCTCGGTGGAGGCGGACGCCTCGTTTTTCGGCGGGCTGGAGCAGCTGCGGCGGAACCTCCTCGGGGTGGCGGCGGTATCCACCCTGGCGGTGCTGCTGCTGGGCTGGGTTTTCGCCCGGGCCACCCGCGGATTGCTGGAGGCCGAGCAGCGGGCGCGCCGGAACGAGACGCTGGCCACCATGGGCCAGCTGGCCGCGACCATGGCCCACGAGATCCGCAACCCCCTGGCCATCATCCGGGCCACCGCCGAGCGGCTGAAGAAGGCCCCGCCCGAGGATGAAATCTGGCAATATATCCCTGAAGAAGTGGAGCGGCTGAACAGGATTCTTTCCACCTACCTCGATTTTGCGCGCAGCGATCCGGACCAGTCCTCGGAACTGGACCTGCGCGAGTCGCTGGAGCGGGTGCGGCTCCTGTGCGAACCCAACCTGTCCAAGCACGGCGTGAGCGTGGAGACCCGCTACCCCGAGGGCACCGGGCCGGCGTTCGTGCAGGGTAGCCCGGCCGGAGTTCGGCAGGTGTTCCTGAACCTGATCCTGAACGCGCAGGATTCCATGGCCGAAGGAGGCACGCTCACGCTGGGGCTCAGGCGCGACGGCCGCGAGTGGGTCTGCGAGGTGGGCGACACCGGCCAGGGAATCCCGCGGGAAGCGCTCCGCAAGATTTTCGATCCCTTCTATTCCAACAAGGAACGCGGCACCGGCCTGGGGCTCGCCGTGGTGGACCGCATCGTGCGCGAGCACCGTGGCCGCGTCGAGGTGCAGAGCGCCCCGGGCAAGGGTTCCGTGTTCCAGGTCCGATTCCCCGCGAGGTCGAATGAAAATCCTGCTGGTTGACGACGAGCCGCGGCTGGCCCGCCTGCTGGGAGACACGCTCTCGGAGGAGGGCCACGACCTGGTTCTGCGCCACAGCGGCTCCGAGGCGGTGGAGGTGCTGGAAAAGGAGCGATTCGACCTGCTGCTCACCGATCTGAAGATGCCGCCGCCCGACGGGCTGGCGCTCCTCAAGATCGTCAAGGAAAGGTATCCGCGCACCGAGGTGATCGTGATGACGGCGTTCGCCACCGTGGCCGCCGCGGTGCAGGCCATGAAGGACGGGGCGTTCGACTTCCTGAACAAGCCGATCGAACTGGACGAGCTGCGCATCCGGGTGCGCAAGGTGGGCTCCAAGCTGGAGGACCGCTCCGAGCGCGAACGGCTCGCGGTGGAGAACGAATCGCTTCGCAAGACGCTCGGCGGGGCCCCCGGATTCGAGGGCCTGATCGGGCAGGCGCCCACGTTTCAAAAGGCCCTGGCGCTGGCCGAGCGGGTGGCCCAGACCGATGCCACGGTGCTCCTGCGGGGCGAGAGCGGCACCGGCAAGGACGTGGTCGCGCGCTCCATCCACGTTGCCAGCGGCCGCTCCCGGGGGCCGTTCGTGAAGGTGAACTGCGGGGCCATCCCCGAGCAGCTCCTGGAAAGCGAGCTCTTCGGGCACAAGAAGGGCGCGTTCACCGGGGCCATCGCCGACAGGCCGGGCCGGTTTTCGCTGGCCCACGGCGGCACCATCTTCCTGGACGAGATCGGGGACATCGCCGGAGCATTGCAGGTGAAGATTCTCCAGGTGCTGGAGGAAAAGAGCTTCGTGCCGGTCGGCGGAACCGAAACTCTCCAATCCGATTGCCGCATCGTGACCGCGACCAACAGGAACCTGGAAGAGGCCATCGCGAAGAAGGAGTTCCGCGAGGACCTGTTCTACCGGCTCAACGTGTTTCCAATCCACCTGCCGCCGCTCCGCGAGCGCGCCGGGGACCTGCCGCTGCTGCTGGATTTCTTTCTCAAGCAGTTCGGTTCCGACATTTCCAGGGTGGCCCCGGAGGTGCGCCGCAGGCTCCTCGGCTACAGTTACCCGGGGAACATCCGCGAGATGCAAAATCTGATCGAACGCATCGTGATCACCGCGGGTCCCGATCCGATCGGCGCCGAGCACATTCCGGAGCTCAAGGAACGCGGCGGCGCGGGCGGCTCCTACGATTTCGAGATCCCGCCGGGCGGCCTGGTGCTGGAAGACCTTGAAAAGGACCTGATCCTGAAAGCGATCGCGCGCTCCCAGGGCAACAAGAGCCAGGCGGCGCGGCTGCTGGGCCTCACCCGACGCACGCTGTACTCGCGGCTGGAGCGCTACGGGCTGGCGCCGGCCGGCGAAGGGGACGAGGGCGTGGAAGAATGAAAACACTGTGGCGGCTGTTCTTCAGCAACCTGAGCATCAAGCTGGTGTCCGTCTTTCTGGCGGTGCTGGTGTACGCGCACGTCGCGACCAACCGCGAGCAGGACCTCACCTACAAGGTTCCGCTGCGGGTCAAGAACCTGGCCGATACGCTCAGCATCATGAGCCCTGTTCCGGCCGAGGCGCAGGTGACCTTTCGCGGCCGCGGCCGTGACATTTACCTGGCGCTGCTCCGCGGCGCGCGCATGGAGCTGGACCTGGGGACCGCCGGTCCGGGCTGGCGTCGCCACCTGGCCTCGAGCCGGGACGTGAGCATCCCGGCGGGGCTCGACGTGCTGGTGACCGACGTCGCTTCCCCGGAGACGCTCGAAGTCCAGCTCGACCGCCACGCCGAGCGCCGGGTCCCGGTGCGGGTGATGGCCGCCTCGGGGGTCGTCCTCGGGGCCCGGGCGCTGCCCGAATCGGTGAGCGTGGATGGACCGGCCGCGCTGGTGAACCATACCGAGTGGATCCAGACCGAAAGCGCGCCGGCGGGCGCCAAGGGTGAATGGATGTTGAATCTGAAATCCGCCTCGACTTATCTACATGTCACGCCCCGGCAGGTGCGGGCGCGGATCGCGAAATAAAAAACTGGAAGGGACTGCATTCATGAGCGACGAATTCAAGGAGAGCGAGGCGGCGGTGGCGGATTGCGAGAACTGTTCGGCCATTTTCGATCCCGCGCTGGGCTACTGCCCCCACTGTGGATCCATGCAGGCCGACAGCGGGGAGATGTGCGGTGAGCATCCCCGTCGAGAGGCGCTGGCCCGGTGCGTGGCCTGCGAGACCCCGCTGTGCGACGAGTGCGCCCGCGAGCACGACGGCCGCTACACCTGCGAAAACGACGTGGGCGCCGCCGAGACCGAGCCGTGGACGGTGATCTTCAGCAGCGCCGAGGAGTGGGAGGTGGAGGCGCGCCGCCAGTTGCTGAACCAGAGCCACATCAGCGCGGTGAGATTCGCCCCCGGCGACTACCGGGGCGTGCACGCCAACGAGCACGAACTCCGGATTCCCCCGAGCCGCGACGAAGAAGCCAAGGAAGTCCTCGAATCCGCCGAGATCTCCCTCGTCAACGGCGGCACCCACTGGGAAGAAGATGAAGAAGGGGAGCAAAGCGAGAACAAGGACGAACTGCAGTAAGGAAGCCCGGAGCACGAAAAGGCCCGGTTGCTTCCCCCGAGCGAATCGCGAATGCGCCTGAGCGGAGGGGGAAGCAACCGGGCCTTTTCGTGCGTCTTTACTCGATTCCAACCCAGCCGGGACGGACAGGGGTGAGCAGCGACGTTGCGGTTGGTCAGTGGTCGATGGCGTTGTCGTCATTGCGCCACAGCACCCCTGCCGTCCTCGCCGGGCCGGAATCAGGCTGCTTTCCCGTAACGCAACCGGTGTGCCATGCCGGGCCCGGCGAGGCTCCTCCAAATTCAAGTCGTTCAATGAGTTAGACTTGGGTAAACCCGCCGAAAACAGCGTCTTTGGGGGACTGGCCGAGGGAGGCGCCGAAAGGGGGGCAGTCTGCACCGCGCCCATTGCACGTTGCCACATCAGCATTTAGCTTGACAGCCTCCGGGGCATCGCGGAATATGAATTCGGCAACAGCGCGACCAAACACCTAAGGTCAAGCCGCGTTCCAAGTTGAGGCCAAGCCGAGGAGGAGTCCGATGACCAAGGCGGACATCGTGGACGAAATCGCCGAGCGTACCGGCTTGACGAAAAAAGACGTCGCAGAGACGGTGGATGAGTTCCTCGCGGCCGTTTCACGGTCGCTCCAGCAGGGCCATCACATCGAAATCAGGGGATTCGGCACATTCAAGGTCAAGGACCGCAAGCCGCGCCTGGCTCGCAATCCGCGCACCGGAGAGTCGGTGCCCGTGCCGGCGCGCAGGGTGCCCCTGTTCAAGGTCTCCAAGGAATTGAAAGACATGGTGGCGCAGGGTTAACCGCCACTGCCCGCATCCGTTCCGGGCAAAAAGAACCAAGGGGAAGAGACGTCGTCTCTTCCCCTTTTCTTTGGGCCTGCACGGGCTCGAAGGCTAGTCGCGGCTGTTGCGGAGCAGCACCATTCGGATGAGTTGCAGGGCGGCCATGGCGGCGGCGGCGACGTAGGTCAGGGCGGCCGCACTCAGTACCTGGCGCGCCATGACCACCTCTCCCGGGGCGAGCAGCGCGCGACTCTGCAACTCGTTGAGGGCACGGCTGCTGGCATCGAACTCCGTCGGGAGCGTGACCACGTGGAACAGCACCGCCACCCCGAACAGGGCGATTCCAAGATCCATGAACAGATGGCTCACGCCGCTGTGGAAGATCAGCCCGATGAAGAACAGCGGGAAAGCGGCCCACGACCCGATCCCGGCCACCGGCACGATGGCGTCACGGATCGCGATGGGCGCGTAGCCGCGGGCATGCTGGATGACGTGCCCGATCTCGTGGGCTGCCACCCCGATAGCCGCCACGGACGTGCCGTTGTAGATGTCCGAGGACAGGTGTACCGTGTGGCTGCGCGGATCATAGTTGTCGGTCAGCGTCCCGGGGACCTCTTCGATGGTCACGCCGGTGATGCCGTTCGCCTGCATCAGATATTGTGCCACTTCACGGCCGGTCTTCCCGGCGGCAGACGGCACCTCGCTCATCTTCTGGTAAGTGGACCGGACCTTCCACTGGGCGTACATCGCCAGCGCCAGGGCCGGCAGGATCATCAGATAGGTCGGATCCCAAAAGGGAAAAAACATATTCATGCACCTCCTGATATCTTGGATGAGAAGGGACGGCCGGAAGATGCACCGGCCCCACGGCCGATTCAAGCCGCCCGGTGGAGCTTTGTCAATGCGGCTCCCCCGCTGCGGTTGCCCCCTGTTTCCGGGGTGTGCTAATGTCCGCTGACTCCAGCCCGAAGGCAGGCGCCCTCTACCTGGTCGGCACGCCGATCGGAAACCTCGAGGACATCACCCACCGCGCCGTCCGCACGCTCAAGGAGGCGGACAGGATCCTGGCGGAGGACACCCGGCGGGCACGGGTGCTGTTGGACCGTTATGAAATCTCGCGGCCCCTGTCGAGTTTCTTCGAGCACAATGAAGTGCGCCGCCTGGAGCCGGTGCTCCGGGCCCTCGAGGGCGGGGAAAAGGTGGCTCTCATCACCGACGCCGGTTCTCCCGGCGTGAGTGATCCGGGCTACCGGCTGGTGCGCGAGGCGGTGGCCCGTGGAATCCGCGTGATTTCCATTCCGGGACCCTCGGCGGCGATCACGGCCCTGCAAGTGTGCGGCCTGCCCACCGACCAGTTCCTGTTCCGCGGGTTTCTTTCACGAAAGAGCGGAGCCAGGCGGCGCGCGCTGGAAGAGTTGCGCGATTACGAGGGCACGCTGGTCTTTTACGAAAGCCCGCACCGGCTCGGAGCGTTCCTGAAGGACGCCTTCGAGGTCCTTGGACCGAGGCCTGGGGCCGTGTGCCGGGAGCTCACCAAGCTCTACGAGGAAGTCGTGCGGGAGCCGCTCGACCGGCTGGCGGCGCGCTACGGCGAGGCCAAGGTGCTGGGCGAACTGGTGGTTTGCGTGGGCGGCCTGACGCGCGGGGAGCGTGCCCAGGCCGGCGAGTCCGGCGGCGCGCAAGAGGATTTCGAGTGAAGCTGGCCATCAGGGCCCTGGGACGCTCATGGATGGAGGGCCCCACCCGACTGCTGGTCGGCGCCGGGGTCACGGCCAACCATCTCACGGTGTTCGGCTTCGCCGTCTCGGTTGGAGCCGCATTCGAGCTGGCCCAGGGACGCTACGATTACGCCGCCGGCCTGCTGACCCTCGCCGGGCTGTGCGACATGCTGGACGGATCGGTGGCGCGCATGGGCGGCGGCGAAACCCGGCTCGGCGCGTTCCTGGACTCAACCCTGGACCGCGCCGGGGAGGCGGCCCTGTACGTGGGGTCCGCCTGGCGCGGGCTCGCGCTGGTGCGCGAGTGGGCCGGCACCCGCTGGGAGGTGACGCTCCCGCTGCTGGCCCTGGCCAGCGCCCTGCTCGTCAGCTATGTGCGCGCTCGCGCCGAGGGGCTTGGCGCGGAGTGCCGCGTGGGGCTCATGGAGCGCACCGAGCGGATGATTCTTCAGATCGCGGCGCTGCTGCTGGCAGCCTTCTGGGAACCGGCGTGGGCATGGGCCCTGGCGATTCTCGCCGCGCTTAACTTTTTGACTTTCGTGCAACGCCTGGTCCACGTCGGGCGCCAACTCTAAAGGGAGGAAGATTCCTAACATGTCCAAGGTCCGAGTCGCCATCATTGGCGTGGGCAACTGCGCCTCGTCCCTCGTCCAGGGCGTCCACTTCTACCGGAACGCCAAGGACAACGACATGGTCCCGGGGCTCATGCATGTCAACCTGGGCGGTTACCACATCCGCGACATCGAGTTCAGCGCCGCGATCGACATCGACCGCAACAAGGTGGGCAAGGACCTCTCCGAGGCCATCTACGCCAAGCCGAACTGCACCTTCAAGTTCGACAGCGTTCCCAAGCTCAACGTGCCGGTGCACCGCGGCATGACCCACGACGGCCTGGGCAAGTACCTCTCCCAGATCATCCACAAGGCCCCCGGGTCCACCGTGGACGTGGTCAAGCTGCTCCGCGAAACCAGGACCGACGTGGTGATCAACTACCTGCCGGTCGGTTCCGAGGAAGCCACCAAGTGGTACGAGGAGCAGATCCTGGAGGCCGGTTGCGGCTTCGTGAACTGCATCCCGGTGTTCATCGCGCGCGAGCGGTACTGGCAGCAGCGCTTCGAGAAGAAGGGCCTGCCGGTCATCGGTGACGACATCAAGTCGCAGGTTGGCGCCACCATCACGCACCGCGTGCTCGCGAACCTGTTCGTGGATCGCGGTGTGCGGATCGACCGCACCTACCAGCTGAACTTCGGCGGCAACACCGACTTCCTGAACATGCTGGAGCGCGAGCGCCTGGAGTCCAAGAAGATCTCCAAGACCGCCGCCGTGACCAGCATCATTCCTTATGCCCTGCCCGAGAAGGACATCCACGTGGGCCCCAGCGACTACGTGCCCTGGCTGGAAGACCGCAAGTGGTGCCACATCCGCATGGAAGGCACCACCTTCGGCAACGTGCCGCTCAACCTGGAAATGAAGCTCGAGGTGTGGGACTCGCCCAACTCCGCGGGCGTCGTCATCGACGCGGTGCGCTGCTGCAAGCTGGCGATGGACCACGGCCTGAAGGGCGCGCTCGTCGGGCCCTCGTCCTACTTCAAGAAGTCCCCCCCGGTGCAGTTCCCGGACGACGAAGCCCGCCGGCAGACCGAGGAGTTCATCCTGAAGTACGGCAAGAAGGGCTCGTCCCGCGCCGCCAGGGCTTCCAAGGCCGCCAGGCCCGCGAAGAAGAAGGCGGCCAAGCGCTCGCCCAAGCCGCGCGGATAGGGAGCCTTGCCGAGAAAGCCCGCGCGGGGCGCACTCATCACCCTTGAAGGGGTCGAGGGGTCGGGCAAGACGACGCAGGGCCGGCGATTGCTCGCCCGCCTGCGCTGCCTCGGCCTGTCCGTGATCTGGACCCGGGAACCCGGTGGGGCGCGCATCTCCGAGCGCATCCGCCGGATCCTGCTGGACCGCCGGCACCGCGAGATGGGCGCCAACGCCGAGATGCTCCTGTATCTCGCCGCCCGGGCCCAGAACGTGGAGCAACTGATCGCGCCGGCCCTGCACCAGGGCACGATCGTGATCTGCGACCGCTTCTCGGACGCCACCTGCGCCTACCAGGGCGGCGGCCGGGCCATCCCGATGCCCACGGTCACCAGCCTCAACCGCTTCGCGACCGGCGGGCTCAAGCCCGACCTGACGCTGTTCTTCGACCTCTCCCCCGAGGAGGGCTTCCGGCGCCTCGGACGCCGGGGTCGGCGCCGGCTGGACCGGCTCGAAGTGGAGCAGGCGGCCTTCTACCGCCGCGTTCGCAAGTCCTACGTGGCCCTGGCCGAGCGCGAGCCGGGCCGGGTGAAGCGGCTCTCCGCCTCCGGCTCCCCCGAAGAAGTCCAGGACCGGGTGCTCGAAATGGTCGAACCCTTCCTGCGCCGCCGTGGTTTCTTAAAGACCGGGGCGCTCCGCCCATCGTAGAATCCCCTATATGAAGATATTCAAGGCCTTCCTGCTGGTGGGAGCCCTGGCGCTGTGCCTGGTGGTCGGCTTCCTGGCCGGGCATGGCATGGGCAACGCCGGGCTCGATCCATCCCTTCGCCCGCTCCTGGTCACCCTCGCCCGGATGAAGGAGTCCTACGTGGACCCCGTCGACCAGCGCAAGCTGGTGGAGGGGGCGCTGCGCGGGATGACCCACACCCTGGACCCCCATTCGACCTTCCTGAGCGCCCGCGAGTTCCGCGACCTCACCGACCAGACCCAGGGCGAGTTCGAGGGGGTCGGGATCACGCTGGATATCCGGGACCACTTTCCGACCATCATCACCTCCCTGGATGCCTCGCCGGCCAAGCGCGCGGGGCTGCGGGCCGGGGACCGCATCGTCGAGATCGAGGGCCACTCCACCTTTGACTGGACCATCGAGAACGCCGTCCGCCACCTGCGGGGGCACTCCGACACCCGGGTGAACCTCACCGTGGCCCGCGAGGGCGAGGCCAGCAAGCAGTACGGGGTGGTGCGGGCGCGCATCGATGTGCGCACCGTGCCGTATGCGTTCCTGACCGAGCCGGGCGTGGGCTATGTGCGCCTGACGCAATTCTCGGAGCGTTCCCACGACGAGATGAGCGCCGCCCTGGACAGCCTGGAGCGGCAGGGCATGAAGTCGCTGGTGCTGGACCTGCGCGACAACCCGGGCGGCCTGGTGGACCAGGCGGTGGCCATCGCCGAGGAGTTCGTGCCCCGCGGCGGGGTGATCGTTTCCACGCGCGGACGCAGCACCGGCACCAACCAGGTGTACCGCTCGGGCGCGCGCCACGTGCGAGGCCCGTACCCGATCGTGGTCATGGTCAACGGCGGAAGCGCCAGCGCGGCCGAGATCCTGGCCGGCGCATTGCAAGACCTGGACCTGGCCGTGGTGGTCGGCTTCACCAGCTTCGGCAAGGGATCGGTGCAGAAGGTGTTCGGGGTGGACGACTCCACCGCGCTCAAATTGACCGTGGCCCGCTACTACACTCCCAGCGGGCGCAGCATCCACCGCGAGGACCACGAAAGGGAACTGCTGGCGCTGGAGGGCGGGGACAGCCTGCAGGACGCGCGCCTTCCCCGGGGCGGGCGCTCCGCCGCGCTCCCGAGGTTCAAGACGGCCGCCGGCCGGACCGTCCTCGGCGGAGGCGGAATCGTCCCCGACGTGAGCGTGCCCGACACTTCCATTTCCGAACTGCTGAGCGAAGTGGCGCGGCGGGGCGTGCTGTTCCGCTTCGCCACCCACTACGTGGCCGGGCGCAGCCTCTCGCTCCCGGTGCTGCTCTCCGCCGCCGACCAGGCTGCCTTCCGCGACTCGGTCGAAAGATCCGTGGGGCCCCTCGCCATGAAGACCTGGAACTCCGATCGGGAGCGGCTGCTGGGACTGGAGGAGGCCGAGATCACGCGCCGGGTCGGTGGCGACTCCGAGGGCCACAAGCTGGGGCTCCGCGTGGACCCGGCCGCGCAGGAGGCGTTGCGCCTGGCGCGCCGCGCCCGGACCCGCGCCGAGCTCTTCGAGATGGCCATGGCCGACTCGTCGGTGGGCCGGGTGAAGTCGGCCCCGAGGCTCCCATGAGGCCCTTCCTGGTCTGCGATTTCGACGGCACCGTGTGCCTGGCCGATGTGGGCGACCGTTTCTTTGAGCACTTCGTGCCGCGGGAGCGCCACCGCGAGTGGGCCGCGCTGATCGAGGCCTACGACACCGGCCGCATGGGCTCGCGCGAAGTGATGGAAAAGGAATGCGCCATGGTCCGCCTGACGCTGGGGGATGCGCTCGCGTTCGCCGACGGGTTTCGCGCCGAGCCGAGCTTTGCCTCCCTGGTCGCGGCGTGCCGCGCGAAGGACGTGGGGCTCGCGGTGGTGAGCGATGGGCTGGACGTGTACATACGCCGCATCCTGGACAACGCCGGTCTCCCGGGCGTGCCGGTGCTGGCCAACCGCGCGGTGTTCCGCGGCGACGTGCTGCGCCCCGAGTTCCCGTGGGCCGGACGCGGCTGCGGGCGGTGCGGCAACTGCAAGGGCGGGCACGTGGAAGAGCTCAAGGCCGCCTACTCCCCGGTGGTGATGATCGGCGACGCGCACTCCGATGTGTGCGGCGCCCTGGCCGCCGACCGGGTGTTCGCCCGCGAAATCCTGTCCGCGCTCATGAAGGACCGCGGATGCCCGACCGAGCACTACGACGACTTCGACGACGTGGCGCGGGCCCTGGGACTCCAGGGGGAGGTGCGCGCCTGATGCTGAAGATCGGACCGCTCGAGTTCAACACCCGCGTGTTCCTGGCGCCGCTGTGCGGCATCACCGACTCGGCCTTCCGGCGGCTGTGCCGCCGCGAAGGCGCCACGGTGACCTACAGCGAGATGACCGTCTCCGACGGCATCATCCGGAACAATCTGAACACCAGCCGCCTGATGCGCTTCACCGAGCAGGAGCGCCCCTACGGCATCCAGTTGTGCGGCTCCGATCCGGAAGTCATGGCCCGGGCCACCCGCATGGTGACCGACCTGGGCCCCGACCTGATCGACATCAACCTGGGCTGCCCGGTGCGCAAGGTGACCGACCGCAAAGCCGGCTCGGCGCTGCTCGCCGAGCCCGACCGCATGGCCGGAATCGTGAGCGCGGTGGTCCAGGCCACCCATCTGCCGGTCACGGTCAAGATGCGCATCGGCTGGGACGACAAGACCAAGGCCCCCGGGGACACCGCGCGGCGCCTGGAAGATTGCGGCGTGAAGTCCATCGCGCTCCACGCGCGCACGCGCGCGCAGGGATTCGCCGGCCGGGCGGACTGGGACGTGATCGGCGAAGTGAAGCAGGCCGTCTCGATCCCGGTGATCGGCAACGGGGACGTGATCCAGCCGGAAGAAAGCCGCCGGATGCTCGACCAGACCGGTTGCGACGCGGTCATGATCGGAAGAGGCTCCATGGGCAATCCGTGGATCTTTTCGCGGACGCTCGCCTATCTCGAGACCGGCGAGGTTCCGGCGCCGCCGGACGTATTCACCCGCATCGAGACCGCGCTGCTGCACCTGGAGTACATGGTGGAGGACAAGGGCAGCGAAGTGGCCGCCCGCGAAATCCGCAAGCACCTGCCCGGCTACCTCAAGGGCGAGCGCGACGCACACCGGGTGCGAAACGAAATCCACCAGACGAAGAATGCCGAGGAAATGCGGGACGTGCTCTTGCGCTACGCCGACGAGCTCCGTGCGGCCCCTCCCAGCATGGAGCGCCCCGGTGAGCCCGCAACGACTTAAGGCGCTCCTCGAGCGAGTCCGCCGCGGCCAGGTGTCGCCCGAAGAGGCGATGCTGGAACTGCGGTCCCTGCCCTTCGAGTCCACCGAAGACGCCAGCATCGATCATCACCGCGCGCTGCGCTGCGGCCACGCCGAAGTGGTGCTGGCCCAGGGCAAGACGATCTCGCAGGTGGAGTCCATCGCCGGGCGGATCGTGAAGGCGGGAAGCAACCTTCTGGTCACGCGCCTGGAGGCCTCGCAGGCGCGCCGCCTCCAGCGCCTTCTTCCCCGGGGCCGGTGGAACCAGGCGGGGCGGATCTTCGGGCTCACCCAGGAAAAGCCCGTTCCCGGCTCCGGCAACGTGCTGGTGGTGGCGGCCGGCACTTCCGATCTGCCGGTGGCCGAGGAGGCCGCGTTCACCCTGGAGTTTACCGGGAACGCCGTGGAGCGGATCATGGACGTGGGAGTCGCCGGCATCCACCGGCTCCTGGCCCACGAGGCGCGCCTGCGGGAGGCCCGGGTGATCGTGGTGGTGGCGGGCATGGAGGGCGCGCTCGCGAGCGTGGTGGCCGGTCTCACCGACCGGCCGGTGATCGCGGTTCCCACCAGCACCGGTTACGGGGCGAGCTTTGGCGGGGTGGCGGCGCTGCTGGCCATGCTCAACTCCTGCGCGAGCGGCGTGACCGTGGTCAACATCGACAACGGCTTCGGGGCGGCCTTCGCCGCCAATCTCATCAATCACCCTCCCGCTCCTCCCGCTCCTCCGCGGCCGGTCCGCCGCGCCCCGGCTTCCAGGACCAGCCATTGAAGATCGCGTACTTCGATCCCGTCGGCGGCGCGAGCGGCGACATGGCCCTGGGCGCGCTGGTGGACGCGGGGGTTTCCTTCGAGGACCTCGCCGGGGCGCTCGCACGCCTCTCGGTGCAGGGCTTCTCGCTGGAGCGCGGGCCTGCCGACCGGATGGGCATCCGCGGGACCCACGTCAAGGTGCGGCTCGATCCCGGCCCGCAGCCGCACCGGCATCTGCACCACATCGAAAAGATCCTGGCCGAATCCGGGCTCGAGGAATCCGTGCGCGCCCCGGCGCTGGGGGTCTTTCGCCGCATCGCCGCGGCCGAGGCCAAGGTGCACGGCACCACCGTTGAAAAGGTCCACTTTCACGAGGTGGGAGCGGTGGATGCCATCGTGGACATCGTGGGTGCCTGCCTGGGCCTGCGCATGCTGGGGGTGGACGAAGTCCGGTTCGGACGCCTGCCCCTGGGCCGCGGTTTCGTGAACGCGGCGCACGGCCGCATTCCGCTGCCCGCGCCTGCCACGCTGGAAATCCTGGCCGACGTGCCCGTGGACATGGTGGAGACCGAGGGGGAGACCGTGACCCCGACGGGCGCCGCGCTGCTGGCTTCCCTGGGGCGCTGCGAACTGCTCCCGCCCGGATCCGTGGTGCGCCGCATCGGCTACGGCGTGGGCACGCGCGAGTTCCCCGACCGGCCCAACGTGCTGCGCCTGGTGCTGGCCGACTGGAGCGCTTCTCCCGCCGTGGGGGAAGTCTCGGTGCTGACCGCGACCGTGGACGACATGACCGGGGAAGAGCTGGGCTTCCTGATGGAGAGGCTGTTCGCGGCCGGGGCGCTGGACGTGTATTTCACCCCGGTGACGATGAAGAAGAGCCGGCCGGCCACCGAGATCACCGTCCTTGCCACCCCGGCGCTGGAAGAGCCCCTTGCCGGGGAGATCCTGCGCCACTCCAGTTCGCTGGGTCTGCGCACGCGCCGCGAGTCGCGCCGGGAGCTCCCCCGCGAGGTCCGGCGGGTCGAGACTCCCTTCGGCACGGTCCGGGTCAAGGTGGCGACGCTGCCGGATGGCTTCCGGTACTCGCCGGAGTATGAAGATTGCGCCGAACTCGCCCGCCGGCACGCCCGCAGTTTCCACGATGTCTACCAGGCGGCGCGGCGCGCCGCGCTGGAACCTTAGC
>JANXVU010000164.1 GCA_025351485.1 Candidatus Eiseniibacteriota bacterium | reverse complement strand
CGCCCGCGATCGGCACCATCTGCGAGAGCGACAGCGCCACATCCCCGGTGCCCGGCGGCAGGTCCACCACCAAGTAATCCAGCTCGCCCCACAGCACGTCCCCTACGAAGTTCTTCATCACTCCGTGCAGCATCGGCCCGCGCCAGATCACCGGCTGGTCGGGATCCAGCAGGAACCCCATCGACATCACCTTCACGCCGTGCGCCTCCAGCGGGAGCAGCTTCTTGTCCTGCTGCAGCGGCTGGTCGTGCACGCCCATCATGGTGGGCATGTTGGGGCCGTACACGTCGGCGTCCAGGAGGCCCACCCGCGCGCCCATCATGGCCAGCGCCACGGCCAGGTTGGAAGTGACGGTGGACTTGCCCACGCCACCCTTGCCTGCGCCCACCGCGATGATGTTGGAGACACCGGGGATCGGGGCCTTGTCGGGCAGCGCCTTGCCCTGGCGGACCCGCGCGGTCATCGTGATGTTGAACTTGGGAATGCCCGCGCCCCGCAGCGCCTCTTCCGCCATGGAGCGCATCTTGTCCTTGAGCGGGCAGGCGGGCGTGGTGAGCTCGTAGTCGAACGAGATTTCATCGCCCTGGATCTTGAGGTTCTTGACCATGCCCAGGGAGACGATGTCGCGGTTGAGGTCCGGATCGATGACCCGGCCGAGCGCCTTCAGGACGACTTCTTCGGTGATTGTCATTGGGGACTCCGAAAGGACGGGCGGGTCCTTGCAGCGGGCCGGCCGCGATGATTTCAAGGGAATGGGACCAGCGGTTTGGATGCGCCCAGTTTCGCACAGTTCCGCGCAGGTGTCATGGGCGCGGGGTGGATGCCGTGGCCGCGGGCGCGAGCGGGCCCGAGAGATGTGGCACACCATCACGCGAAGCCACCAGGCCATGCTGGAGGCGGGGCTGCTCGACGAATTCGTGGAATACCGCCGCTGCGGCAGCCTGATCCTGGAGGGCAGCGAGGCCGGAGCCGTGTCCGTGTAACCGCTCGAACGCGCTCACGGCCCGACTTTGCCGGCCTGGTGAATCGGTGCGGCTAGTCGTCGCCGCTCTTCTGGCGCAGCACTTCAAGCATGCCGATGATCACCAACGCGAAGACGAAGAGACCGACGAATCCAATGATCGCTTCGAGGGTCATCGCCGCACCCGCACCAGCGCGCCCAAGGAAAGAATCGATGGCACCCAGAGCCCGACGAAAATCCCATAATCCTTGTTGACGAAGAACCACAGGGACACCGAGAAACAAAACGAAATGAATGCGGCAAGCAGGAACAGCGCAAGTGGCCTATCGGCTTTCTTAATCAAAGTTCCTCCGTGTCGAAGCCTCGAAGAAGGGGTTAGCCCGAACTATTCGTGAAGCCTGACGAACACGAAGACTCCACGAGGTAGAAAGGCTGTGTTGAGGCGGCTCTCTTCCACGGGCGGAGGTCTTCGCGTGCGCGACTCTATCACAACACCGTTTCTGTTGTTCCCGGATCTTTTCGATCGGCCGCTGGGCGGGGATCCTGGACTATTCGCCCCACCGCATCGGGGCGGTTCGCGGATCGGGGGTAGAGCCCGGGGCGCCAAAAGCAAAACGCGGCCGATCTTTATCGGCCGCGCTTCAAAACCCGAGCGAATCCGCAATGGTCTGAACGGTCAACTCACCGCCTGTGCCATCGGAATCTCTTCGTAGGCCACCGCTTCTTCAGGGCAGACCTCTTCGCACCGTCCGCAATCCGTGCAGGTTTGCGTGTTGATGACGTAGAGTGTTCGAGTCTGCTCCTGGATGGCTTCGAACGGACATTCGGCAGCACAGACGCCGCATCCCGTGCAGGCGGAGGTAATCCGGAACATCGAGGCCTCCTTTGGACATGGCCGCTTCCGTACGACCAAGATCCAGATTAGCACATTCCCCTTATTTTCCAAAGTCCAAAGAGGCCCCGGAAAGGCTCCCGGTGGCCTGGGCCAGGTACGCCCCCCGCAGCTGTCCCCAGGTCAACGGCGTGGCGGAAAGGGCACCGCTCGCCGACTTCGCGGGGCTGCTTTCGGACCATTCCACCACCCGCCAGTTCGAGTCCACGTCGGGGTTGCGCGCCAAGGTCAGCTGGATGGGACTCGAAAACTGGATCCCCCCGCCCGAGGAAAACTGCGCCGTGCACCGGGACTGGAGCTGCGCGATCTTCCAGCCGGCGTGGCCCGGACGCGTGTCGTCGGAGATCTGCAGAGAACCGAGAGTCACGGTCACCCGGGACGCCGGTTCCAGCGCACCCCCTCCGGAACTCAGGAAGTTCTGCGCGAACTGCACCTCCGAGAGCCGGTCGTAAGCGGCCGGAAGGCCATGAACCGCCCGGTCGGAAGCCGAAGGGATGAAGGTGAACCCCGGCGCCAGGAAGGCGGTGTAGCTCCCGGGCTCCCGACGGTTGAAGGCGGTGGCGACGTCGCTGACCAGGGCCTGCGGGGAGAGCGGCTGGACGTAGGATGGCAGCAACTGGGAGTTGACTTGCGCCGTGGCGCCGGCGTGCACCTGGACGGTGGTGGTCGCGGCATCGTAACCGTCCAGGGTCAGCCTCACGGTGTGCGAGCCGGAAGCCACCGAACTGAACGTGTACGGAGTGTTCACGTTCATCAGCACGCCGTCGAGTGCGACGGCGGCGCCGGAAGGCGTGGAACCGACCTGCAGGGCTCCGCTCTGGGGCCCGCCGGGGAGCGGGCCAATCGGGTCGTTGCACCCGGCCAGCGCCAGCAGCAGCAGGGCGATCCATTTCAGGGAGAATCTTCGCATGGGGGCTCCCCTTCCGTGGTTCGGGCGCGGCGCCGGGAACGTCCGTGCCACCTCCATCATCCGCGCCGCATCACCGCCATCAGCTCGATGTCGTCTTCGGTGGGCGGGCGGCGGTTCCAGTGGCCGGCGGTGCCGCCCCACAGGTGTTCCACCTTGAAGCCCGCCTCTTCGCACAGCTCGCGCAGGTCGTCCGGGGCGTAGCCCTGCTCGAAGGCATCGGTCTCGCCGGGCTCGGCGCCGCCGGCCTGCTGCCAGTCCCATTTTACCCGCACCACCAGATCAAACGGATCGAAGTCCTCCGACTCCACGTCGTCGGCCTGCACGTCGCGCAGGAGCCTGAGGCCGTTCAGGGCGTTGAGCAGAAGGGGCGCGCCGGGGCGAAGGGCCTGATGAACCCCGACCAGGATGGCCCGGTCGTGCAGCGCGGGATTCTCACCGGGATTGAGCAATCCGAAGCCGCCCTCGCAGATGCAGACCGCCGCGTCGAACTCCTCCGGCAGGGCCAGCGCCGTGGCGTCGGCCTCGATCCATTCCACTTCGACGTCCGCTGAACCGGCGGACGCGCGCGCCTGTGCCAGCATGCCGGCGGAGGAGTCCAGGCCCGTCACCCGGTAGCCGCGTCGGGAGAGCTCGATCGCATGACGCCCGACGCCGCATCCCACGTCCAGGATGCGGCAGCCCGGCGTCAATTTCAGTTCTTCGACCAGGAAGTCGCATTCCGCCCGGGTGTGCGCGGTGAACCCGTTCTTCAAGTAGCCCGGCGCGATGGCGTTGAAGAACTTCTGCCACTCGGTCAGTTCGGTCAACTCGGGCATGCGATTCGGCGGCCGCGCTAGCGCAGCTTCTTCAGCTGGCGCCGCGCTTCGGCTTCCTGTTCGGTGCCGGGATAGTCGTTGATCAGTTGCTTGAACGTGGCCCGCGCGTCGTTCTTTTGCAACAGGGCCACCTGCGCGATGCCGATCTTGAGCAGCGCCGCCGGCACCTTGATGTTGTGCGGGAACTGGTCCATGACCTTGCGGTAGGCGTTCACCGCCTCGGGGTAGCGCTTCTGCTGGAAGTAGGTCTCCCCGAGCCAGTACTGGGCATTCCCGGCGAGCTCGGTGTTGGAGAAATTGGCCACGTACTGCTCGAACTGGGTGCGGGCCTGGTCGTAGTGACCGTTGGCGTAGTCCGACTGGGCCGCGTCGTAGAGCGGCTTGGGGTCGGTGACGGTGGAATTTCCGGGTTCGGGCGCGCGCGCCGGGGCTTCGGAGGCCGGAGCGGGTGCGGCGGGAGCCGGAGCGGACGTGGTCGCGGCCGCGAGCCGGGAGGCGTCGAATTTCTGCAGCACCTGCGAGAACCGCTCGTTGTTGTCTTCCAGGCGGCTCACCACCGCATCGAGCCGGTGGGCCATCTCGGCCAACCGGGTGTCGGTGTCGGCGCCCTTGGAGCGCAGGAACTTGCTCTGGTCCTCGTAGTCCTTGCGCAGGTCCAGCAGGTCCTTGCGCTGGATCCGCTGCAGGGAGTCGATGGACACGGTGCGCAGATCCACCCGGTCGATCGCTTCCCCCATCTTGCCGCTGGCGCAACCGGTGACCACGAGCGCGCAGCCCAGGAACGGTGCGGCGAGCGAGCGGCCCCTCACGGGTTGGGCACCACGAAGTGCGCGCGGCGATTCTTGGCCCAGGCGGTTTCGTCGTGGCCCGGGTCGATGGGGCGCTGGTTGCCGTAGCTGATGGTGCGCATGCGGCTGTCGTCCGTAACGCCGTAGCTGGTGAGGTACTCCTTCACGCTGTTGGCGCGGCGCTCGCCCAGGGCCTGGTTGTATTCCACCGAGCCGCGCTCGTCGCAGTGACCTTCGATGATCACGCGGGACTTCGCGGAAGTGACCAGGTGGTCCCCGATGTCCTTCAGGACGGTCTTGGCCTCGGCGTCCAGGCTGGCGTCGTCGTAGGCGAAACGGACATCCTGGTAGGTGTAGAGCTTGCCGTCGCCGGCCTTCTCGGTGCTGGTGGTGGGCGAGTTCGGATCGTTCGTGACCGGGGTTGGCGTGGCGTCCGCGCCGGTCTTGCTCTTATCCGTCGGGTTGGTGTTGACGAGATTGTCGTTGCCCTTGCGGGCGCAACCGGCAACCGCGAGGCCCGCGGCCAGGGCGAAGATCAGGGAGAGCTTGAGGGAGCGAGTCATGATGCGAACCTCCATGTAGGCTGTTGGGTGGGACTAAGGATCAACGATACCAGGTCGGCGTTTCGACGTTGCCACGGATGGGCAGGTGGAACGTCTCGCCGGATTCCGAATTCAAGATGAACAGGCCCGTCTCGCCGCCGCGATGGGCCACCACGACCAGGTGACGGCCGTTGGCGGCCCAGTGGGGGCTTTCGTCGCTGCCGTTCCCCTGGGTCAGATTGTAATCGTTTCCGGTCGCCACGTCAGCGATTCGTGTGTCGTAGGTCCCGCTGACCCGGGCCATGTAGGCCAGCAGCACCCCCTTGGGGGACCACGACGGGGCTTCGCAGCGGTTTCGGTCCCGGCTGATCCGGCGGGTATCGGTCCCATCCGAGCCCATCACGTAGATACCGGCGGTTCCGGTCCGGTCCGAGCAGAACGCGATCTGGCGGCCGTCGGGCGACCAGCTGGGCTGCACGTCGATCGCCTCGCTCCGGGTCAGCCGGGCCAGGCCGGTTCCGTCGCGCTTCACGGTGTAGATTTCGTGGTTCCCGTCGCGGCTGGTGGCAAAAGCCACCGATTCGCCGTCTGGCGAAAAGGCCGGCGAAAGAGCGCTGCCCGGGCCCTCGAACAGCACCCGCTCGCGCCCGGTCGAGATGTCCTGGAGTACGATCGCGTAGGTCTGGCGGCGGAGCGAGGAGTACACCAGCCAGCGCCCGTCCGAGCTGAGCGACGGCGAAAAGTCCAGGTTCCGGTCCCGGGTGGCCTGGCGGGGATTGAAGCCGTCGTAGTCGGCGATGAAAATCTCCCGGGCCCGCCCGAGCTCCAGGGAGTAGGCGATCTGCGACTGGGCGATCCCCGTCTCCCCGGCGAGCTGGAACACCACGTCGTCGGAGATCTCGTGCACCACCCGGCGCAGGATGGTGTCGGTGGCCCGGTAGGTCTTCTGCCACACCACGCTGCGGCCGGGCAGGCTGTACACCCGCACGTTCAGGTCTTCGTCCCGGCCGGTGGCGTGCACCTCCACGGCCAACTCGTAGCCCGAGAGGCCGGCCACGGCGGTGCTGTCGCTCACCGAGCTCCCGGTAGTGACCCCGAACAGTCCGCTGATGGTGAGGTCGTTTTCCAGGACCGGCTTTCCGGTGGTGGTCGCGCTGGCCGCCCCGGCCATGTCTCCGGCGGAGGTCCAGTCGTCCAGGCGCAGTGGAATCGGATCGCGCTTGAGGCCGCGCTTGAGGCCGATGCGCACCTCGGTGCTGCGGGCCTCGGCCTTGCGTGGCACGGAGGCACGGAGGATCAGCGCGGCGGCCGCGGCCACGACCATGATGACGACGGTGATTCTAGTGAGACTGTTCGAAATCAAAATGAACTCCCAGTTCGGGCTGCGTGAAAAAGTCGGGTAGCGGAGGCAGCGGCGCGGCGTTCTTGACCGCGCGGATGGCCAATTGGTCGAAGACCGGCGAGCCGGAAGACTGCTCCAACTGGATCTCCGTCACGGCTCCGCGGCGATCCACCTTGAAAAAAACCGAGGCCTTGGTGCGCCGGTCCACTCCCGGGGGACTCCAGTTGCTGCCGATCTTGTTGCGAACGGCCAGCAGGTAATAGCCCAGGCGGGTGTCCCCGGAGGTCCCGGGCGTGCCCGCGGTGCCGATCCGGGCCTCGCCCGCGCCGGGGGCACCCCCGGGCGCGGGGGCCGGCGAAGTACTGGTGGAGGCGGAAGGCGGAGTCTGGCTCGGAGGCACGGGCCTGGTCGGCTCGGGTTTTTTCGGCACCGCCTTGGGCGGCTCTTTCTTCTTCTTGTGGGCTTCGGCCACCTCGTCCTTCTTGATCTCCCGGGGTGCCGGCTTGACCGCAGGCGCCACCGCCGCCGGCGCCGCCGTGGCGACAGGCCCGGCCGGCCCGGACTCCAGGGCGATCGGGATGTTGCCGGGCATGGCCACTTCGATCACCTGCGGGCGGGTGAGAACGAAAACCGCCAGCAGAGAGGCGTGGAGCAGCGCCGAAAAGAAGAGACTTCCGCGGAAATCCAATCGCGGCCGGGAGATATCCATGCTCAACACTATAGGAATCCCCCCTCCGGTGTGTCAAACCTTGGCCGGGGCCCCGCTGGTTGCGCCCCGCGGCACCCACGGCCCGCCCGGGGGCGGACGCCGGAAAGCCCGGCCCTATTCCCGCTTGTGCCCCGGGCGGCAATCTGACACGCTTCCCGCTTCATGCAAAAACGCATCCTGGGCGGGGCCCTCGCGGCCGCCATCCTGCTGGCCGGCGGCTCGGTAGCCTTTGTGAAGCACAAGGACAACGACAACCGGTTTTGCATCTCGTGCCACCTGCACGAAGACCTCTATCGCAGGACGATTGCCCCCACCCCGGGCACCCTGGCCGGAGGGCATTTCCGCGCCAGGCACGCGGCCCATCCCGAGCGATGCTTCACCTGTCACAGCGGAGAGGGCGTGGCAGGCTGGACCACGGTGACCGCCTACTCCGCCTACGATGCGGCGCGGTGGGTCTTGGGCGACCGGCACGAGCCCGACTCCATGAGGGTGAAGCTGGAGAACACCGCCTGCACCAAGTGCCACGGACGTCTCGGACACGGTTTACACACGGACAGCGGCCGCTTTCACGACCTCGCCGAGCACCGCTCGATCCCGACGCGCTGCGTGGACTGTCACACGGTGCACTCGGCAGGGCCGCGCGAGCGGATCTTCATGAATCCGGCCGTGGTCCAGGCCCAGTGCGTGAAATGCCACCCGGGCGGCCCCGCCGGGAGCGAAGGTTCCGACTAGATTTGAAACTGTTTCTCCCATCATCCACGTCTCGAGAGGAGTCACCCTGATGAATCGTTCGCTTCTTCTTGCCGCCGGGCTCGCCGCGGCCGGAGCCCTGGGGCTCACCGGCTATCTGTCCGCCTACCCCGGCGGCACTCCGTCCAGCGTAACCAACGCCGCGCCCTACTGCGCGCGCTGCCACTCCTCGACCAGCGCCGAGCAGCTTCGGGAAATGCCGGCCGCCGCGCAGGCTTCGCAGACGCCGGAGAAGAAGCACTACCCCGGCATCCTCAAGGGCGAGGAGTCCTACGGCAAGCTGAGCGAAGCGGACCGCGGCAAGCTCGTGGACGCCATCAAAGCCGTGGACAAGAATTCCACGGTGACGCTCACCCTCTCTTCCACCACGGTCAAGCCGGGCGCCGCCATGACGGTCACGGTGAAGACCCACGGCGGGGGTGGCCCGGTGGTGGGCGTGATGCTCACCGACAACGACTACCGCAACCAGTCGGGCCCGATCCAGACCGAAGGCTTCGTGATCACCAAGGCCCCCGAGGTCACCGGGATGGACGGCAAGGCCCAGACCAAGTGGACCGACGCACGCGCCGCCGGACTGCCGAAGGGCATCAACTACGTGAACATCTACGATGTGCACAGCGATCCGGTCGCGGGAACCTACGCCGACTGCAAGGTCGAGTACTCGCTCAAGGCCCCCACCGCCCCCGGCGAATACACGGTGTCCGCGGCGTTCCTGTACGGCACGGAAAAGTCCACGCCGCTCGGCACGGTGCAGACCCCCGACGGCCGCAAGTTCCCGCTGGGCGGAGGCGGCGCGGAATCGGGCCGCATCCAGTTCGCCAAGATGGTGACGATCACGGTCAAGTAGCCGCCGATTGGATCAAGGGGGCGGCTCCGATGGGGCCGCCCCCTTCCTGTTTCGGGCCCGGAGTCCCATGACCAACCTGCTCGCCTACATCGGTTGCTGCCTCATCTGGAGCACCACCTGGCTGTTCATCAAGACCGGCCTGGAGTGCTTTTCCCCGCTCACCTTTCTGGCGGTACGGTTCCTGATCGCCGGGCCGGTGTTGCTCGTGGCCGCCCGGTTTACCGGTGAGCCGCTCACGCCGCCCGACCGCAAGGAATGGTGCCTGGCAGGGATCCTCGGCTTTGGAACACTGGCCCTGCCCTATGCCTGCATCTACCTGGGGGAGAGTCGCCTTCCGAGCGGGCTCACCGCGGTGCTGTTCTCCCTGCAGCCGCTGTTCGCCGTGGGGTTCGCGCACTTCCTGCTGGCCCGGGAGCGTTTCCGCCCCGCGCAGTTGGTGGGGATGCTCCTGGGGGTCGGCGGAGTGGTGCTGGTGTGCCGCTCGCAACTTCACGGGCACGCAGCGCTGAGCGGAGCGCTGGCGATCGTGGGCGCGGCCTTCGTGCAGGGGTACATGGCGGTGTTCATCAAGAAGCTGGGGCGGCACGGCCCGCAATTCACCGGGCTGGGCTGGGCCCATCTCTTTGCCGGGGCGATGATGATGCTCCCGGCGCTGCTGCTGGAGAGGCACCCGGTCCGGGCGATCACGCCCGGGGGGATCTTCTCCCTGCTCTACCTGGCGGTGTTCGGCTCGGCGGTGGCGTTCGTGCTGGTGTTCCGGCTCTTCCGCCACTGGGAGGCCACCAAGGCCTCCACCATCTCACTGGTCACGCCTCCCCTGGCGCTGTTCTGGGGATGGCTCTACCTGCACGAACCGCTGGGCGCGGACTACCTGCTGGGAGCCCTCCTGGTGGTGCTGGGGGTGTGGCAGGCCAACCGGGTCAAGGCTAGCTCTTCATCGCCTTGATGCCGGCGCTCTCCAGGTCCTCGTCCAGGTCCTCGTTGCGCTTGGCCGGCACGCGGAAGTACCACCACTGCTTCTTGTGCGTCCAGCCGTTCTTCTTGGCGATGGACTCGCCCCATAGGCACTTGTCGGTGGGGACGCTCAGCGACTTGAACTCGTCGTCGGCCAGCTGGGTGGCGGCGCGGGCGGCTCCGGCTTCCACTCCGGCCGCCAGTAGAGCGCCCTCCAGTATGTCCCGGGCGTCCATGTCGTTCAGGAGGTCGTCCAGGCCGAACCCGTAGCCTTCCTCGGCCATGTCCTCGACCACGCCTTCCCAGTCCGCGACGAGCCCTGGGAGCCCGCCGTCCACGGTCTCGAAATCGCAGCCGCGCCCTTCCAGGTAGTTCTTCACAGCATCGTTCGCGCCCATGGTGCCTCTTTCGTTGTCCCTAGGGCTGGTCATCGCCCCGCCGGGACTGCCGGTGGAAGTAGCGTTCGCCGTCTCGCGGCTTGAAAAACGTTCGGATCGTGCGATTGCCGTCAAAGGCGATGAAAGCTCCCGAACGCCGGTCGAATCGGCACAGCCGGCCATCCGGGCGGCGCATTTCCTGGATGTCCCCGCCCACCCGGGCGTCGCGGAGCGCCACGGCCAGCTCCAGGTACTGCTGCTCGCTGATGCGCCCGAATTCGGACCCGTGCTTGAGATAGTGCTGGTGCAGGTGCCGGGAGTCCCGGAAGCCCGCGTCGCGGGCGGATGCCATGGAAGCGACGGCCATCAACAGGACGACGGCCAGGGTGAACAGGAGTCTCAGTTTCAACGGGCGCCCCTTGCGTGCCGCTCCATGCCCTCGAAGAGCGCCTCGAGACCGCGGGCGGGAATGAGAATCACCTTCTCCTTGAATTCACCAGTATACACCGCCGTGTGCTTGTGGTTGATCTCGCTTCTGGAAAGAATCGCGATGGCCTGGACGCGGCGGGCCCGGGCCCGGTCGGACTTGGAGTCCCCGGAGCGGCCCTCGTCCACGTCGATCCGCAGCTCCGGGGCCTCGGCCAGGTAGGCCGCCAGGTCGCTTCGCAGGTTGGGACTTCCGCCCACGATGAGCCACTGGGTGATCCCGTGCTCCACGCACGCCTGCCGGGCCCGCGCGAACGCGCGCCGGTTGTTGGCCCCCTGGCAGATCTGGCAGGCGGCCCGGCGGCCGGCCAGCACCGGGGCCAGCCCGGAAGAGCGGGCGCGCTCCCGGCCCAGGCGGGAACACTCGGCGTCGGCGCAGTGGGCCAGGAAGCGGGATTGGAGCATCTCGCGAACCCGGGGCTTCTTGTCCCGGGAAATGAACGTCTTGGGACGGCTGCTGACCAGGCCTTCCTCGCGGAGCAGCGCCAGAGCCGCCTGGTGCGCCCCGGGGGAGTCAAAGCCCAGGTCGGCCAGCAGCTCTTCCAGGTTCAGCTGGCCGTCCGGCATTCAGGCCTCTTCCCCGATCTCGCGTTCCAGGATTTCCACCAGGAGGTCGCCCATGGTGACAAGGTCCAGCAGGTTGTGGTGGAAGACCGGTGCCAGCGGCCAGGGATCGCCGTCCTTGACGAAGCGGTGATAGCGCTCCGGGATCTCGGCCCCGCCCACGTCCCCTACCCGGCGCCGCCCCACCACCTTCCACTCCAGTGTCTGCAGTTTGCAGTTTTCGAACGCTCCGCGCCAGTGGCGACGCGAATGGTGCAACAGGTCCACGTGGAAGGGCTCCCGCGGGAGCTTCAGCTTGTGGTAGGCGGCCCGCACCTTCAGGAACGGCCAGTCGAAGGTGCGCCCGTTGAACGTGACCAGGTTGGGCCGCTCGTCCAGCAGATCCAGAGAGGTGCGCACCAGCGCCTTTTCCTCGGCGTAGTTGCGCGCGAAGTACTGCTGGAGCGTCCAGTCGGTGCGGCCCGCGTACATCACCCCGGTGAGGAACACCGGCGACTGGGAAAGCCCGGTCGTTTCCAGGTCCAGGAACAGCGCCTTGTGGAGGCCTTCGGTGAGCAGTTGGGCAATTTGCTCGTGGCAGTCCAGCTTGAGGGAACTTTCCTGGAGCTTGGCCAGCCGGCGCAGGAACCTCGCCGTGCCCTTGTCCATCTCGGAGCGGGTGCGCTGGTGGACGAACATCCGGCCGTGCGCCGTCTGCAGCTCCGCGCCCGCGAGGTAGGCCTCCACGCCCAGCGGCTCGCGAGTGACCCCTTCTTCCCCGGCGCGGGCCCCGGCGGCCTTGGCCCGCTTGCGCGCGGCGGACGGCGTGCCGGCGCGCTTCAGCGCGCTGAGTTTGCGCTTGAGGGGTTCATCCGCCAAGGATCGCCTGCAACAGCATGCGCGTGACGGCCTTGTCGGGAATCGGCCATCCGCCCATCACGTCCGGGTCCTGCTGCTGCGGCGGGCGCAGCACCGGCAGCCCCACGCAGGCCGGACATCCGCTCTCGCACTCGCACTCCTCCAGCAGCGCGCGCGCGGCCCCGAGGGCCTCCTCGAAGCGGCGGTAGCCCTGCTCCACGAAACCCAGCCCACCGGGATAGCGGTCGTACAGGAACATATGCGGCGAGCCGAAGTTGCTGGAGTCCAGGATGCCGCCGATGTCCGAGCGGTCGCACATGGACAACAGCGGCACGATGGTGATCAGCAGATTGCGCAGCCCCGAGAGCCCCTCCACCGGGTTTCGCCCCTGGAAGATCACTTCCTTCCACGCCCGCTCGCCGGGCCGGAACCACATGGCCTGCGTGTCCAGCTTCAGGCGCGGCAGGTCCAGCGCCTTGTAGCCGATGGAATCGAGCGAGTGGAACTTGATCTTCTTGAAGCCCACGGTGCACCACGAGACGGTGGCTTCCCCGAAGTGGACCGACTCCTCCGGGCTGAACTCCCGCTGCTCGACGCGCCGGGTCATGCGCAGATTGGAGTCGAGCACCGCGTTGGTGTAGTAGTCCACGGTCTTGCGCTCGACGTACGCGACCTTCTGCTCCAGGTCCAACTGCCGGACGTACCAGGTGTCGCCCTCGTGCAGGTAGATGGCCTCGGGATAGACCAGCTCCGGGGCGCTGATGGCGTCCACGGTGGCCAGCACCCGGTTCTCGTGCTCCACGTCCACGATGGTGAAGGTGTCGTCGGAGATGGTCCGCAGCGGCGCCCTCGCGGCCGGAAATTCGGTGCTGGACCAGTAGTGCAGGCCATCCAGTTCCTTGAGCTGCCCTTCCTCGGCCAGGATGGCGGTGACCTGCGGCGTGAGTTCGCCGAACCACTCGGTGTCCTCCGCCCGGATGGGCAGCTCGTAGGCGGCGCAGGCGATGTGCGCGGCCAGGATGTGCGGGTTTTCCGGGTCGATCACCGCGGCCTCGGGCGAGGCGGAAAAGAAGAAGTCCGGGTGGCGCATCAGGTACTGGTCGATGGGATCGTTGTAGCCCACCAGCACCGCCAGCGAGGGCTCGTGCCCGCGCCCCGCGCGCCCCGCCTGCTGCCAGGCCGAGGCAATGGTGGTCGGAAAACCCACCAGGATGGACGCGTCCAGGCTGCCCACGTCGATCCCCAGCTCCAGCGCGTTGGTGCTCACCACTCCCATGAGCTCGCCGGAAAAGAGCCGCCGCTCGATCTCGCGCCGCTCCTCGGGCAGGTAACCTCCCCGGTAGGCGCTCACGGCCGCGGCCAGCCCGCCCCGCTCCCGCTCCAGGGCCTCCCGCGCGTAGCGATAGATGATCTCGGCGGTCACCCGGGCGCGGGTGAACACGATGCTCTGAACTCCGCGCCGGACCAGCGCGGTGAAGAGCTCCTGCGCCTCCACGTTGGAGCTCCGCCGCTCCATGCGGGCGGTGTCCATGTAGGGCGGGTTCCAGAACACGAAGTGGCGCGGCCCGCGCGGCGAGCCGTCCTGGTCCACCAGCTCCGCCGGCATCCCGAACAGGCCTTCGGCCAGCTCGGAGGGATTGCGGATGGTGGCGCTGGAGGCGATGAAGATGGGATCGGCGCCGTAGTGGCGCGCCACCCGGCGGAGCCGCCGCAGCACGTGCGCCACGTGAGATCCAAAGATGCCCCGGTAGGTGTGGATCTCGTCCACCACCACGTAGCGAAGCGTGGAAAAGAACCGCGACCAGCGCGCGTGGTAGGGCAGGATGCCCTGGTGGAGCATGTCCGGGTTGGTGAGGATGATGTTGCCTTCTTCCCGCATCTTCCGGCGCGCGTGCGGCGTGGTGTCGCCGTCGTAGGTGCCGGCGCGGATCAGGTCTTTCAATTCCGGGGACGCGTCGGCCAGGCGCCGCAGGCTCTTGAGCTGGTCCTGGGCCAGGGCCTTGGTGGGAAACAGATAGAACGCGTGCGCGTCCGGTTCGCCCAGGAGCCGCTCGGCCACCGGCAGGTTGTAGCACAGGGTCTTGCCGGAGGCCGTGCCGCTCACCACCACGAAGCTGCGGCCGTCGCGCGCGAGGTCGATCGCGCGTGCCTGGTGCAGGTACAACTCGTGGATGCCGGAGGCGGCCAGCGCGGCGCGCAGCGGTTCGGGCAGCGGCTTGGCTGGACGGGCGTGCCGGGCATCGCGGGCCGGGATGCGCTCCACGTGCACCACCTGGCCGCCGTAGTCGCGGCGCCCGGTGAACTCCCCCAGGAAGCGGTCGAAGTCGGTGGCCGGGAGCGCCCGTCGGCGGCCGGTGTCATCCTTGGGATAACGGGTGGCGCCGGCCAGGCCGAATTCCGCGAAGAGATTTGCGGGCGGTTCCTGCCACGAGCCCGATTCCAGGTGTCCGCTCTTGGGAGGGGTGTTCATGAGGCCTCGGTTGGGTCAGGGAGCCTGCGGATAGACCGAATCCACCTTCCAGCGCGCCGAGTCGTAGCGGAGCCGGAACACATACTTCCCGGCGCCCCGACGCGAGACGGTCAGCACGCTGTCCTGCATCTGCTGTCCCGGATCCAGTTGCCACCCTCCGGGGATGCTGTTTTCAATCGGCAGCGCCCGGGCGTTCTCCACCGCGCCCGGAGTGACCGAGAGCACCGAGAGATTGTCGTTGTCGCCGCGCGCGAGCGCCTCCACGAACGAAACCATGGCCGCGTAGGGCGTGTCCTCGATCTGCTCGCCCATGAACCGCAGCGTCGCCCCTTCCGGGCGCCACACCCGGTCGTACCAGCGGTGTGGGCAGGTGGGGCACTCCTCGAACGGGCTGCCGGCGCGCATGAACCGGAACACCAGGAGCGGCGGGCCGTCGGACGGCTGCTCGAAGGACGGCGTCGAACCCGGCGTGCCCAGGCTGTCCAGGGGCGGAAGCGAGTCCCACGGGACCCATCCGCCGGGGCCGGCCGATTTCAGGAAGGTGAGCGCCAGGCGGCTTCCGCCCGCGAACGGCCGCATGCCCACCGCCGAGAGGAACAGGTCTGTTCCGGCGCGCCAGGCCGCGTAGTGGAGCTGGTCCACGTTTTCCAGCCCCACCGGCAGGTAGCCGACACGGCCCCGATCGGAATACAGGAAGTACGTCCGGCGCGTGCGGCTGGCCGCGTGGGGACGCAGGCTCACGCCCAGGCCGCCCGCATTCCCAACGGCGCGCTCCGCCTCGCCGCGAATCTGCAGGGAGTCCATGGTGCGCCGGGCTTCCTCCGCCCCCGGGAGCGTGTCCCCGGCCGTGCGCAGGCTGGCGGCCAGCGCGCGCGCCCACAGGTCGAACGCCCGGCCGGAGCGCGTCGAGTCGGTCTGGGCGTCCAGGCCCATGATGGAATCGGCCTGCTCCACCCACGCCCCGATGGAATCCGGAGAGACCGACCCCGGCACGAAGGTCGAGCTGGGGTGAATGTCGTTCTTGCGCGCGCACCCGAGGCGCGAAACCACCATGGCCAGGATGACTCCGGCCAGCAGGAACATGACCAGCGCTCCGACCAGGACCCAGCGGTTGGGGCCATGGGGAGGAGGAGCCCCCCCCCCGCCGGGCAGGGGACGGTCATCCGGCAGCTTCGGGGAGTCCGGGCTCAACGCCCGTGATCCTTCCCGGATGCCGGCAGCTTCGGGGTAGTCGCCGCCGTATCAGCTTCCAGCGGTTCCAGCTTGAAGTCCTTCACCCGGTCCAGCCCGTTGGAGCGGACGGAATAGAGGGTGATGCGGCCGACGGACGGGTGCGAGCAGGTGAGCGTGTCGTGGCGGGTGGAGAACTTTTCCATGATCCATCCGGAACGCGCCTTGTCCCACGGAAGAGCCGCCAGGCGGTGCAGCACGTCTTCGTTCTCGGTCCAGAGCTTGCCCCAGTCGGTGCGCCCGCGCGCCATGCACTCCATGGCCCAGGTCGGGGCCCCGAAGTAGGAATCCCCGAACTGGTCGCGGATGAGTTCGATGGAATCCCCGCGCACCCGGTAGAAGCCGCGCAGCTTCACGATCTGCTCCGCCGGGAAATTTGCGAACAGGTTCGATGTTTGCAGGTAGATGATGTTGAGCAGCGGCGTCTTTTCCACCTTGTTCAGAAGAGTCGGGATGTAGCGGCCGCCGTAGGCCTCGCTACCGACCGTGCGGGTAAGGTTGTAACGGTCCCCTTCGCGGGTGAAGAACTGGATCCGCTGATGGGCGCCGGTGGAATCCTGGCGCATCAGGGTGGCGATGAGCCGGTCGCGGCCATCTTCCTCCCATGTCTGGATGGCGCTCGCGCGCCAGCAACACGGCGCGTCTTCGCCCAAACGTTGGAAGCCGATCCCGCCCGACTGTTTGCGGATCGCCAGATAGGTAACCCATTCCTCGGCCCGGCGCGGGTTGGAAAAACTCACCGTGCGGGGGAATTGCCCCCGGGGACTGGTCGGGTAGCGAAGGTTCGACAGGCTGCGGTCGATGAAATAGTTTTGAGCCCCGGCGTCGTCCAGCAGGGTGTCCCCTGCCACGGTGAAGAGCCGCGCGAGCACCGCCACGCAACGCGCGTACTCTTCCGGGTGGTCCTGGAGCGGCCAGCCCGGTTCGGATTTGCGAATGAAAGAGGCCAGGATCTCGGACAGTTCGGTGGAAAGCGAGTCTTCCAGTGGCTTGGGCAGGGTGATCACGGCCGGGGCCGGTTCCGGCATCTTGGCGGCAGCTGCGGACGCCGGGGCCGGGGCAGCCGGCTTCACCCGCGCGGAATGAGCCACCTGCGCCGTCGAAGTGGCCGCCGCCTGCTGCGCGAGGCCGGCGCGGGGGCACAGCATGGCCGCAAGAGCCACCGCCACGCGGACCACCTTCAAAATGGAAGCCCTTCCCGGGCCAGCAGTTCCTTCATGAGCATGGCGTTGGCCGCCGCATGCCCGGCGTGGCAGTTGTTGAAGAACACATAGGTCGTTCGCGCCTTTTCGGCCATGGACTTCAATTTTTCCAGCCACTCGCTCAATTCCTTCCGGCTGTAGTTGTAGTCGTAGCGGTCGCCTTCTCCACGCCCCCACCAGTTGGTGGAATTCCGACCGTGAAACCGCGCGTACCCGACCGGGGTGGTCACGGCCGTGTGCGGCGGCATCAGCCCCGGCAGGGAGGGCTCATCCACACAACAATAGCCGATTCCGCGCCCTTCCAAGAAGTCGAAGCAATCGGGCCGGTTCCACTCGGCCCGCCGGAACTCCACGTGGAGCGAATCTCCGGGAAAGGAAGCCCTGAGGAATGCAAGGTGCCGGACCGAGTCCCGGCTCACCCGGAATGCCCACGGAAACTGGGCCAGCAGGCCATGGAACTTGCCGGACTCCCGGAGGGGCTCGAGGGCTTCCTGGAACTCCCGGTACAGGGCCGGCTCCCGGGATTCCTTGTGAGTCATGTCCATATGCAGCTTGAGGATGAACCTGAAGTCCGGGGGAGTTCGGCTGGCCATTCGGGCCAGGGTCCCGGGGGCTGGAATCCGGTAATAGCTGGTGTTCACCTCGACCACTTTGAAGTGGCGGGCGTAGAACGCCAGGTGGTCCGCCCGCGGGAGTTCGGGGGGATAGAAGGGCCCGATCCAGTCCGGAAACGAGTAGCCCGATGTTCCAACTAGAATTTCGCCCATGGGGGTGGTCCGGGGCTGTGGCTGTCCGAATCCTAAGCCGGGCGGCCGGATGATCTCCTCTGGGGGGGTTCTCTGCGTTTAGACGGGTTCCCCGCTCATGCGCAGCAGCAGCTTTTCGATCTGGCGGCGGTGCCGGAGCAGGTGGACGATGGCGTGCTCCATGAGCTGCTCGATATTGAACACGGGACCCCAGCGAACGTGGATCTGGGCGCCGTCGATTTCCTTGTCCGGGAGCTGCCAGCGGTTTTCAAGGGTGCGCACGGTGAAGGCCATCATCTCGTCGAAGCGCCGCAGGCAGTCTTCACGGGAAGCGAGCACGTTGTCGTGCGTCACCTGGGGATCCCCGAAGTGGCCCCGCAGGTAGTTGGCGTAGCCGTAACCCGCCCCCACCACGTGGCGCATGATGGTCTGGATGGTTCGGCAATCCTCGTCCTTGGTGTCGGGGTCGGCGAGCGCCGCGTACTGCTCGTCGGTCAGGCCGTGGACCAGGTCCTTGAGCTCCGCTGCGGCGCGCTCGTATTCGTCCATCATGGCGCCCACGGCGCCGGGTCGGAACTTACTGGCCATGCGACCTCCGGAGTTGTGGCTCGATCGACTCAGTGTTCGAGAATCATGGTGCCGGCCCGCACGAGGATCCCCTCGCCTAGGCGTCCGCGAAGGCGGTCCACTGCGGACATCATATCGCGATAGCGCTGCTCTTCCGGAAATAAGAGCCGCTGCGGATCGGGCGCGAGGCGGACCAGTCCCCCCAGGGATATCCCAAGAAGCCGGAACGCCCGAATCGGTCCAGCGGCAGTTTTCCTCTTTTGCACACGGCCCCGGTGGAAATCTCCCGCGGGGCCATCTTTAAGTCGCTCGAACAGGCTCCGGGCCACCCGGTAGATCTCCAGGCCATCGCTGGTGGGATGCCCCAGCCCCTGCTGTGCCTGGAAGGTCTGGAAATCCGAGCTCCGGAGCTTGAGCGAGATCACCTTGCCGGCGAAGCTGTCCAGCCGCGCCCGCCGCGCGACCATGTCGCTGAGGCGCAGCATGTGCCCGGCGAGGATCTCGGGATCGGACTCGTCCTGTTCCAGCGTGTGTTCGTGCCCGATGGACTTGGCATCCGGCGCCTGGTGATACGGAACCACCGGGGTCTCGTCCAACCCCTGGGCGACCAGCTTAAGCCCCGGTCCTACGATACCGAAGGTTCCCGCCAGAAGTTCCCGGGGCGCCGCAGCCAGTTGATTCACCGTTCGAAGCCCCAGGGATCCCAGGATTTCGGAGGTGGCTTTTCCAATCCCCCACAGTTCCCCGACCGGCTGCGGCCCAAAGTGCCGGACGAAGTCCGCGGTGGAAAAGCAGGTCATGCCCTCGGGCTTGTGCACCCCGGAGGCCATCTTGGCCACGAACTTGTTGGGTCCGATCCCGATGGAAGCGGTCACCCCCACGGTGGCCCGCACCCGGCGCTGGATCCGATTGGCCAGATTCAGCATCTCGCTGCGCTTCTCGATCTGTTCGGTGACTTCCACGAACGCCTCGTCGATGCTAAACGGCTCCACCGAAGGGCTGAACGTCTTGAGCAGGTCCAACACCTGCAGCGAGATGTGGATGTACTTGCCCGGATCTCCTTCCACGCACGTGGCGTGGGGGCACAGGCGCCGCGCCTCCCGCACCGGCATGCCGCAGCGGATGCCGTAGGGGCGCGCCTCGTACGAGGCGGTCGCCACCACGCTGCGTCCGTCCGGATCGCCGCATACCAGCACCGGTTTCCCGCGCAGGTGCGGGTTGAACAATTGCTCCACCGAGGCGAAGAATGCGTCCATGTCCACGTGGAATATGATCCGGGTCGCGCCCGGCTCCTTCCCATGGCGCGCCTCTCCCCGGGAGGGCGAGAACCCCATGATCCTCCCCACGAGTTGGCCCCGGCGCGGGAGGTGGCGCGTGGCGCAGAAGCGGTCCGCGCCGGGGCTTCAATCCCGAAACTGGCTCAGACGGAAACGTGAGGTGTGAAATAAGGCGGCGGGACTTCCGCCGTGGCTCCCCTCGATCCCATCCTCACGCTCCATCCAGCCAGACTTTCATCAGGGTCCACAGCACCTTGCGGGCGTCGTAGGCGATCTCGAAGTAGTCCGAGGTTTCACCGAGCACCGAGTAGTAGTGGACCCGCGAATCTCCTTCGTTGCGAACCCATTCGCCGGTCACCTTGGCGACCTTGACCACGCGCTTGCGCCACTTGAAGCGCAGCGGCCGGGCATGGCCTTCGGAGAAAACCGTGATGACTTCGATGGGCTCGTGGACAGCCTGGATCATCTCCGTCTCCCGCCCATTTCCATTGGATGTTTCGAGTGCCGCGCGCGGGCGGGCTAGATCCAGAGGTGGTTGGCGCGCAGCTTGAGACGGAGCGAGGGAAAGCTCTGCATCAGGCGCAGGCTGGAAAGCCCGCGCAGCTCGCGCGTGACCGATTCCGCGCGGTGCAGCCCGCCGAGCTCCACGACCAGGTTCACGTGATCCGGAAGGATGGAGACCGACATGACCCGGTACCCGGAGTGCGCGGCGATTTCCATGAACGCGCGGGTGAGTTCCGCGGCCACGTCGCCGCTCAGCACCGGCTTGTGTCCCACCGGCTCGAGGGCGACCAGGTGCAGTCGATCCAGGGGGATCGGTCCCAGGGATCGGCTGCCGGCTTCGGTGGCGATCTCATGACTCATAGGAGCGGACATATTGGAACTCCTTGCACATATGTGCAGTTGAGGGGAACACGAATCCAATGGGACGAGCCCGAAGGCAGTCCGATCGACCCGCACGGGTTTTCAGGGGGTGAACGGTGAACCGCTAACTGTGACCGACCTGCTCCGACCAGACAGAGAGCTCGTTTCCGCTCGGGTCTGAAAAATGAAACCTGCGGCCGCCTGGAAAATCAAACGTCGGGCGCAGGATCTTGCCGCCCGCCTGAACCACGCGCGCCTGGGTCGCCTCCATGTCTGCGGCGTAGATCACCACCAGCGCCCCGCCCGGGCCGGCATGCGGCGCCTTGTAGAACCCGCCCCCCAGGCGCCCGTCGTGAAAGCCGATGTAATCGGGGCCATAGTCGTCGAACTTCCAGCCGAACACGGCGTTGTAGAAGCGCTTGGTGGCAGGGATGTCCGTGGCCGGAAACTCCACGTAATCCACTCGCTGGTCATGTTCGGACTGGCTCATCACCCCACCTTTCGCAGCACCGCAATCACCTTGCCCCGGATTTCCAGCGGCGCCTCTTCGGAAATCTCGATGGGCTCGAAGTCCGGGTTGGCCGGCTCCAGGATCACGGAGCCGTTGCGCTTGACCCGGTAGGTCTTGACCGTGGCTTCGCCGTTGACGATGGCCACCACGATCTCTCCCGAGCGGGCCTCTTTCTGCTCCCGCACCACCACCATGTCGCCCTCGAGGATGCCGGCGTCTTTCATGCTTTCACCGCGCACCCGCAGGGCGAATGTGCGCCCCGGGGTGGCCAGGCTCGGATCCACCATGATGTGCTCTTCGATGTTTTCATCCGAGAGCACCGGGTAACCCGCCGCGACCCGCCCGATCAGGGGCACGGCCACGGGCTCGGGCAGCCGGATGGTGGCCGATGGCCGCGCCGGCCCATCGATGAGCTCGATCGCCCGAGAAAGCCCGTCGCCCCGCCGGATCCGTCCCTTGGCCTCCAGCCGGTCCAGGAAGTAGCGGACGCCGTTGGTGGAACTGATCCCCGCGGCCTCTCCGATTTCACGCAGGGTGGGCGGAAAACCGCGCTCTTCCGTAAGCCGGGTGATGAGACCCAGGATTTCCTTTTCCCGATCTGTGAGCATGGTTCCTCTTTCAAACTCCCGGGTGCCGGGCCGCAGAATGCCCGGCCGTCCGGGGCCAGAGATGGATCAAGGGCGCGTCCAACGCCTCTGGAAAGAAGCCTACTGCACAGGCGTGCAGTAGGCAAGAAAAAAGTGAACGGATGGGCAGGAAATTTTTGGCGCCTTGCCCCGCGCGTTGACAGGGCGATCCGCGGGCGTATAATTCACAAAGCATTCCTGAGTCCACTGCCACCCAAGCGGCCGCCACCGGGGCGACTGCGGACGGGCACGGCGATCGGCCACATCCATCCGCACCCAGGAGGGCTCCCGTGTTCCGCTCCAGCCGAACCATCCCGACCCTCATCGCGGGGTTGGCTCTGATCTGCGTGACCGGGCCGGCTCCAACGGTAAGATGGAGATCGAAGCCGCGGACGACTTCGTCCTGACGAGTTCCACCAGCATCCAGCACGCGACCTTCACCGGGATTCTCTCCGGAAACGCGACCGTCTCCGACATCCTCAACGTGGGAGTCGAGATCTACCGGGTGTTCCCCGGGGACTCGAACAACCCGCCCACGGGAAACGTGCCGACCCGAGTGAACTCGCCCTCGGACGTGGTCTTTGCCTCTCGCCAGTCCGCAGACGCGAACATGACTTTCTCGACCAAGACCCTGGCCTCGCTCTTCACCACGAACAACAGCGTGCTGAACGGAATCAACCCCATCCCGAACCAGTTCACGGGCGGCGAGGGGGCCATGCGCGGCACCGAGGTGGAATTCGACCTCACGTTCAGCGCCCCGCTCGATCTGGACTCAGACCACTACTTCTTTGTGCCGCAGGTCGAAGTGGACACCCAGAACGGCGAATTCTACTGGCTGTCGGCGCCCAAGCCGATCGGCGCGGACGGTACGCCGTTCGTTCCCGACCTGCAGACCTGGATCCGCAACGAAGCGCTTTCCCCGGACTGGCTGCGGGTGGGCACGGACATCACCCACCAGGGCCCGTTCAACGGGGCTTTTTCCCTCGAAGGCACGGCGGGCCCGGTGCCCGAGCCGCGCACCCTTGGCTTCATGGCGCTGGGCCTGGCGGGACTGGCGATCGCGCGGAACGTAAAGCGGTAGTTTCTGCAACAACGGGATTGAGAAAATGAAGAAGGGCCGGTTCGCGATGGCGGACCGGCCCTTTCAATTTCCTGG
The DNA here is from genome assembly GCA_025351485.1 of Candidatus Eiseniibacteriota bacterium. GTDB lineage: Bacteria > Eisenbacteria > RBG-16-71-46 > RBG-16-71-46 > JACRLI01 > JANXVU01. The sequence goes on along the minus strand of JANXVU010000164.1, from coordinate 46,203 downwards.
ATCTGGAATGGACAACCGGATCGCCTACTTGAATCCCGGCACCACCCCCGGCACCCGCCGCGCATACTCCTCGAACTCCGCGCCGAACGCCCGCCGCAGCAGCTCGTCCTCCAGCCGCGCGCGGTGCAGCGCCAACGGCCACCACGCCACCGCCCCCACCAGCGCCCACCACGAAGCCACCGCCAGGGCCGCACCCAGGAACAGCAGGCCGATTCCAAAATAGACCGGGTGCCGCACCAGCAGATACGGACCCGTGGTGACCAGCTTCGCCCCGCGGTCCACCCGCGCCAGCACATGCCCGGACGGGCCCAGCGCCAGAAAGCCCCACACGATGAACGAGAGCGCCATGAAGCACATCACCGAGCCCAGGATGCTGCAAAGGCCGATGAGCGCCACCACCAGCGGTCCGGCGACCGGGATGCTGCCGAGGCGCCACCACACACAGCCGGCAACGAACAGCGCGAGCACCATCGTGAGCGCGGCGCCTGCAAGCGAACGTGGGTTTGCGTGCACGGCAGTCCCGCGCCTGGAAAGCCCCCGACCCGCGTGCACGGCAAGGAAGACCGCGAGCACGTCAAACACGATCAGCGCGCTCACGCGCCCGCTCACCTGCGCCGCCTGGAGGAGCATGTCCGCGAGTTTCATGGCGGCAGGATAGCACGGAGCGGGCCGCAAATCACCGGTGGGCGAAGGTTTGGTTCTGATATCCTGCGGCATCGCTTCCGGCGCCCCGGCCGGGCGAAGAGGGAGGAAGCCGCATGATCCGCGAGTACATTCATCACCGCCACACCGGCCTGGACAAGGGCTTCCGTCCCCGGGGGCTCGAGGTGACCCGGCTGGAGGGCTTCAGCGACGCAGTGTTCGCGTTCACCCTGACACTCCTCATGGTGTCCCTGGAAGTGCCCCGAACCTTCCCCGAACTCACGCGCACCATCCGCGGGTTTCCGGGATTCGCGGTGTGCTTCTTCTTCATCCTGCAGGTGTGGTTCAAGCACTGCGAGTACTTCCGCCGCTATGGGCTCCAGGACGGCCCCACCAAGTGGCTGAATTCGGCGCTGCTGTTCGTGGTGCTGTTCTAAGCTTATCCGCTGAAGTTCATCTGGTCGAACATGCTCTCGGGTGGCGGGCACTTCGAGCTGACCGTCCCGGATGCCCGGGCGCTGTTCGAGCTCTACGGGCTGGGTGCGGCGGCCGTGTTCGTGATCTTCGTGTTCCTGTACCGGCATGCGTGGAGCGAGCAGGGCGGCCTCGAACTGAACGAGATCGAGCTCCACGACACCCGCGCGGAGATCGGGCAGAACCTGGCCATGGCGGCCGTTCCGCTTCTGTCGGTGGCGTGGGCCGCGCTGTGTCCGGAGAAATTGATCGGCTTTTCGGGCTGGCTCTATTTCAGCTATGGGCCGCTCCTCACCTGGCAGGGCATGAGAAACGGTGGGAGGCGAAAGAAGCTGGAGCAGAAGCTGGAGCGGCATCCCTCAAATTAGATGCGACGATCCGGGATGAAGGAAGGGCCGGTCCGCGATCGCGGGCCGGCCCTGGATATTTTGGGTTCGAACGGGCACCTGGGGGGAATCCGCGCACCCGGGAGCCGCGCTCCGCGCTAGGAGTCCGCGCGCCCGATGAAGGTGCCCTCGCGGGTGTCCACCATCACCTTGTCGCCCACGTTCATGTGCTGGGGCACCTTGACCACCACGCCGGTCTCGAGCTTGGCGGGCTTGGGGCTGCCGCTGGCGGTGGCGCCCTTGAGCGGCGGGTCGCACTCCACGATCTGCAGCGTCACCGAAATGGGCAGCTCCACGCCCACGGCCTTACCCTCGAAGTAATCCACGGTGATGTCCATGTTCTCGATCAGATAGTCCCGGGCTTCCCCGAGCATCTCGTCGGTCATGCTCACCTGCTCGTAGGATTCCATGTTCATGAACATGTACTCGGCGCCGGCCTTGTAGAGGTAACGCATCGGGTGCGTTTCCATCTCGGCCTTGTCCACCTTGTCTTCCGAGCGGAAGCGGTGTTCCGCGCTGGATCCGGTCTGGATGTTGACCATCTTGGTCTGCACCATGCCGCGCCAGTTCCCCGGGGTGACGTGCACCACCTGGAGCACCTTGTGGGGCTGGCTGTTGTACAGAATGGTCATGCCGACCTTGATCTGAGTGGCCGGAATGGGCATGGAAACAAACCTCCTGTGAGCGTGAAGTGTGCGGCACAGCGGCCGGGTCACGTACTAAGTTGATATTCAATAAGGACTTGTACGGACACCACGGCGGGCGAGATAAGTCTGCGGCGGGGTCCCGCCAGGGCGGGATCATCCGAACGACCAAAGAATAGCAGATGGGCCGGGAAAGCGGCAAGGCGGGCGCGGGGAGGGCATTCCTCCCCGCGCCGGATTGCTCAGCGGATGAACAGCATCTCGCGGTACTTGGGCATGGGCCACAGGCCGTCGTCCAGGATCTTCTCCAGGCCGTCGGCGGCGTCTCGGGCGTGGTCCATGATCGGGCGCAGCTCCGCGGCCAGCCGCGCGGCGCGCACCGACTCGTCGTGCACTCCGTCCAGCTCCTCGAGCAGCGCTTCCAGCTTGTGCGCCGCTCCCAGCACGCTTTCGAGCCCCGTGGCCACCGCGTCCGCGCGCTTCTTGAGCAGCGCGCCCTTGGCCCCGGCGCTCGCGACCAGTTGCCGTTCGGCCGCCGGGACCACGAAGGTGGTCAGGAGCTCCACCATGGTGCTGGCCTCCAGCGTCACCTGCTTGATGTAGCGCTCGATCTCCACGTTGAACCGGCTCGAGAGCTCCATCTCGGACAGGATCCCGAGCTCGAGCAGGAATCCGCTCTGCTTCGGATCGCGCATGGCCTCGATGGCGGTGGGCGCCACCGGCGTGTTTGGGAGCCCCCGCTTCTTCGCCTCGGCCTTCCACTCGTCGCTGTAGCCGTTGCCTTCGAAACGGATCGGGGCGGTCTCGGAGAACACTTCCTTGAGCAGCGACAGCACCGCGGCGTCGCGGCCCTCGCCCGCGTCGATCTTCGCCTTGAGCCGGGCGGTCATCTTGCCCAGCACGTCTGCGATGGCCGCGTTCAGCATGGTCACCGGGCCGGCGCAGTTGGCCGAACTGCCCACGGCGCGGTACTCGAACTTGTTCCCGGTGAAGGCGAACGGCGAGGTGCGGTTGCGGTCGGTGTTGTCGCGCGCCAGCATGGGCAGCTTGGAGACGCCCATCTCCAGCACGAAGTGGTCGGGATCCTTGCCGGGCTTGCCCGAGATGATCTTCTCGATGATATCGGTCATCAGGTCGCCCACGAACACGCTCAGGATCGCCGGCGGGGCCTCGTTGGCGCCCAGGCGCAGGTCGTTGTTGGCGTTGGCGATGGAGTAGCGCAGCGCCACCGCGTGCTCGTGCACGGCTTTCAGGCACGCGGCCAGGAAGGCCAGGAAGCGGAGGTTCTGGTGCGGGGTGTGGCCGGGTTCCAACAGGTTATCGCCGCGGTCGGTGACCATGCTCCAGTTGCAGTGCTTGCCGCTGCCGTTCAGGCGCGCGAAGGGCTTTTCGTGGAACAGGCACACCAGGTGGTGCCGCAGCGCCACCTTGCGGGCCACGTCCATGGCCAGCACGTTGTGGTCGTTGGCCATGTTCACGTCTTCAAAGATCGGCGCCATCTCGAACTGCATGGGCGCGACCTCGTTGTGGCGCGTCTTGACCGGCACGCCCAGGCGCTGCAACTCGAACTCCAGTTCTTCCATGAAGGCCAGCGCGCGCGGCGGAATGGAACCGAAGTAGTGGTCCTCGAACTGCTGGCCGCGCGGGGAAGCCGCCCCCAGCAGCGTGCGCTCGCACAGCACCAGGTCGGGACGCAGCGCGAAGTGGTCGCGGTCCACCAGGAAGTATTCCTGCTCGCAGCCCAGGGTGGCCGAGACCGAGTGCACGTCCACGTCGCCCAGCAGCTTCAGGAAGGCGACCGCCTGGCGGCTCAGCGCGTCCAGCGAGCGGAGCAGCGGCGTCTTGTGGTCCAGGCTCTGGCCGTGGTAGCTGATGTAGACCGACGGGATGCACAGCGTGCGGCCGTTGGCGCTCTCCACCAGGAACATCGGCGAGGTCGGGTCCCAGGCGGTGTAGCCGCGCGCCTCGAAGGTGGAGCGCATTCCGCCCGAAGGGAAGGAGCTGGCGTCCGGCTCGCCCTGCGATAGCTGGGAGCCGGAAAAACGCTCCAGCACGCGCAGCTCGCCCGGGATCTGCACGTTGAGGTCGATGAAGCCGTCGTGCTTTTCGGCGGTGAGCCCGGTCATGGGCTGGAACCAGTGCGTGAAGTGCGTGGCGCCGTGGGACGTGGCCCACTCCCGCGCCACCGAGGCAACGGATTCGGCGACTTCTCTCGGCAGCGGCTTGCCGTGGCGCACCGTGGACAGCAGCGCCTGGTAGCTCTCGCGCGGAAGGCGCTCTTTCAGCTTGAGAAGGTCGAGCACGTGCCGGCCGAAGTAGCTGCTGACCGGCGCGCGGTGCCCGTCGGGCTGGCGCGGAACATCGAAGGTGCGGGGCTGGCGGCTCTGCACGGCAAGCTGCGCCGCTTCACGAGGGGAGCTCATGGGTTCTCCTTTGGGTGGACCACGACAAGCCTGGGCCTGGCGGGATCTATGTGGAACCTGGAAATCCCGCGGCGAGCCTCGCCCGCGCGGAACCTCGATTCATGGTTGATTATAGCGTTTCGCGCCGCGCGCCGCCAGCGCGGAAGAAACCGGCGCCACCCGGAATGCTCCGGACAAGGCCTAGATCATGTCCTGGAGCTTGACCTCCATGGTTACGAACCTGTTCTTTCGCTTGAGCTTGAGGTGGAGCACCGAATTTTCAGGCCGCTGTGAGTACTCGCGGACCTCGGCGGGTTTCAAACCGGAGAGATCCTTCCCCTCGATCTCCATGACCAGGTCTTCGACAGCCACCCCGGCCTGCTCGGCGGGAGAACCGGGGCGGACGTCACTGACGGTCAGCGAACCGTTCCTGCGCTCCAGCACCCAGCCCAGCCGGTCGTAGATCATTTCGTCCGCGAAGTGCGCGTTCGGCGACAGGCAAATCCTGCGACGGGCGTAGTCCAGTGTGAGCGTGAACTTCTCCAGTATCCGACCGCCGATGTTCCCGGCGATGTCCCCGGCCCCGCCGGTGATCCCGGCCTCCGAAGTGGAGAGCTCCGCGATCGGCCGGCTCACGGTGAAGCCGCCCAGGGAAAGGCTGTCGGCGCGCGTGACGTAGTTGGCCTCCAGGCCTCCCGCCCCTCGCATCTGGCCCTCGATTTTCTTCGGCGCCCTGTTCACCAGGTCGTGGGCGCGCACGAACGCGCCGTGCAGCAGCAGGCTGCCGTTGTTGCCGGTGTCCAGCATGAACCGGCCGGCCGGCCCGTCGTTGAAGGCGGCTTCCACGATGGGGACGTTCTGCATCAGCTGGATCGAAAGTTCCCGGGTCCCGGGCGGCGCCGCGAATGCGGCGGGATCGGACAGACCCAGAGTGCCGCCGGCATAATCCACGGTCACCACGAAGCGCGAAATGAAGTCGTAGCCCAGGATCCCGGCGAAGTCCGAGCCGATCGCCTCGCGGATCGCCGAGAGGTCCACGGTCACCGCGCGCTGTCCGCGCATCACCGCGCCCCCGACATCGAAGGAATCCACCTGGACGAACCCGAAGTCGGTGGAGCCGCCCACGCCCTGCACTCCGAGCTGGCCCTGGGACTTGAGCCCCAGTTGGATGGCGAAGGCCTTGTCCAGCGTAGTGGCGCCCGCCCCGGTGTCGAGCACGAAGTTGAACGGACCCCGGCCGTTGACGCGGGCCTTCAGGATCACGTGGTGCTCGTGTACCTCGATCGGGACCGCCAGGCTGGTGCGGCCGGCGGGCAGGGACCAGTCCCGCGCCGCATCCAGCGGGTAGCGCCACAGCGTGTCGGGCAGGGACTCCACCGCATCGGCCCGAAGTATGTCGGTGGTGATGGCGTGCGCCGCGTCCCCGGAGATCACCTGCGCGGTGTGGAAAGCCGTCATCACGCCGCCGACCGGGCGATAGTCGTCCAGGTAGATGGACACTTCGCCGGTAACGACCGTCATCATCATCTTGGCCACCAGCCAATTGGCGGGCGAGATCGCCAGCCGGATCTTCACCCCGCTGCGGGGCTCCACCTGCAAGGTCACGTACTGGGCGCTGTCGGAGGGGTCGGAAGAGAGCGAGACGTGCACCAGGGAATCGGGCGCGGTGAGGTAGGCCAGGGAGCCGAAGCAGCTTTCGGAGACCAGTTGTTTGCGCTCTTCCACGTCCAACTTCTTGAGTTGTCCGTTGGGATCGCGCTGCCAGGCGATGGTATCGTCGAGCACTTCGGTCAGCTTCACGATCTTGAGGTCCAGGTCCTGCCGGAGCCGGCGCGGGAATTCGGAGTAGTTCAGCGATCGCCCCTCGAGGCCCCCCGCGTGCACGGCGGATTCGCCCCGGAGGCACTTGAGGGCGCGGATCTTTTCGAGCCCGCCCAGCGCCTCGGCGTGCCGGCGCAGGACTTCTTTCAGGTCGGGTGCCTGCGCCGAGGCGCGAGGCGCCAGGGAAAGCGCGAGCAGCGCTCCCGCCAGCAGGGCCAGGGCGCGGTAGCGGATTCGGTACATACAGGCCCTCCGTGGGATGGGGCGGGATGGGATGAAGGCGCTAGTGCGGCGAGTCGTCTTCCATCATTTCAAACACGGACTTGCCGCCGAAGGGCTGCTCGATGTAGAGGCGGCCGCGTGGCCCGTCGAAGGTCAGCCGGAGCCCCTCGTTCTGGAAAGCCAGCGCGCTGAGCTCGCCGTCGAAGGTGGGAGCGTCGCCTCCCTGCTCCTCCTCGGCCATGGAGCCCAACACGGTTCCCACCTCCAGCGCCCGGTCGCCGAAGCTGAGCCGGCGGTGGCGGAACACCCTCGCGCGCCGTGTGCCGGCGGGCGTCCAGAACTGTGTTTCCTCGGTGGGATCGCCGCCGCGCCACAACCGCCGGCTCTCCACGAACCGGTGGCGCAGGAACAGCACCTTGCGCAGGCCGGTGCCCACGACGAACCAGGCGGGATGCTTTCCGTCGTAGATCGCCTGCACCGCGGGCACATCCGCGCCGGCCTGGAGCGGATAGCCTGAGTCGGGTGGCACGAATGCTGTCGGATCGTAGATCGCGGTCAGGTTCACGCGGTAGTCCACCTCGAACACGAACTGCTTCACGAAATCGTAGCCCAGCACGCCGTCGTAGTCGCTGCGGCTCCACGCCTGGATCCCGGCGGGGTCCATGCCGGCGATGCGCAGCGCGGGGATCCGCGCCTCGCCGGCGGTCACGTTGGAGGCGAGGTAGGCCTCGTGGTCCTCCACTCCCCCGGCCGGAAGGCGCAGGCGGACCTCGCCGTCGGGATGCAGGCGGAGGCTGGAAGCGATCTCCGAGGAAATTACCGAGTGCGGCCAGGAAGTGTCCACGCGGAATCGGAACGGCCCCTCACCGTTGATCTTCAAGGAGATCAACGGCTCGTGGAAGGTCGGGTCCATGGGAGCCACCAGGAGCGGCTTGCCGCGCAGCGAGTCGCGGGCGGCCTCGGCCGTGGAATCCGCGTGCGCCCGCGCCGCAGCGGCAGGCTCGGGCTGCGGGTGCGCCGGGGAGGCCTGGGCGCGCGATGCGCCGGCGACCAGCAGCAAGGTGAGTGCGAGGCGTGCCGATCTCAAGCTAATTCCCGGAAGCAGTGGTCGCGGGCGCCCGTCCGGTGCGCTCTTCCCGGGACTCCAGGGTCCGCTGCTTGACCTTCTTCAGGCCCAGGCCGGTGCGCGCCGAGATCAGGATCGCCTCGGGGTAGCGCCCCTGGAGTTCCCCGGCCTGCTCGTCCGTGAGCGCGTCCACCTTGTTCAGCAGCAGGATGCGGGGGCTGTGCTCGGCGCCCAGCTCCGAGAGCACCGACTCCACCGCCGACAGTTGCTCCGGGAGCGCCGGATCGGTGCCGTCCGCCACGTGGTAGAGCAGGTTGGCTTCCACCACTTCGGTCAGCGTGGAGCGGAACGAGGCCACCAGGTGGTGGGGCAGCTTGCGGATGAACCCCACGGTGTCGGTGACCAGGATGGGATGTTCCAGGTGGTCCACCTTGAGGCGCCGGGTGGTGGAGTCCACCGTGGCGAACAGGCGGTTCTCGGTAAACACGTCCGAGGCGGTGAGCGCGTTCATCAGGGTGGACTTGCCGGCGTTGGTGTAGCCCACGATGGCCACCCGGTAGGTGCCTTCGCGCTTCTTGCGCTGCACGTTGCGCTCTTCCTCCACCTTGACCAGTTGCCGCTTCAGGGCGGTGATGCGCGAGCGCACCGCGCGGCGGTCGCTTTCCAGCTGGGTTTCTCCGGGACCGCGGGTGCCGATGCCGCCGCCCAGCCGCTCCAGGTGCTTCCACATGCCGATGAGACGCGGCAGGGAGTATTCGAGTTGCGCGAGCTCCACCTGCACCCGGCTCTCGCGGGTTCGGGCGCGCCGGGCAAAGATCGCCAGGATCAGCTCGCTGCGGTCCACCACCTTGGCGTCGGTGGCTTTTTCAAGATTACGCACCTGGGCCGGGCTCAGGTCGTCGTCGAAGATCAGCAGGTCACCTTCCACCTTCTGGAGCAGCGCGGTGGCCTCCTCGACCTTGCCCTTGCTGAGGAAGGTGGAGGCGCTGGGCCGTCCGCGCGTCTGGCGCATGGTGGCCCGCACGTCGGCGCCGGCGGTGTCGGCCAGCAGGGCCAGTTCGCGGAGCGAGGCCCCCGGGTCCACCAGGCGCTTGGTCTCGAAGCCCACCAGCACGGCGCGCTCGCGCCGCTTGGCCGACCGGGTGTCGTGGAAAGTTCGTGTCATGAGGCTCGCGATCAGACTTCGAGGGTCAGCGGGAAGTCCGTGAGGTTCTCGAAGGTGCCGTCGCCGTGCGCGACCACCACATCTTCCAGGCGCACCCCGAGGCCCCGCGACGGGTAGTAAAGCCCCGGCTCCACGGTGAAGACCGTGCCGGGCAGGAGCGCGTCGGTGTTCATGGGCGAGGCGCTGAACCGGGGCCGCTCGTGCAGGTCCAAGCCCAGCCCGTGGCCCAGGGAGTGCACGTAGCCCTCCTCCGCCCGGTCGTCCTTGCGAAGGGTGGCGTGCCCGCGGGATTCGAAAAAGTCGCACACGGCGTGCTGGTAGTCGCGCGCCAGCGATCCGAGGGTGAAGGTGTCGAGAGCCGCCAGGTGCGCGTCGTGCACCGTGACGAAGAGTTCTCGCAGATCCTGGGGCGCCGGGCCCACGCAGAAGGTGCGGGTCATGTCGTAGTAGTAGCCGCTGGCCGTGTCCTGGGGAAAGATGTCCACCACGATGGGCGCGCCGGGGCGGATTTCCTCGGCATCGTTGCCGTGGTTGTGCGGCACGCCCGCGTCGCGGCCCTGGGCGATGATCGATCCATGCGGCTGGATCAGCCCGTGCTCGGCGAAGCCCATGCGGACGATGCGCCGCAGGTCGCCGATCCGGGCCGCGGAGCCGTCCGGACCGGCCAGCTTGCCTCCCGAGGGCTTGAGCGAGGCCAGGTGGTCGCGCAGCCGGCCCATCACCTCGCAGGTGATCTTCGAGAGGCCTTTCAGTATTTCGATCTCGTGCATGTCCTTGGTGTAGCGAAGCTCGTCGGTGAGCGGAAGCCGCATGTCTCCCACCACCTTGTGCCCGTACTCGTCTTCCAGGGTGCGCCGGACTTCCAGGGCCAGCCCCACGTCGGCCACTCCGTAAAGCGCGAGGCTCCCCGAGATACCCATCTTTTTCAGGCGCTCCCCGAGCATGCGGCCCCAAGCGTGCTGGATGGAGTCGGAGCGGTCCGCCAGCGCCGGAAAGTCGTTGTCCGCCGGGGTGGACATCTCCACGCCTGCCCCGGCGGCGGAATCCCGCTCCATGGGATTGTGGACCAGGTGGCGCTTGCGCCCCCGGCCGGCCAGGAACCACGAGTCCCCCAGGTCCGCGCCGTTCACCAGGTAGCGGAGGGCGGCGGACCGCAGGGAGGAGCCCAGCACGGCCATGCCGTCCAGGCCCCGCTGTTCCATGAGCCGTTCGAGATCGTTGCGCATCAAGTCCTCGCTATTTGGAGCGGAACATCACCTGTTCGTTGCCGAAGAGCCGCACGGCCACGAAGATCGCGACCACGGCCAGCACGCTGGAGCATAGCACCGCCATGATCAGGTGTTGAGGGTGGAACTCGCCCATCAGCAGCTCGCGCTGCGCCAGCGCCGTTCCCAGGACCGGCACCATGAAGCTCTGCGCGGTGGGCTCGGTCTGCTTCACCAGCGTGGAGATGCCCGCGAAGATCAGCACCATCTGCACGTACACCGCCTGGGTCTGGCCCTCCTTGGCGCTCTTGGCGAAGCACCCGAGGGCCATGAGGACCGCCGAAAAGAGCACCGCCAGGGGGATCGAGAGCAGCACCACGCCGGTGAGGGCGCCCGGAGAAACGCTCATGCTCACGCCCTTGGCTTCGGCCCCGAAGAGCATGCCCCCGCCCAGGAACATGAGCGCCATGCTGAGCGCGCTCGAGAGCACCGCCACGAACCCGGTGGTGACCACCGCCAGGAGTTTTCCGACAAGGATGTCGGACCTCCCCGCGGAGCTGACCAGGACGGTCTCCAGGGTGCTGCGGTCCTTCTCGCCACTGGTCACGTCGATGGCCGTGGAGGTCACGCCGTTGGCCACGCCGATGGTCAGGATGTAGGGCAGGAACACCCCCAGCAGATAGCCCGCCTGCCGCGAAGCGGAGGCCGCGTCCTTGCGCTCGGCGGTGACCAGCCGGGCCAGGTCCGCCGGTTGGCCCCGGTCGGTGAGCGCCTTGGACGTAGTCTTTTCGCCAAACTTCTTAATCCCCTCCTCGCTCAGGTCGCGCGCATGGCGGCTGATCTCGCGCGTGCCGTCGAAGACCACGATGAGCTTGACCGCCTTGCCCTGCCGCAGCAATTCCGAGGCGCCCGCGGGAACCTGGATGCCCGCGGTGGCGCGCTTGGAATTCACGTCGGCCTCGGGGTTGGCGGACTCAATCACTTCCAGGTTGGGCTCGGAAGACAGCACCGCGCGCAGGTCCGAGAGCTCCGCCCCGCGCTGGAGCGCCACCACCACGCGGGTGCTCTTGATCTGCTGCTCCTCGCTCTTGGACATCTTTCCGATGAACAGAATCATCACCGGGTTGATGATGAGCGGGAAGATGATCATCAGGAGCAGCGTGCGGGGATCGCGCAGCGCGTCCTTCATTTCCTTGCCGTAGACCACGCCCACGTTTTTCACTGCACGCCCTCCCCGACCAGCTTGAAGAAGACTTCCTCGATCTCGTTTTCCTTGTGGCGTTCCTTGATGGCGCCCAGGGTGCCGGACTCGATCACCCGGCCCTTTTCGATGATCGCCACCTCGTCGCACAGCTTTTCCACCTCGGCCATGATGTGGGTCGAAAGCACCACGCAGTGGCCCGAGGCGCGCGAGCGCTGGACGAACAGCATCACCTCGCGCGCGGCCATGATGTCCAGGCCCACGGTGGGCTCGTCCAGGATCAGGATGGGCGGCCGGTGCACCACCACGCGCGCCAGTGAGATGCGCTGCTTCTGGCCCCCCGAGAGCTTCGCGATGCGGTTGTCGATGAACTCGACCAGCTTGAACTCGGCCGCCAGCTCCTGCACCCGCGCGCGCACGTCGGCCTCGGTCATGCCTTGGAGGCGCCCGTAGAACTCCAGCGCCTCGCGCCCGGTGAGCCGGTCGTACAGCTTGGTGTCGCTGGTATGGAAGCCGATGCTGCGCCGCACGTCCGCCGCGTTTTCCAGGATGTCGAACCCGTTCAGGACGGCTGTGCCTTCGGTGGGCATGAGGATGGTGGACAGCATCCGCAGCGTGGTGGTCTTGCCGGCCCCGTTGCGGCCCAGCAATCCGAACACCTGCCCTTTGCGGGCCGTGAAGCTGATGTTGTCGGCGGCCCGGAACGGCCCCTTCTTCTTGTCCTCGTACTGCTTGGTGAGGCCCTTGGCTTCGATCATGCGTGGCCCTTCCTGATTAGAAGAAATCGCGCATGGACGGAAGCGCCACGCGGAACGCCCGGTCCAGGGCGGGGAGGGATTCTTCTCCGCGCACCTTCATGCGTTCGTCGCGGGCGGCCACCGTCCACGGCAGGTAGCCGAAAAAACACTGGCTGAACAGATCCACGGGGATATCGATGGAAATCGAGCCGGGGCCGCCCGAGCGCGAGCGCAACGGGGTGGCGGTCTTGAGCGCGCGGCCACCGCCCGGGCCCAGGGACAGCGTGGCGCGGGCGATGCCGCCCTGCAGCGACGAATCGCGCAGGGTGATGCGGGCCTCCAGCGGCTCGACCGGATGGAACGGACGCAGCTTGAGCGACTTCACCAGGTCCAGCACCCGGCCCATGTAGCCGTAGCCCAGGGTCCCCGCCAGGGAATACATGGGCGGAAGGATGTTCTCGCGCGCGGGACGCTCGGGCTCCACCAGGCGCTGCGCGAAGTACTCGTCGGGGGCCGCGAAGATGCGCACCTGGGAGACCTGGTCGCGCTGCGAGTGGAGCATGTCGAGCATGGCGCGCATGGCGCCCTCGTCCTCCATCGCGTAGTCCATCACGTCCATCGCGGGACGGCCGTAGCGGTCCCGGTACTCGGCCAGAAAGCAGCCGGCGATGCGGCCCGGTTCGCCCGGACGGATGACCGCAAACACCCGGGTTTCGTCGTGCTTCCACAGCGCATCCCACATGCGGTCGTTGCGCTCGAGCCAGCAGGTGGAACGCTTCATGACCCGTTCGTAGCACTCCATGGCCAGGGCGTACTCCTCGCGCTTCAGGGCCCGGACACTTTCGGGCCCGTCGTAGCGGGGCAGCACCGCCGGGGCCACGTCGAACAGCTGGCGCTCGCCGATCAGGCCATAGCCGTAGGAGCGGTAAAAGCTGTGCCGGAAGGGATAGAGCAGGGACACCACGTCGCCCCGGCCGCGCATCATCCGCAGCATTTCGGTCATGAGCGCGCGGGCCACGCCCGCCCGGCGGGATTCGGGAGCCACGGCCACGCCGGCCACGCCGCCCATCGGGAACTCGGCGCCCGCCATCCACATCCTGAACGGGATGGCAGTGGCCTGGCCGGCGTGGACGCCGTCCACCTCCACCACCGCCCGGGTGTTCCAGGGCAGGGTTGACTTGCTCATGAAGACTTCCCGCTCGGCCAAGGTGAGGTCGGCCCCCGGGAACGCGTCATGGGAGATACGCGCCAGGTTGGGCACGTCGGTCGGCCGCGCGCGGCGGACTGTAAGGCGTCGGATTTTCGGGGTCATGGATTCCTGAGGCTAAGCCAGTGGCCCGGCCCTGTAAACCCCCGTATTGACAGGGGATTGAGTGACATGGCAACGTCCAGTGCGAATCGCATGCAGGGTCCGCCGCATCTCATGATTCAGATACGAGTCCGGCCCCCCGGCCGCGATGCACCGTTTTGGCACCCGAAAGGAGCATTTGAGCATGTCCAGCGCCCAGGAAGTCACGGACGCCACGTTTGAAAAGGAAGTTCTCCAGTCCTCCACCCCGGTCCTGGTGGATTTCTGGGCCGAGTGGTGCGGTCCGTGCCGCGCCCTTGGGCCGACCGTCGACGAAGTGGCGCGCGAAAACGCCAGCACCCTCAAGGTGGTCAAGGTGAACGTGGACGACAATCCGGCCACCGCCACCCACTTCATGGTGCGCAGCATTCCGACGTTGCTGGTGTTCAAGGGCGGCAAGGTGGTGGAGCAGATGGTCGGCAACATGCGCAAGCAGGACCTGGTCAACAGGCTGACCCCGCACCTCGGCTAAGTACGGATCCGCCGCGCGCGGAGTTGCGACAAACACGAAGGCCAGCTCGCTTGCGCGGGCTGGCCTTTTTTTTGGCGGAACCGAAGACGAGGGTGGCGGTGCGGCATCCTTGCCGCGGCCCGCCACCGAGGGCGCGTCCTGAATCTCCCTCAATGAAAATCCAGAACGACTCCCAAACTCGTAATCAGCGAAGAGCAGTATTGCACCGCAGTCGAAACGGCTTCAATGAAAAACGTGCATGCGGACCAGAAAACTTTCGCACATAGGGAATGGCATGGAAGTTTTCCACAACTTGATGTGCGCACAATCGGCGCGCGGTATCAGCGCAGGATCTTCTCAAGCTTCGGACAATCCGCTTCGAGCGCGCCGATGAGGCCGCAAGGTTCGGTGTCGGCGGGGCCGCCCGGCGTTGGATGAAAGTTGCCCGTAAGGTAGTTGCAGAAGCCCGGATCCACTTCCACCTGGCTCGCGATGCCCGGGACATCCACCGAATCCTCGCCGAAGAAGAAACTGCTGGGAGTGTTGTGCCAGCCCAGGTTGCATCTCAAGTCCGGAAACGCGGAACGCCCGCCCGCGATTCCCCCGCCCTTGAACTCGGAACGGTTTTCCGCCACCAGGTTGCGGATCACCAGCGGGCGGCAGTCCACGATGAAGATCCCCCCGCCCCACTGCCGGGAGAAGTTCGCGACCACGGTGTTGTTCACGACTCCCATGCGGGTGACCGGGCCGATTTCCATTCCCCCGCCCCAGGATGCCTGGTTGCGCTCCAGCACGTTGAACTCCACCAGGCCCACGGTGTTCAGGTCGAACATGAACGCCCCACCGTCCCCGTCCGCGTTGTTGTGCACGGCGTGGTTCCCGCGCACCACCAGCAGGCTGCAGCCCCGGGCGTACAAGGCCCCGCCCTGGTTGGCCGAATTGGAGTCGAACACGTTGCGCTCGAGGAGCGCGGGGCTGTCAAAGAGCGCGATCCCTCCGCCCACGCCGCTGCCCACGTCCAGCCGGTTGGCGAAGAAGATGTTGTCGCGCACGCGCAGCGCGGAACGGAAGGCCAGGATGCCGCCCCCGCCCTCGAACCGAAGCTGCGCCAGCTTGGTGCCGCGGCCCTCGGTGAAGGTGAAGCCTTCCACCCGGGTCGAACTGTCGCACCCCACCGCCTGCAAGATCCCGCGCAGGCCGTCGCCGACCAGGCGCGTGGAATCTGCGCCGTCCCGGCTGCGCATGGTTACGCCTGTGGAAATGGCCAGGTGGCCTTTGTAGGTTCCGGGCAGCACCAGCACGGTGTCCCCGGCATGCGCCCGGTCCAGGGCGGACTGGATGGTCAGGCCCGCGGGCGAGCCATTGCCGGCCAGGATGGTTCCGGCGCGGGGTGGAGCCGGGTGGAGCACCGATAGTACCAGGGCCGCTCCCAGCAAGGAGAGGCCCCTGGATCGCGTGACGCTCATTTTCCCTCCATGCCTTCATCCTAGCATGAAGAAGGGCCCGCGCCGACAGGCACGGGCCCTTCGACTTCAGTGCCGCGGGCGCTCTACCTCACCCAGGTGAACCGCCGGGTGGAGTGGAAGTCGCCCGCATCCAGCCGGTAGAAGTACACGCCCGCAGGCATCAACCGGCCGGAAGCCGAGCGGCCGTCCCACCGGACCGAATGGCGTCCCGCGCCCTGTGGCCCTTCCAGCAGCGTCCGGACCGAACGGCCGGAGGCGTCAGCGAGCGCCAGCCGAACAGTCCGCGCGACCGGAAGCTCGAATGCCAGCTCCACCTGGTGGCGCGCCGGGTTGGGCCGGGCCGCCAGCAGCCGGATCGGAGGAATGGCCCCACGGCCGACCCCGGTGACCGGCGCGATCAAGGTGAGGGTCCCCTTCATCGAATTGTGGACCTGGCAGAAGAAGGGATGCTGGCCGACGGGAATGGAGCCCGTGGTCAGCACGAACTGGCCCCCCGTTCCCAGGAAGCCGCTATCCCACAACCCATCCGGGCCCGGGCCCGGGAAGGGGGTCCCGCTGGTGGTGGTGTGAGTGGTAAAGGAGTCCTGCATCTTGAAAATGACGGTGTCGCCCTGAACCATGGTCAGGCTGGCCGGGTGAAACGCGAATCCCTGGATGGTCACCACCGCGCGCGTCACCCGCACCACGCCCGCCATGGTGGTGTGCACCCCGCAGAAGTAACGATAGGAGCCCGACGAAGTGAACTGGAACTGGAACGTCCCCCCGAGCCCGATGATCCCGGAGTCCCAGGTTCCGTCCGCGGTCGGAGCGATGCCGCTGGTGGTGGTGTGGATGGCCGCGGTGGTGTTGACCCACTTCACGGTGTCCCCGAGGGCCACGTACACCACCTGGGGAGAAAACGCAAAAGTGCCGCCCCCGGCGTCCACGATCTGGACGGTGGTGACGGCGGCCCCGGAAACCGGCGTGATGGCAAGAAGCAGTGCAAGAACCAGAAGCGAGACCTTCATGCTCGATTCCTCCGGAGCATTTTCGGCCAACCGGGCGGGGCCAAACAACAACTTCCCAGCTTGACCGAGGGAGACTGGGGGAGGCCTGATTTTAGACGGTCACGATGAATAAATCAAGCTCTCAGGGGAGGGGCGGCGCCGTCCCGGAAACCCGGGCCTTGAGCGTTCCCGGGGACACGATGCCTCCCGAAAGGACAAGCTTCAGCCCTTCTTCGACGGTGATGTCCAGGGCGTGGACCTGGTCGATCGGGAGCAGCACCAGCATCCCGGAGGTCGGGTTGGGCGGGTGCGGAATGTACACGTTCACGAGCTGTTCGTCCCCGCGCTGGCCGGCCAGGAACTGCACCCGGTTGGTGACGAATCCCACCGAGTACATGCCGAGCCGCGGGTACTCCACCAGGAGCACCTCCCGGAAGATCCGGGAGCGATTGGCGCCCGAGAAGGCGTCCATGAGCTCCTTGGCCGCGTAGTAGACGTTCTTCACCACCGGGATCGTCAGCAGCAGGCTCTCCACGCCGGTGAGGATCATGCGCCCCACCAGATTGCGAGTGACCAGCCCGATCAGGAAAACGGTGATGATGGACGAGATCACCCCGAGGCCGTAGATATGGCGCCCCAGGTAGCGGCGGAACACCGGATCGAGGTAGCCGTCCAGCGTTCCAAGGAAGAGCTTGAAGATCCAAAGGGTGATGACCAGCGGGATGGTGATGACCAGCCCCTGGAGGAAAATGCGGCGGATCGCCGAGAGAATCCCCCGGTTTTCCGGCTCTGCCTCGAAGGGTGATGGTGCGGGTGCCATGGAACGCGGAGGGTAACAGAGGCTTTGGGCAAAGTCCAGCAAGGGCGGGCGCGCGGGGCGGCGCGCGCCCGCCGCGGTCAGGGCTCCTCTCCGGCATCCTCGACCAGGTCGCCGAGTACCGAGACGTCGTCGTAGCCGGGCACGATTCCCTCCAGCAACCGGTCGGCGTAGTCGGAGACGGCGCCTCTTCCCTCCAACAGGCCACCGACCGTTTCGGCGTGGTGCGCGCCTGCCGGGGCGAGCGCCAGCGCCAGCAGCGTGAACGAGTCCAGCGTGAGCTCGGAGAGCAGCACCACGCCGGCCTTGAGCCGCAGGGCATCCCGCTGCGCCGGGGTGAGGCCCTGCAGGCGGTCGATGGCCGGAGCGACCTTGGCGAGCGCGATCAACTCGTGGGCGATGAGCGCATGCCGCAGCGCGGATCCGGCGGCCCCGGTGAGCGCGGAGATCCCCGGCGCCCGGGCCAGCCCCGAGGTGGGAAGGCCCGCGCGGCGGAGCGCGTGCACCGCCGACTCGATCCCGCCTCCGAGATCGCGCGCGATCTCGCGAACCGGACCGGGCGGACGGAGCTCCGATGGCTCGCGCGACCGGCCGGGATCCGAAAAGTCGTCCCCGCTCCGCACCGAGCGCGCAAGGCGCAGCATCACCCATCGGGCCATCCCTTCCCCGGACATTCCGTGGGCCCGAACGATGAGTTCCGGCAGGGAGAACGACGGCTTGATCTCGGAATCGATCCCGTCGGGCGCCAGACCGTCCGCGTCCACGAAGGTGAGCGGATCCCCCAGCGCGTAGGCATATTCGGGAAGGCCCGCCGAGCGCAGCGGGTCGGGCGATAGAAACCGCGCGGTCCCTGGATCGTAGAGCCTGTTCTTGAAGTAGCAGAATCCGGTCTCCGCGTCCTGCTCCGCGCCCAGATAGCCCACCGATGGCCGTTCCGCATACTCGGCGTGGCTGAGCTCTCCGTAGGGCAGATAGTCCTGCCTGAATCGCACCGCCCCGTCCGCATCCACCCCGAGCCGAACCGATCCCAGCGCGTCCTGCACGCAGGCGGTGTAGGAACCGTCCTGGCGGATAAACCCGTAGAGCCGGCCCCGGGCGCGCACGTAATCGCGCACGGTGTTGCCGGCGGAGTCGATCTCCGCGAGCAGGTCCCCGGACTCGTCCCGCACCAGAAGTGTTCGCGAACCCGCGCAGGTCTTCCGGCTGCGGCCTCCCCAGGCGTCGCAGGCGTAGGTGGCCGAATCACAGCGGCCGTCCGCGCAACCGGTTACCGCGAGCAGTTCGTTCCGCGAGGACCAGCGCAGGTCCAGCGTGCCCAGCGTGTCGGTGCCCAGCAGCCGGATCCGGCGAGCCAGGTTTCCGTGAGGATCATAGAAGAACACGTCGCGCCCGAGCGGGGCGCGGGACCACTCCAGCAGGCGGTGGGCGCTCCACGTGGCGCGGTGCCCCACCAGGTCCGATGCAACGGAATCCAGGTCTCCCCCGGCGGTGTAGCGGTACTCCAGGGAGGGCGCGCCGCCTTCGTCGGCGAAGCGCACCCCGGAGATACGCGAGGCGTCGTCGCGAGAGATGTCCCAGCGGCTGTCCGTGAGGGTGGATCGATGCGCCAGGCGGCCGTCCGTATCCTGCTGGAGCCATTCGCCGAAGCGCACGAGCCCGCCAATCCGCGCGTCCAGGCCAACGAGCTCCCCGCGTGGCCCGTACTGGCGCGACTCGCTCACCGCGCCGTTTCGAACCTGCGATGGGCGCCCGGCCCCATCGGAGGTCACCGCCACCATGGAAAGCGATCCGATCGATATTCCCGCGATGCCCCCGAGCGAGCGGTCGTAGGTGAAGTTCGCGGCGCGGCCATCGGGATAGGTGACCGCCGTCCGGCGGCCCTGCCGGTCGTAGGCGTACCTCAC
This sequence comes from Candidatus Eiseniibacteriota bacterium, assembly GCA_025351485.1. GTDB lineage: Bacteria > Eisenbacteria > RBG-16-71-46 > RBG-16-71-46 > JACRLI01 > JANXVU01. The sequence continues at coordinate 27,266 of JANXVU010000164.1, read as the reverse complement.
GATGAGCGCTCGGGCCAGCCCGGCAAACGACATATCCTTCCGGATGACCCGTCCGCGAGCATCGTGCTGGAGATCCACGGCGTCGATGGAGGCGCCGGCGAGGCGGGTCTCTACCCGGGTCAGCGCCCCCTCACCGTTCGGGTCCGCGGACGAATCGTACGTGTACCGGAACTGCCAGGAGGCTCCCGAAGGCAGCTGCCCCGCGTCCGCCAGGGCCTGCAGCTGGGGCTCGGAGGATGCGCTCGCGTTGCCCTCCTCCAGGAGCCTCCCCGTGGCGTCGTACCGAAAGTAGGTCCAGCTTCCGCGGCCCACGCCGTTCTCGTCCTGGGCAAAAACCGGCCGGCCCGCAAGATCGTAGATCCAGGCGCGCCCACCGCCATCGGCCCCGCGGGAGTGCCGCAGATGCCCCGCCATGTCGTAGTCCGCCCGGGTGGTGAGGCCCTCGGCGGCATGCAGCGCAGTGAGATTGCCGGTCTCGTCGTACTCGAAGGACTGCATGCCCACCGGGACGTTGGATCCGAAAGGCAGCACCGCCGTCACCCGCAGGCGGCCGGCCGCATCCACGGCCCGGATGGCGCCCGCCCCGCCGGCCATGTGGGCGATCCGCGCCTCCAGGTATCCGCGAGGAATCGCCGGATCAAGCACGACCCCCCAGGCGCCGAGGTCAGGGACGGTATGAAAATCGAACTGGTTCGAGTTCCCGCCGGCGTCCCCCATCGCGGTCAGGCGGCCCAGTTCGTCGTGGGAGTAGCTCCATTCGCCCCCCGCCGGATCGTGGGCCACGGACAGGCGCCCGAAGGCGTCGTACTCGAAACTCTCGGGCGCGCCCTGCGGCCCTCCCACGAACCGGCGCAGGCGGAGCCGCCCCAGCCCGTCCCGCAGCGACTGCGTGGGCAGGCTGTCCGACATCGCCGAGTAGAACGTGGACCGCACCGAGGAATTGCCCGGAGCGTCGTAGTACGTGCGCACTCCGGACGGCCAGGGCGTGAGATCGTAGGGCGGAAGCTGCGGCTGGAACTTCCCTTCGGGGGGCGGCGGGCCGGTCATGACATCCCCGGGAAAGGCCAGCGTGCGCGGGCGGCCGTCCCCGTCGTAGCCGCGGGAGGTCATGTGGCCGGATCCATCGGCGGTGCGCAGCAGGCGGCCCTCCCCGTCGAACCCCTGGAAGAACACCCGGGCGCCCTGCGCGGACGGGCGCAGCGTGATGCGCGCCGGGACCTCCTCGCCGGGTGATCCCGCCCAGCCGAGCGTGTTGGGGATGAGCTCCGCTCCGTAGCTGAACTCCGCGGTCTCACCGGCAGGGCCGTCGGCCCGGACCACCCTCCAGGGAATCTCCGGATCGTAGGCGTAGGTGGTGGTGGCCACGCGAGCGGGATCCAGGCGCCGGTGGCTGGCCATGACCCTTCCCAGCAGCGGCTCCCGATCGCTCCAGTCCTCGGCGAGAAGCGCCCCCGTCGAGGCCGAATACGTCCGCTCCCGCGCAAGCAACCGCACGGAATAGTGCCCGCTCGCCGCCCAGGGTGAGTGGAGCGACGGATCCTCGTCATAGTCCAGCTGGTGGCGCGCGCCGGAGGGATCGGTGAAGAACGTCACGCGCGCGAGGCTGTCGTGACCAACGCTGGTGGTGTACTCCGCCGTTCCAAGCACCGAGGTCACGCGGCAGGTTCGCGAGACCGGCAGCAGCGTGCCCGCATATCCAGACCCCGATGCCACGGCGTCATAGGCACACAGCAGCGTGTGGGTCTCCCCCGAGGCAAGCGTGAGGGAGGCGGTGAGCTCCCGCGGCGCCCATCGGTTGTAGGATGGCCCCCCATGCGTCTGCGGCTGGTGCGGGATCTTGATGAACTCGTAGTCCACCGACACTCCCTGCGCCGAAGCAATCGAGAGCGGGCGGAGCGGCCGGGGAATCGGTGGGCCCGAGCGGTCCAGGGACACTAACGTATGGTAGCGATAGCCCTCCGATTCCAGCGGGTCTCCCACGGCCGGAGAGGAGTTCCACCAGTACGCAAAATCCACCGTTTGCACCGGGGCCGCGCCGCCGCTTTCCCGGACCTCCACCCGCCGGGTCATGGGGTGCAGGGCGGGCGTCCGGCCCATGGAGCGCCATGCGGAATCCTGGTAACGGTACCTGGGATCCGGACAGGCGGGGCGTGTGGCGGGAAGCGGAGCGTAGAGATAGCTGGAGCTACCCCCGGTCGGATAGTCCACCTCCGCCAGCCGGCGCGCCCGGATCAGCAGCGTGTCGGAACAGTTGTTGGAGAAAGCCTCCTGCCGGTCGTCGTTTTCGTACCGGAAGCGGGTCACGCGGCCCGCGCGATCGGTCCACGAGTCGAGGTCGAACAGATAGCTGCGCCGGACGTGGAAAGCCGGGTCCGCGTAACTCCGTTCGGTGAACTCCAGCCACTGCGCCGCGGGCGAAGTGCTGGAGAGCACCGTCACCTCGCAGGATCCGCCCGCGGAAGGCTGGTCCACGCGTATCTCCATGGACCGGCCTACCTGGTCGGTGATGCGGATGGCGGTGGGATGCAGTCCGCCGCACCGGCCGGGGAGCGAATCGGCGTACTCGTAGTTTATGTGCGCCTCGAAGGCCCCGCTCAGGCTGGAGGCGTAGGCCAGGCGGAAGGCGCGCGGACCCTGGCTCACGTTGTAGAGGTAGCCCGGCCAGTAGAGGGTGAGCGGAACTTCGTCGAAGCGCCAGGTGGAACCGTCGGGCTTCTTCACCGTGAGCGACCGGCCGCTGCCGGCCGGCGGAGCGAGCTGGGCCCGCCAGGAGAGCGAAGGGTCGTTCGGCAGCATGCACGGATTTCCTGCGGCGGGATTGTTCCCGGGGTAGCCGAACTGGACCAGGGCCCCGCCGGAACCCAGCAACTCCACGTCGCCGCTGGAGCCTCCCGAGGAGTAGGCCAGGTCGCACACGCCGAATCCGCAGGTGCGCCAGCAGCCGTCCACGGGCTGCCCGCTCGAGTCGCGGTGCGGCACTCCCGGGAGCTCGCCGTTGAACAGATAGGGCGCCAGGTTGCCGGTCCACACGGCGTGGCCGTCCAGGCACAGGCTCCATTCCCCGAAAACGCCGGGGGCGTTCACGTAGCCCGAAGTGGAACGAAAGTCGAACCGCCGGTGCTCCACCGCGCCCGAGTACTCCAGCGTCAGCGCCAGTTCCTGCCCTTCCGGCTCCGGCCACCGCAACAGGAGTTGCCGGTAGGAGGGGCTCCCCTGGAACAGTCCGACGGTCTCCCCCGGGCCGATCGTCTGCGTGTCTCCGGCCAGGTCGAATCCGCGGACGTCCCGCATCTCGCCCGGTTCTTCCGCGCGCGCCGTGGCCACCAGCGCCGCGGCCGCCGCCAGGGCGACCACGCCTTTCACCCAACCACCACCCATCGTTCCCCCCTCCCACCGTCAGTTGAGACGAATCAGCCTGGTCATGGATTCCACGTTCCGGTTGCCTGATCGGGCCTGGACCCGCACGAAATAGACGCCGTTGGAGACGGGCGCACCGAGGCCGTCGCGCCCATCCCAGGAAAGCTGCGCGTGCCCGGCCGGCAGCGCGGCCTCCAGCGCGCGCACGCGCCGCCCGGCCACGGTGTAGATTTCGGCGCGCACCTGGGCGTCCTGGCCCAGGTCCATCAGGATGTCGCCGCGCTCCCGCATGGGGCTCGGGTAGAACCACAGGTTCTCCAGGGTGAGCTCGGATTCCACCCGGAAGGCCGCGTGGGCCAGCGTGTCGGAGCGCGCCGTGGCCACGGCCAGGTAGTCGCCGCCCTGGAGCTCCAGCGTGAGATCCATGGCGTCGCGGCCCCGGCAGCTTCCGAGCGCAGTCGTGCCACGCATCACCCGCATCTCCATCTCGGGCCGGCCGGCAACCACCGGGTCGTCGAGCGCCGCGTGAAATCGGAGTCGTCCGCCCGACACCGTGAGCGAGGAGCTTCCGGAGGCCTCCCGGCCGTTGATCCAGATCCGCAGCCTGGAAGACGGGAGCAACCCGACCGGCGCCGGGGTTCCCACTCCGTGGTGCCGATCGCCGAGCACCCGGGTGAAAAGCCTGGGGCGGCCGGTCGAGTCGTTTCCCGCATCCGATTCCATCCGCAGCAGGCATCCCCCCGGGTGCGCGACCACACCCCCGAGCGTGTCCGCTTCCGCCTGGGACACCGCCGAGCCCAGGCACGCTTCCCCGGGCCAGTCCCGCAGCAGTTCGCCTTCGGACGAATAGACCGCCAGCCGCCCTTCGGGAGAACTCGCCAGGACCCGCCGTTGTGGATCGATGAGCAGGCTGAGCGCGCCGCCCGAGACGGGCCCCGCATTCACCGGCCATCCGGGCAGCATGTTGTACCCGCGCAGCCCATCCGAGGCGCGGGCCTCGAGGCGGCCGCGCATGCTCACCAGCAGTTCCGGAGTGCCCCCGGGGACCAGTTGCGCGGGCGCTGGGGGCGAGGTGACCGGGAAACTGGAGCCCTGCACGAACGCGGTGGGATCGCCGCCGAGCGCGCCAAGGACGAACCACCGGCCGGCTGCGCCTGCTTCCACCCCTCCCAGCACCTCCGGCACGCCATCGCCATCCACGTCGGCGAGGCGCAGGCGCAGCCGACCACTTCCGCCCACCGAGACCGGGAATCCAGGGCGCGGATGCATCGGATCCCCCACCATCGATGCCGCCACCTCGCCGGACCGGGTGGGCCACACCCAGTCGGGCCCACCGCGCCGCTCGATGTCCCCGGATTGCGGGGTGTCGTCCATGTCCGCGGGCGCCTGCATGGGCGCGTATCCGGCCAGGGTGAGCCCGTCGAGGCGCCAGGCGCGCAGGGTCCGGCTTCCGTCCGCGGACTTCATCAGGCACACCACCTCCGGCCGGCCATCGCCGTCGAGGTCCTGGAGCCGCGGAGTTCCAACCGGCCAGGCGCCGGACGCCGCGACGGGCCACCCCGGCACGGACGCTCCCTTCGAGTCCCATAGCCCGATCCTGCCGCCATCGTCGCGCGTGGCGACCAGCGCCCCGGGTGTTCCGGGACCGGTGCCCGCCGAGATGCTGGCTGGAAGCGCGAAGGCGCCCCGCACCCAAGCCAGGCCCACCAGGATGATCGCGCAGATCCTGCGTACGTTCATGATTTCCCCCTTACCAGCGGGCGAGCGCCGAAAGCCGGTGGCTCGCCCCGAGTGGATGAAAAGGACGGGTGGCGTAGTCCACGCGGAATCCGCGCAGGCCAAGGCCGGCTCCGAATCCGGCATCTCCGCTGGAGGAGCCGGCGCGCAGAAAGATCAGTTCTCGCCACGCGTACTCCAGCCCTGCGTGCCACTCGGAGCGACCGCCGGCCAGGTCCCAGCGGCCCAGAGATCCCTCCAGCGAAACTTTCAGATGGGCCTGCGGACCCGCCGGCATCTCCCGGCCCGCGGCGAGTCCCAGGCTGGGACCGATTCTTTCGCGCGCACCGGTGTCCCAGGAAATGCGGGTGCTGGTGAGGTCCCGTGCCCGGGCGGCGAACTCGAGCCCCGCGGGGCCGGCCCAGTGGGCGCCCACGTCGAATCCCAGGCCCGAGGCGCCCTGGCCCGCCAGGCTCTGCCGGACCAGCTTGGCGCACACCCCCACGGCCCCGCGGGCGCCCAGCGGGCGGGCGTAACCGGCCAGCAGCGCCCACTCCACGTCGGAGCGCCAGCGCACCGCGGAGGGATCCGCCGTCACCGGCTCGCCCGGATCCCACCGGCCATTGCCCTCGCCGGAATCGTGCGTGCCGGGGAGCCCGTCCGCTCCGTTGTCGTCAAATCTGAAATTGCCCGTGTCGGGGATGTGGTCCACCGCCAGGCGGAGCAATCCGAGCGAGACCGCCTCCCCGCCGGTGCCCACCGGCACCGCGATGGCGAAGGCGTCGTAGCCTTCGGCGCCCGCGAAGCTCTCCGCGTGCATCGCCTCGGCCGAGCGCCACCCGGCGCGGGCCAGGAGGGCTGGATTCCAGTAGATGGCGGACGCGTCCTGCTCGGAGGCGAGCATGCCGTCGCCCAGCGCGAAAGAGCGGGCGCCGAAGCCCATCAACAAGAAGTCCGCCGCGCCCTCCGCTTGCACGGGAGCGGGAACAAGCCACGCGAAAAGAATGAACAGCGGGATTGCGCGCATCTTGGGACACCGGGGAGGAGCGCGTGGGGCAATGGAGAAGAATGGCAAGGAGTGGGCCAGCCCGCGGAATCGCCCGCGACCCCAAGAGCATGCGGACTTGCAGGCCGCGGCGCCGCCGCGGGCGCGGGGCGACGGGTGAACCTTCGTTGTCGGCGACAATCCCGATCCACGTTCAGCCCGCTCTTTACCCCTTGGCCGGGTCCGCTATGATGGCGGGGATCGAATTTCACAAGGAGGATTCCTGGCACTGGCCGCCGCACCCACATCCGTCCCCGCCGCGGGCGCCCCAGCGTTCAAGAGACCGCTTCCGCGCCTCGTGGCGCGGGCCGGCATCGCCGTGCTGGCCGCGGCCCTGGCGGCGTGGTTCCTGCGGGATGAGCTGGCCGGCTTTGGGCGGCCGGGCTTTCCGATGGACGACCCGTATATCCACTTCCAGTACGCGCGGAACCTGGCGCACGGGGCGGGCTTTTCGTTCAACCCGGGGGAGCCCTCGCCTGGCGCGACCAGTCCGCTTTGGGTGCTGCTGCTGGCGCTCGGCAACACCCTGGGCGTGCGCGCCGAGTGGCTGGCGCTCGGACTGGGAATGGCTTCCATGTCGGCCGCGGCCGTGCTCACCTTCGAGGTCGGCCTCGCGGCGGGCCTGCCCCTGTTGCCGGCGATCTTCGCGGGAACCTGCACGGCCGCATGCGGACGAATGGTGTGGGCGGGGCTCTCGGGCATGGAGACGTGCCTGGCCGCCGCGCTTTCGCTGCTGCTGGTGCGCGCCCAGATGGCGGAATGGCGGGGATGGCGCCGCGGGATCTTGCTGGGAGCGGTCGCGGGGCTTGCCGTGGCAGCCCGTCCGGAGATGCTGATCCTGGCCGCGATCGTGGGCTCGATGGAAGTCCTTCGCTCCCGCCCGGCCGCGAACAGGCACGGCGCGGGGACCGACGCCCTGGCCTACGCGGCCACGCTGATCGCGCTCCTGATTCCCTACGCCCTCTTCTGTCTGGCCACCACCGGCCGGCCGCTGCCCAACACCTTTTACGCCAAGAGCCTGCTTCCGGCCCTGGATGGGATCCTGGGGCAGGAGCGGTCCCGGTATCTCCCGCGGATGCTGGCGTGGGCGTGGCAGGACAACGCGATCATGGCTGTCCTCCTGGTGCCGGGGCTCGTGGCCTGGATGTGGCGGCACGCGCGCGAGCGCGCGGGAGTCGTGGCATGGTGGCCGGTGGCGTTCTGGATCTATTCCATGGCGCTCTACCCGCGGCACTTCAGCATGTCCCGGTACAGCATTCCGCTGATCCCGTTCCAGTTCCTGCTGGCGATGGGGGCGGCGGAGTGGATCGTGACGCGGCTGCGCGGCGCTTCGGCGCGCGCAGTCGCCGGGGCTTCCCTGGCCCTGGCGCTGCTGCCGGGCGGGTTGCGGGGCTTCGTACTGGCGCACGACATCTACCTGGCCGACGTGGACACCATCTTGTCGCTGCAGGTGGAGACCGGCGACTGGGTCCGCGCTCACCTGCCATCCGGGGCGCGGGTGGCCACCAACGACGTGGGCGCCATCACCTACCTGGGCGGGCGCTACTGCATCGACACCGAAGGTTTGATCTCTTCAAGGCTGGTGGAACTGCATCTGCGGAGCCGGCGGGTGCAGCCTGCGCCGGGGCGGGAGGAAGTCATCCTGGAATTCCTGGCCGAGGCCCGCCCGGACTACTGCATCTTCTTTCCGGAATGGTATCCCGCGATTTCGAGCCGGCCGTGGCTCCGGGAGGTCCACCGGTCCGAACACCACAACACCACCGGCGGCGGCGACCACCTGGTGGTCTACCAGGTAGTGGACCCGCCGTGGAAGTGATCCGGCGCCATCCACCCGATCAGTACACTCCCGGGATGAAACGCCGGGTGCGCGCGCAGTAGTCCAGGTAGACCTGCCCAAAAGTCTCCCGGAGCAACGACTCTTCCGCGCGCGCCCTGAGATCGCTTCCAATCACCATCAGCACGAACCCGATCCAGCAGGCCGCGGACGGGATCCACACCGCCGTGCCCAGCGCCAGCAGATCCAGGGCCAGGTAGATCGGATGCCGGAAGAGCCGGAACGGGCCGCCGGTGGCCAGTTTATGCCCTTGCTCCAGCTTGGCGCGGAACCGCCACGACTGAAACGTGGCCATGGCCCACGCCATGATCGCACCGCCCGCCAGGATGATCACCGTCCCCGCGATTCGCTGGCCCGGAAACCAGGCCGGCACGCGCCCCGGGATCGCGAACTGGCCCACGCCGAGGTACATCGCGCCGAACGCCACCGAGTGAAAGACGAGCAGCAGCCGGGAATGGGGCGCGGAGCGCTCCTCTTTCGCCTCCGGGGCCGGCGCAGCGGCCCCGGCCTCGGCGCCTTTCGGCGATCGGATGAAGAGCCGGCCGATGCCGCTGGAACCCCAGAACAGCAGGTGCACGGCGTAAATCAGCAGATCTTTCTGAAACATGGCGTCCCTCGTCCCGGGGTGAATCTCCATCCTGATCCACCAAGTTCAACAAGAAAGGCCCCGGAGTCAAGCCCCGGGGCCTTTCACTTGAGGCACTTGAGGGGCGGAACATCCCGCCCCTCACCTTGATGGGACTATCGGAGCAGCATGATCCGCTGGTTCGCCACCTTGCCCGCCGAGCTGAGGCGCGCGAAGTACGCGCCCGCCGGAGCGCGGTCGCCCGAGGCGGTGCGTCCATCCCAGGTGACCGATCCGGTTCCGGCTTCCGCCGGGCCGTCCAGCAGGGTCCGGATGCGCTGTCCGTTCAGGTTGTAGATTTCCAGCCTGGCCGTGCCGGTGCGCTCGATTTCGTAATCGAGGCGTGTGGCGCCGCGGGTCGGGTTGGGACGGGCCGCGCTGAACGAGAACACCGCCGCCGGGGTCTTCACCCGGATCGGCTGCGACCAGGTCCAGTTGCCGCTCGTGTTGTATCCGACCTTGTACCAGTACTCGGTGGCCGGGCGCACCGACTCGTCGCGCAGCGAGAAGTCGCTGCCCCTGCCGCCGTCGATGTCCGATCCGATCTGCGCGTAGCTGCCCGCGCGGGTCGCGGAGCGGGACACCCGGAACGACGAGGCGCCCTCGATGAACGCGGTCCACTTCACCTCGATGAACCGGTGGCCGGCCTCGATGTCGATGTTGGTCATCCGCACCGGAGTGATCGGCTGGCACTTGATGACCGTCGCGCACGTGTCCACGATGTCGCCGCACGTGTTGTGGCAGATGAAGTAGACGATCGTGGAGTCGCCCGGCGCGCAGTTCGCCGGAACGTCGATCTGTCCACCGGCACCCACGCACCCGAGGGCCAGCGGGCCCTCCTGGTGTTGCGGTCCCGAAAAGAGCCAGCCCTGCGAGTCAAACAGGTCGCAGAACAGCGAGTCCGGGCAGACCAGCACGCCTTGCACGCAGAAGTTCCAGTTCAGAGCGACGCTCTCCCCGGGCTGGGCGATCCTGCCCTGGGCGCAATTGCCGAAGGTGTACAGCTGGTTGTGATTGACCGGCTGGGTCAGCGAACAGCGGACCACCTGGTCGCGGCAGTTGGACAGGCTGTAGGCGGCGGCGAACACGATCTCGTTGTCCTTGGTGCAGCGCGGAATCACGCAGCTGAAGCTGATGTCCCGGCACTCGCCCGGGTTGATCAGCGCGCTGTCAGTCCGCGCGCAATCGGACCCCGCCGAGTTGGTGTAGCTGAAAATCAGGTACGCCGGGAACGGGTCGTTGCTGCACACGTGGTAGGTGTAACTGACCGTGTCGCCCGGGCAGCGCGCGCCCACAGCCGTCGGGCACTGCACCGTGAAGCCGCCCGAGATCGGGACGAACCACGAGTCCGGGCTCCCCTGCCGCCCGTCCGCGAAGTTGCCGTACACGTTCATCCCGTCCGCGACCAGCGCGCTGTAGTCGCCCATGTTCGGCTGCAGATTGCTGCTGACGTTGCTCCAGTTGAGCGACGGGCCGTCGTTGATCCGCACCGAGGCCGGGAACGTGGCGCCGCCGTCCTGCGAGCGGGAGTAGTACATGTCAGTCAGGATGCCCGACCCGGGGTCGTTGCGGTGGTCATACCAGTCCACGTGCACCTTGCCGATGCCGTCCACTGCCACTTCCGGGAAGGAGTTGTCGAACAGCGCCGCATCGTCGTTCACCACGGTGCGCGGCGTCCAAGTCGCGCCGCCGTCGCTGGAAGAGGTGAGCATCACGTCGCGGCAGTCCCGCGCCACGTCGGCCACCACCGGCAAGTGCAGCCCGGTGTAGACCACGTAGGCGCCCACGTGGGTCGCCACGCCGTCGAAGTTCAGCGCCCGCAGGAAGTACGTGCCGCTGGTGGGGATGGTGTAGACGATCACCGCCTGGCCGCCCGAGAAGTGGCTCACCGCCACGCGCTGCGCGGTGGCGCCGCCAAAGGCGAACAGTCGCAGGAAGCCTTCCTCGGCGCTGCCGTTGGGGGCCATGTAGAATTCCACGGTCTGGCCCGCGACCGCGTTGAACTTGAACCAGTCCTGGTCGGCGGTGCTGGCCAGGGATCCCAGCAGGTTGTTGCCCAGGGTGAAGGGGTTGGCGGTGGCCGGCGTGCCGTTGTTCTCGACCTCGTTGACCACGCCGTTGCCGCCCAGGTTGTCATCGTAGAAGTCGACGGCCTCGGCCCAGGTGGCGTACAGGTTGCCGTTGCGCGGGCCGCCGGAGCGGTCCACGGCGACGGACGCGAATCCGTTGCAGTTGGTCCGGTTGTATCCCGGGGGGCCCGAGCCGTAGTTGGTGTAGATCGGCGCGGCCACCACGGCCTCGGCTCCGAAGGTCACGCCCATGTCGCTGGAGGAGCGCATGCGCTGCCCGTCCACGAAGGTGAAGTTGTCTTCGGCGTAGTAGATCACGTGCACCCCGTGCGCGGCGTCCACCACCGGGCGCGAGCCCTGGATGCCGATGAGCGCCGGGTTGGTGAGCACCTGGGGAACGCTCCAGGTGGCGCCCTGGTTGGTGGAGTACGTGAACTCGACCTGGTCTCCGCCCGCGCCCAGGAAGCGTGTGTAGCTCATGTAGATGTTCCCGTTCACCGGGTCGACCGCGATCCATTCCTTGTCCAGGAAGTCGGTGGCCGTCTGCACCGGCACCACCGGCGGGTCCCAGGTGAAGACAAAGCCGGCGAACTTGCCGTGGTTGACCGAGAGCCCGGACTGGGAACCGTCGGGCGTGAACAGGTTCGCGTAGTAGAAATTGCCGGCGTTATCCACCGCCAGGACAGGATCGCCCTCGTAGCGGCCGGTCGGGTAGCCGGTGTTGGGCGGCACGCCGCCGTCAATCCACGAGAGCCCGCCGTCGACCGAGTAGGAGTAGCCGGAGTTGCCGGGAGGCGTGCCAAAGTTCAGGCCGTCGTTCCAGCCGGCCACCATGTAGTTTCCCAGGGCGGCCATGTGGGTCTCGGAGTTGCAAATGCCCGCCGGGTCGCCGGCGGTGTTGTTTACCCGCACGTTGCTGCCCACCAGTTCGGAGCGCTGCGGGCGGGGGCCGTTGTTCGGAAGGATCTGCGGAGCGTGCCCGTCGCCTTCTGGATTGTCCACCTGGTCATCGGGCGCGGCGCCGCCGTCAAAGTAGGACTGGATGTCCTTGGGAATCTGGACGGTCCCGTAGGGGTCCAGCTGAGCGCGCTGGGCGCGGACCGGGCGGTGCATGCGCTCCCAGCCCACGGGGTGGCGGTTATCGGTGCGGGGACCGGCCAGCGCCGCGGATAGCAGCGCGCAGAGCGAGGCGCCGGCGATGAGACAAACCGCACCCAACTGTTTCAAGGTCATAGGGGACTCCTCCGGTGAGGGTGCACGGATGCTCGGATGAGGAACGGGGTGCCGACTTCGATGGGAGAGCGCGGGACGGACGTGGGCGCATTTGGAGTTCCGTCCAGCGTGGCTGTAGAGGCTAGTGGAGCGGGTTCCAAAAGTCAATAAAATGCGACCCGCCGAATTATTCCGAGGCAGGTGTCGGCGGGCGGGGGATTCTAGCGGCCCAGCTTCTGCTTGAGGGATTCCAGCAGACGAAGCGCGGCAGGATCCGGGTACTGCACCAGCGCCTGGTAGCGGTTCAGGTCTTCCAGGGCTTCCCCCCGTCGGCCAAGGGCGTCCAGCGTGCGGGCGCGCTCCAGCGCCGCCTCGGGGCTCCGGCCGTCCAGGCGCACCGCGTTGGTGGCCACCACCAGGGATTCTTCCAGCCGGCGGGCGCGCCGCAGTACCGCCGCCAGGGCCGCATGATGGCGGGCTCCCCGCGGCTCCAATTGGATCGCGCGCTCGACTTCCAATTCGGCCTCGCTCAGGTCGCCCCGTTCCATCCGCGCCATTCCCAGGGCCTCGTGCAGGTCGGCGCGTGACCCGTCCAGGGCCACCGCCCGCTGCGCGGAGGCCAGCGCCTCGGCCGGCCGGTCGAGCCGCAGGCAGGCGCGGGCCAGGCCCAGGAGCGCGTCCGGGTCCCTGGGATCCAGAGCGGCGGCGCGCTCGAACGAGGAGGCGGCCTCGCCGTCGCGCGCCAGGGAAGCATGGAGAAGACCAAGGTTGTAGTGCGCCGCGGCCAGGGTGGGGTCCATCTCCACCGCCCGGCGAAGCTCGTCCACCGCGGGAAGATCGTCTCCCTTGCGGGCCAGCCAGGTTCCGTAACCGGCATGATAGGCGGCCACGGAAGGATACCGGTTCATCGCCTCCAGATAGACGGTGCCCTCGTCGTGCCACACTCCCAGCCTCGCCTGCGTGGCCACCACGAACGAGAGCGCCACCAGGGCGGCCGCCGCCGCCACCAGCGCGCGCCGCACTCCACCGGCCCGGCCCTCGAAACCGGCGCGCTCCACCATCAGGGCCATGAGCAGCACGAACGCCACCGAAGGCGCGTACAAGTTGTGGGTCAGGTCGAACGCGCGCCCGAAGAAAATGCTGTCCAGCGGCAGCCACAGCACCGGCAGCGCCACCATGGGGACCAGCGCGCGGCCGCGGCCGCGCACGGTGAGCCAAACGGCGGCCCCGTAGGCCAGGGTGAACGCGAGACCGGCCAGCAGGCGCGGCTCCCAGGAGGCCGCCACCCAGGGCACGAGGTTTTCGCCGCGGAAGTTGAGCACCGAGGGCTCCGACACGGCATAGGGACGGAGCATCACCTGGAACAGCCGGTAGAACGCGACCGGCACGGTGCGCAAGAGCGCCCGCGGATCCCCTTCCATTCCCGACATGAATCCCAGCGTCCCGAAGTGGCGGCGGACAGCGAACAGCACCACCGCCCCAACCACCGCGTAGGGGGCCAGCCGGGCCAGGGCCTCGCGAAGCGGCCGGCCGCGCTTGAGCTCCCAGGCGATCATCACCAGGCCGCCGCCGGCCGCCGCCGGCCGGGCCAGCAGCGCCAGCGTGAACATCAGTACCGCGACCGGCTCGTAGATCCACCGGCGGGACGCGTGCAGCAGGAAGGCCATCAACAGGAAGGTGAGCGCCAGAACTTCCTCCCGGCCACCGACGTGGCCCACGGCCAGTGTACCGAGCGGATAGACCGCGAAGAGCAGCGCGGCAAACCATGAGGCGCCGCGCGTCAGCCGGAGACGGCGCGCCAGCATATTGACCAGCAACACGTTGAACAGGTGCAGCAGGATGGACGTCCAGTGGAACGCGGCGGAATCTCCTGCGGCGCGCTTCAGGTCGGCCCGCAGCGAGAGCTGCGTGAGCGGACGGTACCGTTCAGGGCCGGCGCCCAATCCCAGGTCGCGGGGCAGCACGTCGCGAAACCATGGCGCGTGCCCGGAGGCCGACGGCACGCCGATGCGGGCGAGGTCGTCCCACACCAGTTCGCCGCGGACAGACGGCAGGTACAGCCACAGGGTGGCCGCGGACAGGATGAGCCACCCCAGCACCCGGAACGCGCGCGTGGCCACGGCATCGCGGGTGCGATCGCGCTCCACCAGCCGGCGGCGCCGGGCCATGTCGAAGGGAACGGTCAGTCGCATGTCATGTTTCCGGGCCGGAAGCTACCGGTCCTGGCGGGGGGCCCCGCGTGAAAGCCGCGCCTGGATGGTGTCCCGCAGCGCGCGCGGCCCCGGGTTGCCGGGAAGCAATTCCATGAGCTTCTGCACCGGCGGCATCGCCTCGGCGTACTGGCCCTGCTGGTACTTGAGGCGGGCCAGGTTGTAGTAGAACTGGGACACCGAGCCGTCGAGCTGGATCGCCCGGCGAAACTCCTTGTCGGCCTCGTCGAACCTGCGGGCAACGAAGTAGACGAGCCCCAGGTTGTTGTGGATGCGCGGGTCCCTTGGGGCGAACTCCAGGGCGCGCTGCAGTTCGATGACCGCCTCCGGCAGCTGGTGCTGGCCGTAGTAGATCTGGGCCATGCCCATGTGGGCCGTGACGTTGGTGGTGTCGTGGTCCAGCACGTCGGCGTACGAGGACATCGCCTCGGCCACTTCGCCCTTGGCCAGCAGCGCCTCGGCCGCGGCCAGGTGCAGCTCCGGCATGCCGGGAGAGTTGCGCAGCGCCGGCCCGAGCACCAGGATCGCCGAATCGGGCTTGCCGGCGCGCACATAGGCCAGCGCCAGGTTGCACGCCGCGCGGGCATCCAGCGAATCCACGCTTCGCGCGGCGCGGAAGGTCTTCAGCGCCTCCTCCGTCTTGCCCGAGCGGCCGTAGGCGGCGCCCAGTTCGGTCAGCGCCGTGGAGTTCTGCGGGTGACGCGCGGCCAGCGTCTGCGGCAGCGACACTTCGTCTTTCCAGAGCCCCACGCGCGCGATCCCCACGCCGGTGTGGACCAGCAGGATCCCCAGCACCGCGACCAGCGCGGTCCGGGGGCTCGGGAGGCGCCGGAAAAGCCACATGGCCAGGGCTCCGAAGGCGATCGACAGGCCGGCCAGCGGAATGTACAGCGCCCGGTCGGGCGTGGTGGCGGTGACGATGGACAGGTCCAGCAGCGGCAACAGGGCGAGCCAGAACCAGAGCAGCCCGACACCCGCGGCGCGGTGACGCATGAGCACCCCGATGGAGAGCGCCAGCATGACCAGCAGCGCCGGAACGGCCAGGGCGCCCAGGGCCCCGGAGCCCTCGTTCACCACCTCAAGGCCACGCGGCCCGGACACCACCAGGGGCGAAAGCACCGTGGTGAGCAGGGGAAGCAGCGCCACCAGCACGTCGTAGAACAGGGCGCGGCCGATGGTCAGGGCGGCGAAGAGCGGCCGGGCCTCGGACCCGATCCCCGCATCCAGGCCGGCCGGATGGGCATGCACCCGAAGCGCGAGGTACAGGAATGCCGCGGCCCACAGGCCGCCCTGCCGCGAGAAGAACGAGCCCATTCCCCTGGCCGGCTGGAATCCCGGGGCCCACCGGTCCAGGAGCGGCAGCGCCAGGAGTAGCGCCAGGCCGGACTCGTGGGACAACATGGAAAGAAGCGCCAGGACCCAGGCCGCTGCGAGGAGCCCGATCGAATCGCGCCCGGAAGAGGTGCTCCGGCGATAGACCAGCGCGGCGCCTAGGGCAAACACCAGCCCCAGCAGCTCGGCCCGCCCGGCGACCCAGCCCACCACGCCGGCGGCCAGGGGATGCGATGCCAGCATCGCCGCGGCCGCCGCGGCCCCCGCCACGCTCTCCAGGCTGGCCCGGGCCAGGAAGAACAGGAGCGCCACCGCCACGAGGTGCAGCAGCAGATTGACGGCGTGGAAGGCCGGCGAACGGTAGCCGGTCAGCATCGAGTTCAGGGCAAAACTGACCGCGGCGACCGGCCTGTAGGCGTGGGTGTGGTCCGCGGGGTCGGCCGGGCCCATGAACGCCTGGCGAGCCACGGCCGCCACCTGCCCGCCCTGCATTTCCGTGGAGCCCGCGATGGCCGAGCGATCGTCCCAGACGAACGGGAAGGCCTGGAACGTGGCCCGCCCGAAGGTCAGCAGGGCCAGGACGAGGGCCAGGCCCAGTCCCACGGGGACGGTCAGTTCGGGCAGCTCGAAGCGGTTCGGGTTGGTCGCCTGGCTCGACAAAGAATGGCTCCTTAAGGTCCGGGGAAATCAAGGGTACAGAGTAGTCGCCCCGACGGCACCCCGCAAGGGATGGTGACAGCCGCGTGTCCCGGGGCTACAGTAGGGACACGGCCCCCGGCCATCTTGGCCTGACCGAATCTATAATATACCACTTATGTATCTGTTGGATCAACTCCTTAACCGTCTGCCCCCACCCGGGGCGGAACCATAGCGCCCCGGAAGGGTTAAGGCTGTAGGACCTGATCCAGGAGGAGAAAGACTCATGGGAACTCGTTTTGTGGCAGTGGCTTTTGTCGTTGGCCTGGTGGCCTTCGGCTGCGCAAAGAAGCAGGAGGACTTGTCCACGAAGGGGGGCGACTCCCTGACGGCCCAGCAGGTGCGGGATTCCATACTGGCCGCGAATAACCAGGCGGCGCCGGCCGGCGGAGCCGCCGGAACGGCAGCAACCGTGTCGGACGCCGAAAGGGGCACCGGCAAGGAACTCGGCCCGGGAAGCGCTCCCCGGCAGTCACGCCGGCCGCACAAGCCCACGGGTGGCCATGATGCCAATGGCGGCGGTTCGGCCGGCAGCGGCTCCGGCGCCACGCACGAACCCAAGGCCCCTGTGACGCGCTACGCCACGGTGCCGGTGGGCACCGCGGGGGTGGCCTCGCTGAATGCCGAACTGTCCAGCGAAACGGCCAAGGAAGGTGACCTGTTCACCGCCACCATCGGTAACGCGATCGTGGTGGATGGCGCGGTCGCAGTTCCGGCAGGGGCCAAGGTGCACGGCCACGTGACCGGCGTGAACTCCACCGGCCGCGGAAAGAGCAAGGCGATGCTGGCCCTGGCGTTCGACCAGCTGGAGCTGGACTCCGGGGCGAAGGTGGACATCGCGGCCAAACCCTTCTCCTACGAAGCCGGCGGCAACACCAAGGGCGACGTGGTCAAGACCGGCGCGGGCGCCCTGATCGGCGGCCTGATCGGAAGCGCTGCGGGCGACGCCAAGAAGGGTGCTGTGATCGGCGGCGCGGCGGGCGCAGGCCTGGCCCTGTCCTCGCGCGGCGAACCGGTGGTGCTGGCCCTAGGCCACAAGTTCGGGATCACGCTCACCGAGCCGGTGAAGGTGCCGGTGAAGTAGCCGCCGGCTTTCCGGTAACAAAACAAAAAGGCAGCCGCCCGCGGGGCGGCTGTCTTTTTTCACGGTCGGAACGCCGTCCCGGCCCCTACTTGCGACCCTTCTTCCATTCCGCCACGAACGCGTCCCACTCCGCTTCCTCCCTGGGGCTCAGGCCGGGCGGCTTGATGAACTCGTCTTCTTCGGTGGCGCTGGAGCCGCCGAGGAGGCTGGCGGCGAACAGGTCGGCCAGATTGGTTCGGATCCCCCGTTCATTGGCAAAGCGCGCGGTTTCAAGGTCCGAGGTGACCACGGTGGTCTGCGCCGCCCGGCCCGCCTCGTCCAGGCGCCGAAGCTCGTCCATCACCGCCTCGGCCACCGTCTGGCCCTCCTCGGACCGAAGGGAGTTCACGCGGCGCACGCCGATCTCCGCGGCGCGCGCCTGCACCGCCGGTTCGAAGTAGACCGAGAACTCGACCGTCTCATCCCCCACCGCCCAGCTCAACAAATTTACCAGGCGCAGCGCGGCGTCCGAGGGGTCGGAGGTCCACAGCGCGCGCAGCGGCTCGGCCCCCTCGATCACCGTGGGGCCGTCCACCACCACGATCTGCGGCCCGACCTCGCCTTCGGGCCCCGGATCGCCGTCGGGATCCGTTTCCAGATCCGGCACGATCGGCAGTTCGTCCTCGTCGAAGTCTCCGCTCACTGTCCCCCCAGCTCGCGCGCCAGAAAGTGGGCGTCAAGAGTGGATCCGGTCGCCCGCAGCAGCACCTCGTTCCATGGCAGCGTCGCTCCCGGCTTGTAAACTTCGTCCACCAGGAACTGCCCCAGCTCTCCCCCTTCGGCGCGCCCGAAGCGGCTGCGCGCCGCCACCAGCAACTGGGCCGCGATCACCTCGCTCGCCAGGTAGCGCGAATAGCCCAGCGGCTGCACCAGGAGCGGGGTCTCCGAAGCCCACAGCGAAGCGTCGGGCGCCTCCACGTCAAGATACCGCTCGGTGTAGGAGCGCCACAAGCTGTCGGGCTGGGCATTGGGCCGGGTGTAGAGCTCGCGCTCGAAGCGCGAGAGCATGATCAGCCCTCGGAGCGAGAGCAGCCTGGAGTCCACCCAGTCGAGCCGGTAGGCGCTGGCGGAAGAGTCGGAGAGGTTGAGTCCGCCCGCGAGCCAGTCCGGCTCCACCGTGAAGTTTCCGAACAGTGCTCCCTGGGCCTCGCGCCACACCTCGGGGAGCGCGCGGACGGAGGGCCGCGCATCCGGCAGGTGCGCTTCCAGCATGCCGCGGCCGTACTCGTGGAAGAGCGAAATATAGCCGTCCAGGCCATCGCTGGGATTGGAGATGATCCGGATGTCGGCAGGCGGATCCACCGGGACGCAGCGAGTGCGGTACACGCCTCCCTGGCTGAACACCAGCCGGATCGGGAGCGCGTCAGGGTTGAGCCCGAGCCCCGCGACAAACGAGGCCAGCCGGATCCCGGCGTCGCCTCCCTTGAGCGTGGTGTCGGCCGATTCGTCCAGCAGCGACTGCCCGTAAGCCAGGTCCCACGGGTGCAGTTGGAAAACGTCCAGGCGGCTCCGCAGGCGCTGGCACAAGCGCCTGTAGGGAACCCGGGTGGCGCGCTCCAGGGTATCCTCGATGGCCTTCAGCTGCTGCGAGCTCAAGAGCTCGCCCCCCAGCTTCATCTCCACGAAGTCGTGATACCCGAAGCGCTCCGCCAGCAGGTTCCGCCGGCGCATCAGGTCGCGCAGATCCGGGGCGATTCTCTGCGAAAGCGGCGCGCCGCTCTCGTAGGCGGCCCGGCGGCGGGCGCGGTCCTCGTCGCGCCGCATGATCTCGCGGGCCTGCTCGCGCGTGACCAGGATGCCGCCCACCTCGGGACGGAACGAGGCCACCGTGTCGGCGATGGGGTCCAGCAGCTGGCGCAAAGAGGGGTCGCGGTCGAAGACCGCCGTGAGCATGGCCGGGAACGCGCGTTCCATACGCTCTCGCAGCGCCGGATCGTGGGCCTTGGGGCCCCGGCGCCAGACCACGTCCACGTACTCGGGCGTGGCCAGCATCTCGGAAAGCTCCTGGGCCCAGCGGTCGCTCTGGCAGCTGTCGGGCTGCGAGGTCTCGACCTCGCAGCGGCGCATGCGCAGCTCCAGGTCGCGCCAGCGGGAGTCCAGCTGGTCCATGAAGCCGCTGAGCGCGGCGTCTTCCTTCAGGTTGCGCGTCGGGATGGGAACGGCCACGTCGGGCAGTTCGATGGGTGCGGGGAGGGCCTCCGCCGGAAGGTGCAGGGCCAGGGCGGCCGCGGCCGCGGCCGCCAGAATGGGCGCTCGAAGGCTCATTTGGATCCGTGCGGGCAGATTCGGGTTGGTTTTCACGTCCGTGGGGGTCAGTTGCCGCCGGTGCGGGTGGTGAAGATGGCGCCCAGGTCGCCCACAACCCAGCCGTGCCGGGCGTCCACCATGTCGATGGCGTTGAGCGGATGCGACCAGGTGGGCGACTGGGAGATCCAGGTGCGGCCGCCGTCGATGCTGGCGGCGATCTCCGCGCGGCTGCTCCAGCCGGCGATGAAGGCGGAATTGAAGTCCACCATGGAGGCGCCACGCACGTCCATGCCCAGGGGAAGCGGCTGGCCCCGGGTCCAGGTGCGACCCGCGTCGCTGGTGACCAGTGCCGCGCCCACGCCCGCGATGCCGCCGGCGAGGCCGAACTGCCCGGCGGACGCCGGCGCCGAAGCGATGGCGAAGAGCGCCTGGGTGGTGGGAGAAGTGCCCGCCGTCCAGGTGCGGCCGCCGTCGCTGGTGTAGTAGATCTGCCCCAGCACGCCGCAGGCCACGCCGGTGCTGGGAGTGGTGAAGCTGATGGCCTGCACTTCCTTCAAGCCGGTGTAGTTGCCCTCGGACCACGAGAGCCCGCCGTTGATGGTGTACAGGATCACGCCCACGCCGTTGCTCTTCCGGCCGCATACCCAGCCGCGCAGGTGGTCCAGGAACTGGACCGCGTTGAAAGTGGCGCTGCCGGAGGGGCTGGGCTGCACCGCGCTCCAGCTGGTGCCGCCGTTCTCGGTCCAGCGCACGAACCCGTCCCCGCCCACGATCCAGCAGTGCGACGAATCGGTGGCGCTGGCGCCGTTCCACTGGGTGAGCGCGCCGACCTGGCCCACCTGGTTGATCCAGGTCTTTCCGCCGTCGCTGGTGTGCAGGAGGGTGATCGCGCCCACGGCCCAGCCGTGAAGCGTGTCGGCGAAGGACACCGCGAGCAGGTCGTTGAGGGTGGGCGTGGTCTGCTGGACCCAGCCGCCCTTGCCGTTGCCGCCACCCCCGTTGGTTCCGGTGATGCCAAAACCGCAGCCCGAAAGGGCGAGCGCGACAACCACGGCGATGCAGCCTGAAAGGCGAAACCGGCTCAAGCGACCTCCGGGAAACAGGAAAGCGGCGCGGCGCATGGGGCGACCGCGGGGCATGTGTGGCTGGGACAAAATCCGGGGCAGCGCGGGAAGCCCCGGCGCTCCGCCACACTTATTAACGGCACGCTCCTGCCCGGAGTCTAGCATAGGAATTTTCGGTCCCCGACCCGGCCGCCAAAGGGGCGCTCCGGGGCCTGTTTGCTCCTTGACGCCCCGGCCCCCCGGGAGCCAATATTGCCTTGTCTCATGCAGCCCTGCCCCCGAATCCTGAGGCTTCCCATGGTCGAGATCCTGCCCAACGGCCGCGTCCGGTTCACCTTCGTGCGCCCCACCGATCAAGACGTCTTCCTGGTGGGCGATTTCAACGACTGGAACGAATTGTCCCATCCGATGATACGCGTGGGCGACCACGGCCACGCGCTGGAGCTGAAGATCGCCCCGGGCGAATACGAGTACAAGTTCAAGGTGGGCCGGATCTGGTATAACGACTACGATGCGCCGAAATACGTGCCGAACCCCTGGGGGAGCGAGAACTCGGTGGTCATGGTTCCCGAGCCCGCTCCGATCGCCGCGGAGGCCCGCGCCCAAACGCGCCCTGCCAAATGACATCGGACCGTTAAGCCCATAAAGATGGCCGCTCTCCGCGCCGATTCCCAAGGGAAGGGGCGCGGCGATCCCGTGCCCCGCGCTTGCCGGTCGAATCGCACCAGGACCTCTCGAAGGACGACACCTCATGCCTCGCGACATCCCGGTCGGAAATGGGCAGATGCTGGTCACATTCGACATGGACTACCGCATCCGGGACGTGTACTTCCCGCATGTGGGCATGGAGAACCACACCGCCGGCCACCCCTTCCGCTTCGGCTTCTGGGCCGACGGCCGCCTCAGCTGGGTGGGGCCCGACTGGAACCTGGACCGCCGCTACGCCGACGACACCCTGTCCACCAAGGTGACCGGCAGCAACGACTCCATGGGGCTTTCCTTCGAGTCGCACGACGTCGTGGATTTCCACATGAACGCGTTCGTGCGGCGGTTGACCGTGACCAACCTGCGGGACACCCCGCGCGACGTGCGGGTCTTCTTTCATCACGACTTCCACATCTTCGGCACCGACGTGGGCGACACCGCCTACTTCGACCCCAACACGCAATCCATCCTTCATTACAAGGGTGAGCGCTGGTTTCTGATGGGCGGCATGACGCCCGAGCGCATCGGTGTGCAGGACTTTGCCACCGGGCTCAAGGCGGTCAACGGAGCGGAAGGCACCTGGCGCGACGCCGAGGACGGCGAACTGGGACGCAATCCCATCGCCCAGGGGGCCGTGGACTCCACGGCCGGGTTTCACCTGACGGTCCCGTCCCACTCCAGCGCCACGCTCTATTACTGGATGTTGCTGGGGACCAAGTACGACGACGTCGAGCGCATGCAGGCCGCGCTGCTGGCCAAGTCCCCCGAGAGCCTGCTGGCCCGCACCGACGCCTACTGGCGCCTGTGGGTGCAGAAGGAAGAGTTCACCTTCGAGGGCATCCCCCCGGAGATCGCGAGGCTGTTCCGCCGCAGCCTGCTGGTGATCCGCACCCAGACCGACAACGACGGGGCCATCCTGGCGGCCAACGATTCCGACGTGATGATGTATTCGCGCGACCACTACTCGTACCTGTGGCCGCGCGACGGCGCCCTGGTGGCCGACGCGCTCATCCGCACCGGCTATAGCGAGCCTTCACAGCGGTTCTTCAACTTCTGCGGACGGGTGCTGGAATCCGGCGGCTTCCTGCTGCACAAGTACAACCCCGACGGCACGCTCGCGAGCTCGTGGCACCCGTGGCTGCGCAACGGCCGGGAAGCGCTCCCGATCCAGGAGGACGAGACCGCCCTGGTGGTGTGGGCCCTGTGGAAGCACTTCGCGCGCTTCCGCGAGATCGACTTCATCAAGCCCCTGTACCGGCCGGTGGTGCGGCGCATGGGGGACTTCCTGGCGCGCTACCGCGACCCTGCCACGGGCCTGCCCCGCCCTTCGCACGACCTGTGGGAGGAGCGCTGGGGGGTGCACACGTTCACCGTGGCGGCGGTCATCGCGGGGCTCCAGGCCGCCGGCAACTTCACGTCCGCCTTTGGCGAAATCGACGCCTCGGCCCGCTACTTCCAGGCCGCCGACGAGATCCGGGAAGCCATGGTCAAGCATCTCTACAACCCGGAACTGGGGCGCTTCGCCCGCATGGGGACCCGCGAGGGGGACGGCTACAAGCTGGACATGACCGTGGACGCGAGCCTCGCCGGTCTGTTCATGTTCGAGGCGCTGGGAGCCCGCGACCCGCGCGTGGAAGGCACCATGAAGGCGGTGCGGGAAAAGCTGTGGGTACGGACCAAGGTGGGCGGCGTGGCCCGCTACGAGAACGACTATTACCACCAGGTCAGCCGCGACATCGAGAACGTGCCCGGCAACCCGTGGCTGATCTGCACGCTGTGGCTGGCCCAGTATGAGATCGCCCGCGCCACCAACCTTCCGGAACTGGAGCGGGCGCTGGAGTACTTGCAGTGGGCGGCCGCGCGCGCCCTGCCCTCGGGGGTGATGGCCGAGCAGGTGCACCCCTACAACGACACGCCGATCTCGGTCTCGCCGCTCACCTGGAGCCATGCGACCTTCGTGACCACGGTGCTCCAGTACCTGGAAAAGCGGCTGCGGCTGGTGCACGGCGACACCGCGCCGCGCCTGATGCACTCCGGGGCGCGCTTCCCCGCGACGTCCGCCACGCTGCACCGGTGGGACGGCAAGCTGGCGAGCCTGGCCAAGAACGGGGACGAACTGGAAGTGGAACTGCCGAGCGAGCTGGACTGACCCGCGGCGCCCAGGGCGCCCGGAAACAGTAACGCCCGGAGAGACCCACGGTCCCTCCGGGCGTCATGTTTTTTGGAGCCTACTTCGGGTTTCCCGCCACGTCGAACACCTCCACCGGCATGAGCTTTTCCAGGCCGGGACGGATCTTTTCCGCGTCCCCCACCACCGTGATGGCCAAGTGGTCCGGATCGATGGCCCGGATGGCGGTGGCGATCACTTCCTCGGAAGTGACCGCCAGGATCAGGTCGCGGTAGTGGTCCATGTGGTCGTGCGGGAGCTTGAACAACTCGGTCTCCGAAATGCGGTCGGCCACGCTGCCGTTGGACTGCAGATCCACCGCCAGGCCTCCGGACAGATAGCCCTTGGCGTCGCGCATTTCCGCATCCGTGGGCGCGATCTCGCGGATGCCCCGGATCTCGCGCATGAACTCCACCACCGCCTTGTCGGTCACCTCGGTGCCCACGGCGGCCGAGGCCACGAACGGCCCGCGCCCGCGGCGCATCTGGAAGTTGGAGCCGGCCCCGTAGGTGAAACCGTTCTTCTCGCGAAGGTTGAAGTAGAGCCGCGATCCGAAGGCCTCTCCCAGCACCGCGTTCAGGACCAGCAGCTTGAAGTAGTCGGGATCATCGCGGGTCACGCCCGGCTGGGCGATCCGGATTTCGCTCTGGGCCGAGCCCGGCTTGTCCACCAGGTAGATCCGCGTGGCGGCCGGCGCCGGCGTGGCGGCCACCGCCCCGCGGGGGGCCACCGAGCCCTGCCAGTCGCCGAAGTGCCGTTCCGCCAGCCGCACGCCCTCGTCGGCCGAAATGTCGCCCACCAGCAACAAGTAAGCGATCCCGGGCCGATACATCTGGGCGTGCCGTTCCTTCAGCCGGGCGGCGGTGAGCGATCGGATGGAGTCTTCCGTGCCCGCCAGCGGGGTGCCGTAGCGGTGCGCACCGAACACGAAATGCGAGCTGCGCTCGATCACGATGCTGCGGGGATCGTCCAGGTCGCTCTGGATCTCGGCCACTCGCAGGTCGCGCTCGCGCTCGAACTCCGATTCGGCAAAGCCGGGCCGCAGCGTCATGTCGGCCATGAGCGCCATGGCCGGATCCAGGTTCTGCTGCAACATGCGCATGCGCACGGCGCTGGAGTCCCACCCGGACGCGTGGTCCAGGCTCAGGCCCAGTTGGTCGGCCTCTTCCGCCAGTTCCGTGGCGGACCTCGCGCCGGCGCCCTCGGAGAGCAGCCGCGAGGTCATCACCGCAAGCCCCGCTTCTCCCGCGGGGTCCTCGGTGCCTCCGTACTCGAACGCGATCATCGCGGAAACGAGCGGCAGCTGGTTGCGGGTGGCGACGCACACCCGAAGCCCGTTCGCGAGGCCGGCCCGGGTGACCGCCGGGAAGCGGAAAGGCTTGGGCTGGAGCGGGGCCGGCTCGCGCGTGCGGTCCACCGGGGCCCCCTGGGTCGCGCTCATCAGGCTTCCTTCCCGCTGGGGATATAGGTGATGACGGTGCGATTGTCCGCCTTCAGGAATTTCTGCGCGGCCTGCTGCACATCGGATCCGGTCACCGCGATGTAGCGGTCGACTTCGCTGAACGCCCGGGACGGATCTCCGAAATGCGTGACCGCTTCGGACAGGCTGTCGGCCCGGCCGTTCACGGTCTGCAGGGAGTGGTACTGGTGCGAGGCGATCTGGTTGCGGATGCGGTCCATCTCGCGGTCCGACGGCGCCTCCTGCTGGAGCTTTTCCACCTCCACGAGCAGCGCGGCCTCGATCTCCTCGTGCCCGCCCTCGGGCTTGGCCATGCCGTCCAGGAACAGCGCCGAGGTGAGTTCCATGGGATAGACGAAGCTGGAGGCCTGCTGGGCAATCTGGCGGCGATACACCATCTCCATGTACAGGCGCGAGGAGCGGCCGGCGGCCAGCACGTCGGTCAGGACCGAGGCGGCGTAGTGCTCGGGATCTCCGATCGCCGGCACGTGGTAGCCGAGCAGCACCCGGGCGGCCTGCACCGGGTCGTGGAACTCCCGGCGCTTTTCGCCGGCCTGCCCCGAAAAGCGCGCCTGGACCCGCGGCGTGGGTGGGCCGCCGGGGATTTCCCCGAAGTAGGCCTCGATCCACCGCTTCGCTTCGTCCGGCTCGAAGTCCCCCACCACCGAGAGTACCGCGTTCCGCGGCGTGTAGTAGGTCTTGAAGAACCGCTCGATGTCGTCCAGCGAAGCGCGGTCCAGGTGCTCCATGGAGCCGATCACGCTGTGGCGGTAGGGAAAGCCCTCGGGATAAGAGAGCTCCAGAAAGCTTTCCAGCCACAGCCCGTAGGGCTGGTTGTCGTAGCGCCAGCTGCGCTCGTTCTTCACCACCGAGCGCTGGTTGTCCAGTTTTTCCTGGGTCATCGCCGGGAGCAGCCAGCCCATGCGGTCGCTTTCGAGCC
This sequence comes from Candidatus Eiseniibacteriota bacterium, assembly GCA_025351485.1. Taxonomy (GTDB): domain Bacteria; phylum Eisenbacteria; class RBG-16-71-46; order RBG-16-71-46; family JACRLI01; genus JANXVU01. Next base: position 1,465 of record JANXVU010000164.1, on the reverse strand, counting down.
ACAGCGCGAGCGGCAGATACTCCGACGGCACCGTCTCGGAGTAGTTGGTGGTGTCGGGACCGGTGGAACCGTTCACGTCCCCGCCGAGCCGCTGGATGGCGGAGATGTAGGCCTTGTCGCCCACGTGCGCGCTGCCCTCGAACAGCATGTGCTCGAAGAGGTGCGCAAAGCCGGTGCGCCCGGGCTCTTCGTCCTTGGCGCCCACGTGGTACCACAGATTGGTGGCCACGATGGGCGCGTCGTGGTCCTCGCTCAGGACCACCGTGAGGCCGTTGGCAAGCTTGTAGGTGTCGATGGGAAAGTGCGGCGCGTGGCGCTGGGTCATGCGCGTGAAGTTACCATGAGGGGCGGCGGGCGGCCATTGGAATGCGAGGCGGCGGCGGAAACGAATCCGGGGCGGCGCGCCTACCCGCGCGCCGCCCCGTGGGGGCCTGATTCGAACTTGCTGAAGGCCGTGCGGGGGCCGGTCCTACCAACCCGCCCGGTAAGTTGAAAAGTGCTGCAGCGGCGCGGCGATTTCCCAGGTGGTGGTGTCGACTTCGCCTCCCATCCACATCCACCCGGCTGGGGAGCTCCAGTACACGCCGGTTGGCGGCTTGATGTGGACCGGCGTGGCGAGCGGAGCCGCGCGGCCGCCATTGGAGAGCGGCGGCAGGGAGTGGATCGCCACCACGCCCGAGTCCGCGAGGTTGGTCCTGCTGCACTCGATGGTCAGGCGCACCGGTTTGTTGAAACCGTTCAAGTTCGCGGGGCTGATGCTCAGGTCGCAACCGACGACCGCCGGGTCCGGTATGGAGATGGTGACTACGCCGTTGCCGCGCACGGCGTAGGGCGGAAATTCCAGCTTGTAGCGTCCGAATGTGAATGTCCCGCCCACCGAACCATCGAGTGTGAAGCTTTGCGAGCCGAGGGCTTGCGTGGAGTCGGATCGCACCCAGGCGGGAAGATCCATGATTACCGAATCCGCGGCGATGACGATGGGCCTCAAGATCATGTCGCCGGGGCTCCGCGTCCCGAAGTTCTGCGACGACCCGCCGCCGAGGATCCGCTTCGACACCTGGGGCACCTGGATGTCGGTGCTGGACGGACCGGCCAGGCACCCCGCGATGAGCGTGGCGCCGAGCAGGGCGGCGGTGGCGGCCGCGAAATGGCGATCAATTTTCCAGCGGGACATCGGAGGCCTCCTCGTGGACCTGGGAATCTTCGGAGCCGCGTGTTGTTCCTGATACATGGCACCTTTCGTGCCACGAAGCGCCTGCGCCGGGCGTTGGAATTTGCGAAAGGAACACGAGTTCGGCGCGCCGGCCTGGACCGGGTTGGGAACTGGGATGGCAAATTGACGCTCCCGCGTTGCGTGGGCGCAATGCGGCCGAAGGCGGCCCTGGAGGCCCCCGGTTCCAAAAGAAGGGAAATTCTCCCCCGCGAATGGTGAAAGCACCCAACTCCCGTGGGGGGCGGGGCAACA
>JANXVU010000104.1 GCA_025351485.1 Candidatus Eiseniibacteriota bacterium | reverse complement strand
CGCTCGAGCGCGCGGGCTTCCGCTCGGGAGCGGTGGTCATGGCCGGCGGGTTCGGGTTGTGCGGCATTCCCGAGCGCCTGATCGAGGCGGTCCGCCTCGGCGGGTGGACCGACCTCACATTTGTCAGCAACAACGCCGGCGTGGACGAGTTCGGGTTGGGAATGCTCCTGCAGACCCGCCAGGTGAAGAAGATGATTTCGAGCTACGTGGGAGAAAACGCCGAGTTCGAGCGGCAGTACCTTTCGGGCGAACTGGAACTGGAGTTCGTGCCGCAGGGCACGCTGGCCGAGCGCATCCGTGCCGGCGGGGCCGGGATCGGCGGGTTCTTCACGCCCACCGGCGCCGGCACGCTGATCGCCGAAGGCAAGGAAACCCGGGTGATCGGGGGCCGCGAGCACGTGCTGGAAGCGCCGCTCAAGGCCGACTTTTCCCTGGTCAAGGGCTGGCGGGCCGATGAGACGGGCAACGTGATCTACCGCCGCACCGCGCGCAACTTCAACCCGATGATGGCCACCGCGGGCGCGGTCACGCTGGTCGAAGTGGAAGAGATCGTGCCGCTGGGATCGCTGGACCCCGAGGCCATCGTCACTCCGGGCATCTACGTCGACTACCTGTTCAAGGGCGACCACTATGAAAAGCGTATCGAGCAAAGAACTCATCGTCCTAAGAGCGGCTAGGGAGCTCCAGGACGGTTTCTACGTCAACCTCGGGATCGGGGTGCCGACGCTGGTCGCCAACCACAGTCCCGCGGGGATGCGGATCACGTTCCAGAGCGAGAACGGCATCCTGGGACTGGGGCCGTTCCCCCTGGAGGGCGAAGAGGATCCCGACCTGATCAACGCCGGCAAGCAGACCGTGACGATCCTTCCGGGCGCGTCGTTCTTTTCCAGCGCCGATTCGTTCGCGATGATCCGCGGCGGGCACGTGGACCTGACCATCCTGGGCGGCATGGAAGTGGACCAGGAGGGCAACCTGGCCAACTGGATGATCCCCGGCAAGATGGTCAAGGGCATGGGCGGGGCGATGGACCTGGTGGGAGGGGCGCGGCGCGTGGTGGTGACCATGCAGCACGTGGCCAAGGACGGAAGCTCCAAGGTGCTGAAAAAGTGCACCCTGCCGCTCACCGGGCGGCGCGTGGTGAACCGGGTGATCACGGAACTCGCGGTGATGGATGTCACGCCGGAAGGGCTGCGCCTGATCGAGCGCGCGCCCGGAGTGAGCGTGGAAGACATACAGAAGGCCACCGAGGCCGATCTCGCCGTCCGCGGGGACGTGCCCGAGATGCAAATCTAAAGGGGAGACTTCATGGCAACCCACACGCAGGACGATGTGACCGGCGTTCCGCCCATGGCGGAGCTCTCCGATATCCATCTGCAAGTAAGGGCCACCGCGCGGCAGTTCTCCGACGAGGTGGTCCGGCCCCGCGCGGCGGCGGCGGACGAGAGCGGCGAGTTTCCCGCGTCCAACATCAGGGAGATGGCGGAGCTCGGCTTCCTGGGCCTCCCCTTTCCCGAGGAGTTCGGCGGGGCCGGACTGGACAACCTGTCCTACATGATTGCGGTGGAAGAGATCTCGCGCTCGTGCGCCTCCACCGGCATCACCCTCGCGGCCCACATCTCGCTCGGCTGCAGCCCCATCTGGGACTTCGGCACGCCGGAGCAGAAGCGCAAGTACCTGCCCAGGCTCGCCTCGGGCAAGGCGCTGGGATGCTTCGGCCTCACCGAGCCCAACGCCGGCAGCGACGCCGGCGGCACCCAGACCCACGCCCGGGCCGTGGACGGCGGTTGGATCGTCAATGGCAACAAGATCTACATCACCAACGGCTCGGTGGCCGAGGTGTGCGTGTTCACCGCGCGCACCAGCAAGGAGCAGGGCACCAAGGGCATCTCGTCGTTCATCGTGGAAAAAGGCGCGCCCGGATACCGGGTGGGCAAGCGTGAGAATAAGATGGGGCTGCGCTCCTCGGACACGGTGGAGCTGATCTTCGAGGATTGCTTCATTCCCAAAGAGAACCTGCTGGGCGTCGAGGGTCAGGGATATAAGCAGTTCCTGAAAACGCTGGCCGGCGGCCGGATCTCCATCGGGGCGTTGTCGCTCGGGATCGCCCAGGGCGCGTTTGAGGCGGCGGTGAAGTATTCCAAGGAGCGCCAGCAGTTCGGACAGGCCATCTGCGAATTCCAGGCGGTGCAGTTCATGCTCGCCGACATGGGGCTCAAGATCGAGGCCTCGCGGCACCTGGTGTACGAGGCGGCCCGCCGCAAGGACCTGGGCCTGCCTTACTCCAAGCAGGGCGCCATGGCCAAGCTGTTCGCCTCCGAGGCGGCCATGTGGTGCGCGGACAAGGCCATCCAGGTGCACGGCGGGTTCGGCTACATGCGCGAGTGCCCGGTGGAGCGCATGTTCCGCGACGCCAAGCTCATGGAGATCGGCGAGGGGACCAGCGAGATCCAGCGCATGGTGATCGCGCGCGAGATCCTGAAGGAATCCTAGGCTGCAGGTTCCGGGCGGCCGGACGCGGCCGCTCTTAGGGGAACGGTATTCTTGAAGACAATCCTGGTCTATGCTTCCACCGCTGCAGCCCTGACCGTGCTGGTGATCGCCGGGATCATGGCCTTCAGCAAAAACACGCGGCTCAAGCAGCATCTGCGCGCCTGGATCCTGCTGCTGCCCGCCCTGACTTTCCTGGGCATCGTCCTGCGCCTCACGTGGGACTTCCCGGACAAAAGGTTCCTGTACGTGCTCGTCCCGGCCGTGGGCCTGGTGGTTCTGCTCGGCTTCCTGGCGATACGCTTCTGCCCGCGCTGCGGGGCGACCCTTTTCAATCAAAATCCCTTCACCCGCATGAAGTCATGCACGCACTGCGGAACGCAGTTCGTGAAGGGGGAAGCGGCGCCCGAGAAAAGGATCCCGTCATGAGAGATGTCTTCATCGTTTCCACCGCCCGCACCGCCGTCGGCAAGTTCGGCGGCGGGCTCAGTTCGTTCACCGCCCCGCAGTTGGGCGGGATCGCCATCAAGGAAGCCGCCGCCCGCGCAGGCATCGAAGCCGCCCGCGTGGACGAGGTGATCTTCGGCAACGTGGTCCAGGCCGGGGTGGGGCAGAACCCAGCCCGCCAGTCGGCGCTGGCCGCGGGCTTTCCCGATTCCATCAACGCCTTCACGGTCAACAAGGTGTGCGGCTCCGGGCTCAAGGCGGTGATGCTGGGCGCGCAGGCCATCAAGGCCGGCGACGCCGAGATCGTGATCTCGGGCGGCACCGAGAGTATGTCCAACGCGCCGTACCTGCTGCCCAAGGCCCGCGGCGGGTTCCGCTACGGCAATGGCGAGGTGGTGGACGCGCTCCTTTCGGATGGGCTGACCTGCGTCTACAACCACTGCCACATGGGCATCCTGGCGGAATTCACCGCTTCCAACTCGGGACTGTCCCGCGAGCAGCTCGACAAGTTCTCGGCCGAGAGCCAGCAGAAGGCCGCCGCCGCGCAGGCCGCCGGCAAGTTCAACACCGAGATCGTCGCCGTGGAAATCCCGCAAAAGAAGGGTGACTCCCTCAAGGTGGGCGCCGACGAAGGCGTGCGCGGCGACACCACCGCCGAGAGCCTGGCCAAGCTCCGGCCGGCGTTCGATCCCAAGGGCATCGTGACCGCCGGCAACGCTTCGGGCCTGAACGACGGCGCCGCGGCGCTGGTGCTGATGTCCGCGGAACAGGTCAAGGCCACCGGCGCGAGGCCGATGGCGCGCATCACCGGTTACGCCTCCGGGCACATGGAGCCCAAAAAACTCTTCTACGCCCCCGTGGTCGCGGTGAACGCACTGATGAAGAAGACCGGCGCCAAGATCGGCGACTACGACCTGATCGAAGCCAACGAGGCCTTCGCCGCGCAGGCCCTGGCCGACGGCAAGGAACTGGGCTGGGACTGGAGCCGGGTGAACGTGTGGGGAGGCGCCATCGCCATCGGCCACCCCATCGGTGCGAGCGGAGCGCGTGTGCTGATTACCTTGATCAGCGCCATGCAAGACCGCAAGGTCCGGACCGGCTTTGCCACCCTGTGCCTGGGCGGCGGCGGCGCCGTGGCCCTGTCCGTGGAGGCCGTATGAACCCGATCGATGTGAAACGTTCCCCCGAAAGCCCCGCGGCCCTCAAGACCGTCGCCGTCATCGGCGCCGGCACCATGGGCAACGGCATCTGCCAGGTCTTCGCCCAGAACGGCCACGGGGTGCGGCTGATCGACGCGCAGGCGCCGTCGCTCGAGCGCGCGCTCAAGACCATCGGCGGCTCGATCGAGAAGCTGGAGAAAAAGGAAGCGCTCCCGGCCGGCTCGAAGGACGCGGTGCTCGCCCGCATCCAGACCGGCACCGACCTCTCGGCGGCCCGGGACGCGGACTGGGTGGTGGAGGCGGTGTTCGAGGACCTCGAGGTCAAGCGCTCCATCTTCACCGAGCTGGACAGGATCATGCCGGCCCACGCGGTGCTGGCCAGCAACACTTCGTCCATCTCCATCACCGAGATTGCGGCCTTCACCAAGCGCCCGTCGCAGGTGATCGGGATGCATTTCATGAACCCGGTGCCGCTGATGAAACTGGTGGAGATCATCCGCGGGCTGCAGACCAGCGACGAGACCTACCGCGCCACCGAGCAGCTCGCCAGGGAACTGGGCAAGGTGCCGGTCGAGGTGAACGACTACCCGGGCTTCGTGGCCAACCGGATTTTGCTGCCGATGATCAACGAGGCCTGCTTCGCGCTGATGGAAGGCGTGGCCAGCAGGGAATCGATCGACACGGTGATGAAGCTCGGGATGAACCACCCCATGGGGCCGCTGGCCCTGGCGGACTTCATCGGCCTGGACATCTGCCTGGACATCCTGCGCGTGCTGCACGAAGGCCTGGGCGATCCCAAGTACCGTCCGTGCCCGCTCCTGGTGAAGATGGTGAAGGCCGGCTATCTGGGCCGCAAGTCCGGTAAGGGCTTCTACGACTACCCGCAGTCCTGAAGAGGTTCCATTGAGCGCCACCACCACTGCGGCAGCCGGCATGCGGTTCAAGCTATCGGACGACCAGCGTGACATCCGCGCCATGGTGCGGGAGTTCGCCGAGGCCGAGATCGTGCCCATCGCGGCCGAAATCGACGAGACCCACCGGTTCCCCGAAGAAAACGTCAGGAAGATGGCCGAGCTGGGACTACTCGGGATGATCGTGCCCGAGGAGTACGGCGGCGCGGGGCTGGACTACGTGTCCTACTCCGTGGCCATCGAGGAGCTCTCCCGGGCATGCGCCTCGCACGGCGTGATCGCCTCGGTCAACAACTCGCTGGTGTGCTATCCGATCCTGACTTACGCCACCGAGGAGCAGAAGCAGAAGTTCCTGAAGCCCCTGGCCAAGGGCGAGTTCCTGGGAGCGTACTGCCTGACCGAGCCCAACGCCGGCTCCAACGCCGCCAACCAGGAGACCACCGCCGTCCTGGACGGCGACCACTACGTGCTGAACGGGACCAAGCTGTTCGTGACCAATGCCGGGCCGTCCACGCACCTGGTGGCCTACGCCTCGAACGATCGTTCCAAGGGCACCCGGGGGATCACGGCCTTCATCATCGAGGCCGACCGGCCGGGCGTGAAGAAGGGCAAGAAGGAAATGAAGATGGGCATCCACGGCTCCGACACCCGCGAAATCGCGTTCGTGGACTGCCGGGTGCCGGTGGCCAACCGTCTGGGCGCGGAGGGCGCCGGCTACAAGGTGGCGCTGGACACGCTGGGCGGCGGCCGCATCGGGATCGCCGCCCAGGCGGTGGGAATTGCCCAGGCCGCGCTGGAGGCGGCGCACCGCTACTCGCAGGAGCGCATCCAGTTCGACAAGCCCATCAGCGAGTTCCCCGCCATCCAGCAGATGCTGGCGGACATGGCGGTGGAAGTGGACGCCGCGCGCCTGCTGACCTATCGCGCCTCCTTCCTGCGCGATCAGGGCCGGCCGCACGCGGTGGAGTCGTCCATGGCCAAGCTGTATTCCTCCGAAGCCGCGGTCAAGTGCGCCAACTGGGCCGTGCAGATCCACGGCGGCTACGGCTACCTTACCGAATACAAGGTGGAGCGGCTCTACCGCGACGCCAAGATCTGTGAAATCTACGAAGGCACTTCCGAGGTCCAGAAGATGGTGATCGCGCTCAACGTGCTGAAGCAGTTCGAAGGGGGCTCCAAGTGAATTACGACCTGAGTCCCGAGCAACTGGAAATCCAGCAGCACATTCACGAGATCGCGCAGCGGGAGTGGAGCCTGGATGCCGAGCAGTGGGAAAAGGCGGGCGCGATCCCGCATGCGGTGATCACCCAGATCGCCGAGATGGGGTTCATGGGCCTGGTGATCCCCGAGGAATACGGGGGCAACGCCTATGACACCCTTTCCCTGATCCTGGTCATCGAGGAGATCGCCAAGGTCTCCGCGTCGCTGGCCATCTGCGTTTCCGTGCACAATTCGGTGGGCGCCTGGCCGATCCTGGCGTTCGGCACCGAGGCGCAGAAGAAGAAGTACCTGCCGCGCATGGCCGAGGGAATGCTGGGTGCGTTTTCGCTCAGCGAGCCCGACGCCGGTTCGGACGTGGCAGGCCTCCTTTGCACCGCCCGCCGGGACGGCGACCACTACGTGCTGGACGGCGCCAAGAACTGGGTGACCAACGGGGCCAACGCCGGGATCTTCACGGTGTACGCCTCGACGGACCGCTCCAAGGGCAGCAAGGGCCTGACCGCATTCATCGTGGAGCGCGACACTCCCGGGCTTGTGCTAGGCAAGAAGGAAGAGAAGATGGGCCTGTGGGCGTCCGACACGCTCTCGCTGACCCTGGAGGGCGTGCGCATCCCGGTGGAAAACCGCCTGGGCGAGGAGGGCGCGGGCTTCAAGATCGCCATGGCCGCCCTTGACGGCGGGCGCATCGGCGTGGCGGCGCAGGCCCTGGGAGTGGCCGGAGCGGCGTTCGATCACGCGGTGCGCTACTCCACGGTGCGCAAGGCGTTTGGGAAGAAGCTTTCGGAAATGCAGCCGATCCAGTGGATGATCGCCGACATGGCCCGCCGACTCGAGGCGTCCCGCATGCTGACCCACCGCGCGGCGTGGCTGCGTTCCACGGGCCAGCCGTGCGCGCGGGAATCCGCCATGGCCAAGCTGCACGCCTCCGAGATGGCCACCTTCGTGACCCACAAGGCGATCCAGGTGCACGGCGGCTATGGCTACGTGCGCGATTACAAGGTGGAGCGCTTCTACCGGGACGCCCGGGTGATGGAGATCTACGAGGGGTCCTCGGAGATCCAGCGGCTGGTGATTGCGCGGAGCCTGCTCCGGGACGGGGTGGCGCCCTTCTAGGGCGCGTCCCCGGGCCTCCCGGCGCCCGGTGTCTGGCCATCTACCGGGCGACCTTTAGATAGTTTTGCCCCCATTCCCGCAGCACTTCGATCACCGGCATGGCGGTTCGGCCCAGCGGGGTCAGGGAGTATTCCACCCGCGGCGGGACCTCCGCATAGGCCTTGCGCCGGACAAGGCCGTCCAGCTCCAGTTCCCGCAGTTGTTCGGCCAGCATCTTGTGCGTGATGCGGCCCAGGTCCGCCTTGAGCTCCCCGTAGCGCCAGGTTCTGAGCTTCAGGCGCCAGAGCACGGGCATCTTCCACTTCCCGCCGATCAGGTCCAGCGAGAGCTCCACCGGATTGTTGTAGCGGTGGCCCCTGAATTCGAATGCCGGCATCGAGCCTCCCGTGCGCTACCCGTTCGGGTAGTGACTATGCGAAAAGTGCGTACTTCTGCGCGGCTCCGCGCCCGGGCTATCCTGCCTTCCGGACCTGATAAAGGGAGGAGCGGACATGAGCGCGAACATCAATCGATTCCAGTCGAAGAAGATCCTGATGGTGGTGGCCAACCCTTCGGTCTCCACCACCCTGGGATGGCCGGTTGGCTTCTGGGCCTCCGAGCTTACCCACGCGTGGTCCGAGTTCCACGAAGCGGGCCACGAGGTCGTGGTCGCCAGCCCCCGGGGCGGGCGCGTGGAATTGGATGCCCTGAGCGATCCCCGGGATGCGAGCGGCTATTCCGCGGATGATGTCCTGAGCATGGGCTTTCTGAATACGCCCCGCCTGGCCGCCCTGTTCGAGGACACTTCGGGCATCTCGGGGCCTCGAGCCGCCGACTTCGACGCGCTGTACGTGGCCGGGGGACAATCGCCGATGTTCACGTTCCGCTCCGATGCCGGGCTGCTGGCGTTGATCCGGGAGTTTTACGAAGGGGGCAAGGCTACCGCCCTGGTGTGCCACGGGACCTGCGCGCCGCTGGAGGTGAAGCTTGCCGACGGGACGCCTCTGATCCGGGGCAGGCAGATGACCGGCTTCGCCAACTCGGAGGAGGACTACGCCGACAAGGTGGTGGGAAAGAAGGTCATGCCGTTCCGGATCGAGGACGAGGCACGACTCCCGGGGGCCAACTTCGTGACCGCTCCGGCCCGGGTGCCTCGGCCCCCCCCGGTCGCCCAGGCCGTGGCCGGGGCGGAGGTGGTATTCCTCACCGTCCCCGCCGACGTGGCCGTGCAGGCGGCCGGAGCCGCAGGAAACCTTTCCGGAAAGATCCTGGTGGATTGCACCAACCCGGTGAAGTTCGACGCCGGCGGGCCGGTGCTGGCGCCGCCCGCCGAGGGCTCGGTGCCCTCGGCGCTGATGGCCGCGTATCCCGGCCTGCGCGTGGTCAAAGCGTTCAACGGTTTTGGGGCCGAGTTCCACCTTGATCCGAACGTGGCCGGAAAGCCCGCGGACATGTTCATGGCCGGCGACGACCCGGACGCCAAGAAGGTGGTGGGAACGCTGGCGGATCGGGCCGGTTACAAGGCCATCGATGCCGGGCCGGCGCCCAACGCGGCGCACCTGGAGGCGATGGCGGTGATTTGGATCCACCTGGCGGTCAAGGGATCCATGGGCCGGCACTTCACCTTCCAGATGACTCAGCGGGGCTAGGCGGAGGGTTCAGCTCCGCGGCTGGCAGTACTCCACCAGCACTCCGCCGGCGCTCTTCGGGTGCAGGAAGGCGACGTGCATGTGGTGCGCGCCGTCGCGGGGGGTGCGGTCGATGAGCGTCATCCCGGCCGCCCGCGCCTCGCGCAGGGCCGCCTCGATGTCCTGCACCTGGAATGCCACATGGTGCAGCCCCGCTCCGCGCTTCTCGATGAACTTCGCGATGGGGGTGCCCTCCGCGAGGCTCGCGATCAGTTCCAGCGCGGCCCCACCGAGGTCCATGAACACCGCCCGCAGGTGCATCGACTCCAGCGTTTCCTCCCCGGTGACCGAGGCCCCCAGGGCTTTCCAGCACGCGACGGCCCCGTCCATGTCCTGGACGGCGATCCCGATGTGGGAGAACGTGGTGATCATGGGGAGACGTTAGTCGAGCGCTGCCGCCCGCGCAAGCTCAGCGGAAGGTGCGCGGGCCCGGGCCCTTGAGGGTTTCGCGGGCGGCCGCGGCCATCCGCCGCACTTCGAGTGGATCCAGGGCCTCCTCCGCTCCGATCCAGGAAGCTGCCTCACGGCGGTCCCCGGCGCTCCCGGTCCGCCGGCAGCGCTCCGCCAGCGCCCATCCCAGGGTGACCCGTCCGCGCCGGTTGTCGGAATAGCGGCGCACGTAGTCGCGCCACGCCTCCACCGAGGACATCAGCCCGTTCACCGCAGCCGAATCCCGGTCCCATCCCGGCTCAGGTGAGCGAGGGATGTGGTGGACGTGCGCTTCGAGGTCGTACAGCCCGTCCTGCGCCGCCTCCGATCGCGGCGCCAGGCGCATCAGCCAATCCACGGCACTGCGCGCATCGGCCGTCCTGTCCCTTTGCAGCAGCGCCGGAACGAACGCGGCCAGTTCGCGCAGCGAGTCGGAGGCCCCGGTCTCGCGCCGGGCCAGGAAGTCGGCGGACGGATTCGCCCGTTGCTGGATCCTGGCTGGCGCCTTCGCGGAACCCGTGATCGCCCGCTCCTTGTCCTTCGGGATGGCGAGCTCCATGCGCACGCGTTCGGTGAATTGAGCGAGCGACTCGGTGAGCTTTCCCGTCGCCTGGACGGATTCGGACTTCTTCAGCTCGTCCACCCTGGCGGCCTGCATCTCTTCGTTCGCGGCGGGGGCGGCCCGGGTGGACGCAGTCGCGGCCGCGCCTCCGGTGGCCGGGGACGCGGCGGCGAGCCTATCTGCGATGGCTGGAGGAGCGGGCGCCGCGTCCGCAGGAAGGGGCGTGTTGGCGCCTGGAGCGCCCGCGGCCTGGCGGGGAACCGCCGGGGCGCTCGCGGGGGCCGGCGCGGCTTCGGAAGCCCCCACCGGTTGCTTCGATACGGCCAGTGGGACCGGGTGCGCCGCGGCGCCGGCCGCGGGCTTGCCGGGGGCGATCATCATCCTCCGGGGCTCGAGGCTGTGGGGGCGCGACATCACCAACAGCACCGCGGCGGCCGCAGCCAGCGGGATCCAGGCATTCTTCATCTGGAGGAACCCGCCACCCACGAATCCGCCGCGGGCGCGCTCGCGCTCGCGGTCGACTTCCTCCCACATCTTCCGGGTGAAGGAGTCCAGGTCCAGATCGTGCTCCGCTCGCAGCGGCGCGCCGAGGCCGGCGTGGATCTCGCGGAGGTCCTCGAGCTCCTTGCGGGTTTCGGGATGCGTCTCGAGCCACGCCTTCAACTCGGCGGCGCGCCCCGGGGGGAGCTCGCCATCCAGGTACGCGGACAGCTCTTCGAAGTCGGGCTGGAGGGGCTCGGTCATGGGGTCTCCTCCTGGAGGAGCGCTCGGAGCTGGGCGCGGGCGCGCGAAAGCCGGGACATGACGGTGCCGCGCGGGATCCCCAGCGCGGCGGCGATTTCATCGTAGCTCATCTCTTCGCGCGCCCGAAGAAGCAGCACCACCCGGTGCTCCTCCCCGAGGCGGGCCATGGCCGCGTCCAGCCGCTCGGCCAGTCGCTCGCCGTGCACGCGGTCCCCTGGCTCTTCCCCGGATGTCGCGCCCAGCTCCAGCTCGTTCACGTCCTCGATCGGCACCGGGCGGCGGCGCTTGCGGGCGCGCAGTTCGTCGGTGGCCGCGTTCACCGCGATCCGGAAGATCCACGCGCGAAACTCCTCGCCCCCCTGGAACGTGGCCAGCGATTGCCACGCCTTCACGAACGCGATCTGCGCGATGTCCTCGGCGTCGTCGGCGCCGCGCATCCAGCGGTACGCCAGGCCGTACACGCGGCGGGAGTAGCGCGCCACCAGCCCCTCGAACGCCAGGCGGTCGCCCAGGCGCGCAAGCCGCACCAGTTCGCCGTCGCTTGGCTGTTCGGCCGGGGAATCGCGGTCAGGACGCTCCAGGGCGGGTCCTTCTGTTATGAATGGGACGAACGGGGCCCCGGAATTATTCCGCGGCCGGATACGCGGGCCATCTTATAGGAAGGGGCGTGGGCTTGTCGCGGGGCTAAAGACGGGAGGTCAGGCGCAGCTCGGCGCCCTTGAATGGAAGCACTTCGTAACAGGTCCCGGCGGTGCACGCCCGGCCGCCACGGCGCTCCCCGCAGAACAGGGTGGCCTCCTGGCGACTGGAGATGCGGCCGGACAGGTACAGCCCCAGGAAATTCCGGGAGCGAAACGGGGGATCGCCGGGCACGGCGGGCGGACGGTCGGCCTTGTCGGTGGTGCGCTCCCAGACCAGGCCGGCGCTGCCGATTTCGGCCCGGGAAAAAGTGCACGCGAGGTAGGCGTCCGAATATTCGTAGGGGCTTTGGCCGCCTGGCCGGGTGGCCCGCTGCCCTTCGAGGTCGAGGGTCACGGACCAGGACGGGTTCCACTGCCAGGTCCCTGCCGCCCCGTAAAGGGTGCGGTCGAGGTTGCCCAGGTACGGGTCCTGCCCGGTGCTGCCGAACACCCTGGCTTCGAACCGGCGCGATTCCCGGAGGGGCGCGGTCCGCAGTTCCAGGTAGCGCTCCACGAAGCGCTGCGGCCGCCCGGCGTTGCTGCGGTCGCCGCGGCTCAGGTTTACCGCGGCCGTGCCGAGCTCGGGCAGGGTATAGCTGGCCTCCAGCTGATAGCCCTGCTCATCGTTGGCGTCCAGGATGTGCGTATTCCGGTTGAGCAACGCTTCGGGATGCTCCTTGACCAGCGAGGGCGGGTCGTTGGTCCCGAAACGGAATTGCGCGTAGTCCTTCCACTCCGCCGACAGGGCAAAGCCGCCGGACAGAAAGTTGAGGCCCGCGTAGAGCGCGTGGGGCGTGTCGCTGTCGGTGCGAAGCTTCAGCCAGTCCCGCACTCCGCCTCGCTGGGCATATTCAAAATAGACCGGCAGCGACGCCCCTTTCACCTTCAGCGCTCGCAGCGGGTCGAGCTCCGCGAACCCGGTCCCGAATTCGCCGTTGTTTCCCTGGGGCGAACGCGCGTACGCGATCCCGGCGCGCGCGCCGCGGCCGAGAAGGGCCGACACCTCGGCCCCGCTCATGGTGGGCGCATACCGGGACTGGCCCCCGGTCTCCAACCCCGGGGACAGCTCCCCGCCGTTGGGCCGGCCGGAAAATGCGCGGGCCCGAAACCTTCCCTGGGATGCTTCCAGCAGCACCCCGTCCAGATCGCGCGAGGGGCCGTAGGGTGATCGATCGCCGGGATTCTCCAGCACCACCCCCGGCAGCTCGAACGACCGGTGCAGCAGGCCGCGCCCGAGGATCGTGTAGAAGTTGCCCGCGCGGGCGCGAAATCCGGCATCCCGCCATTCCACCCAGCGCTGGGTAAGCACGGCGTACCCGTTGCGGTCCTCGCTGTTGCGGTGGGACTCGTAGCGGATCCCGGCGCTCGCGTCCCGGGTGGCACAGTCGAGCCGAAACTGGTCGTAGAACGAAGTGCGATTGGCGGGATCCGCGAACGGGACGTTGCCGGACTGCGCCACCAGCAGATTGGAGGCGGACCACTGCGCGTGCGACGGGTGGGCGAAAAGGAGCGCCGCGCACGCGGCGAACGCGGCCGGACAACGGGGCAATTTCACTTTGCGATGGCGGGAGGCGTCCGGGAGCTGTCCCCGGGTCGAAGGCCGAGCAGATCGCGGAGCGAGGCTTCCAGTTCGCGCCCCTCACCGGGACGGAAACCTTCCACGCGCCACACCACGAATCCAGCGGTATCCACCAGTACGGTGGTGGGCACGGCCTGCACCTGCAGTCGATTCTGCAAATCTCCGTCCTGGTCCAGGGCAATCGGAAACGTGAGCCCGTGCTCGCGGACGAACGGGCGCACTTTGGAAAAATTGCGCGGGCCGTCCACCGAGATGCCGACCACCGTGACGCCGTTCGGGGCGTAGCGCCGATAGAGGTCTTCCAGGCCCGCGGAAGCGGCCGCGCACGGCTTGCACCAGGTGGCCCAGAAATCCAGGATCACCGGGCCACGCGAGCGCAGCGAATCCAGCGCCAGCGGTTCGCCTTCCAGGGATTCCATGTGAAACCGGGGAGCAGGAGACCGGTCCAGCGGCCCCGCTCCGGCCGCGCCCACGGTTCCGGCCGCGCCGATCCACGCGGCCACGAGCCACGCCGAACGCTTCATCGCAGAAAGACCACGCGGCGACGCAGGCTCAAGCCTTCCGCGCGGGCCAGCACCACGTACACTCCAGACGGGGCGCGGCTGCCGTCCGCGACTCGGCCATCCCAGGAGGTTCTCACCACGCCGCCGGCGCTGCCCAGGGTCAAATTGGCGACCCGGCGTCCTTCCATCGAATAGATCTCCACGCGCGCGTCCCCGGACCCTGCGGGAACCTGGAACTCCACCTGGGCCGAGCCGCGGAACGGAGTGGGGAATACGCGCAGGCTGGGGCCCGGCGTGCCGCCGCCTTCCGCCGACGCAATGTTGGCCACCAGCGAGTCCACGGTGGCCAGCAGCTCGTTCAGGTGGAATCGATTTCCGTGCGGCCACTTGTCCGCGGCGTGGTAGCGCACCACGCCGGACGAGTTCAGGATCACGAAGTTGTCGAATGGACCAAAGATCGTCGAGAAGTTTCCGCCGGTCGGGGAAGCGCCCTGGAGCAGCAGCGGATAGGTCGCCCCGGTCGAGGAGCGGTAGCTGTCCACGTTGGAGGCCGTGCCGTTGTAAAGATCGGCACCCAGGACCAGCACCTTGCCCGGGGCGGTCTGCTGGTAGTGCTGGTTCAGGTCCTGCTCCACCGAAGCCCCGTCCCCCAGGCAAAACGGGCAGTTGTACCCGAACAGATTCAGGATCAGGACCTTTCCAAGGAAGGGTCCCAGCGAAAGGGTGTCGCCGGCATGGGGCACGCCGCCGCCAATATCGAGCCGATTCTTGATGAAGGTGGGCGCGGAGTCCCCGGCGTGGACGACTGCCCGTGAAGGGGCCGGCCATAGGAGCAGGAAGGTTGCCGCCAGGACCGCCGGAAAGATCTGGAAACGCATGATTGTGCCCCCGGGACGTCAACGTATCGGGCCGGAATGGGCCCAAGGATTGGTTCGATACACAGGCGGTACGATCCTGGGCTGCCGGCCGTGACCCGCACCGGTAAAATTCCCCCCGGCGTGGAATGGTTCCCACTTCCTGCCACCGGAGTCGGTATGATCCGCCTTCTGTAGATGGGCACACAACAGGCCCATCAGGATGTCCACTCAACCAAGGACCTCGGATGCATCGTAAGATATGGATGGTATTGATCTTAGGCGCGTCTTTCTGCGCTGCTCCCGCGGCCGTCACCCGGGCGGCGGATGGCGGCGATTGGATTGCGCCGGTGCGCGCGCGCCTGGCGGCCGATCGAGCGCTGCTGAAAAGAGCTCCCGAGGGATCGCTTGACGAGGCCCGCCTGGCCATGGCGACCGGCGATCTGGCCCGTGCCCGAGGCGCCGTGGAAGCGCGGCTCAGGGCCGACTCGTCGGACTTTGATGCGCGGCTTACCCGGTGCCGGCTGGACCTGGCCGAGTACCGTTTTGGCGAGGCGAAGGACGAACTGGCCTCGCTGACCGCACGCCACCCCGAGCACGCCGAAGTGCGGCGGCTGCAGCTCCGCCTGGATTTCGTGCGGGACGACCTGGAATCCGCGGAGCGCCACTTCGGCGCGGCCCTCGCCGCCGATACCAGCGACAACGTGGGCCTGCTGTTCGCGGCGCGTTTCCAGCACCTGACACTGCAATTTGAGCCGGCCATCCAGGCCTACGCCCGCGCCCTGCGTCACGCCCGTGTGGCCGAAGACAGCGTGCGCGCGCTGGAAGGGCTATCCGCCTGCTGGCTCCAGAAGGGGGACAAGGACGCGGCGCTGCGTTACGTCACGCGCGCCGCCCTGCTCCGCGGAGCCGATGACGGGCTGCTCTTCCAGCTGGCCAGCGTGCTGATCAAGCTGGGCCGGGCCGCCGATGCCACTTCCGCGCTCGAGCTGGCCACCCAGATCAATCCGTGCAACGAGAACGCCCAGTACTTTTTGGGGAACGGCTATGCGCGCGTCAACTACTCCGAGCTCCATGTCTCCCAGCCGCAGGCGTTCGCGGACTCCTCGGAGCGGCCCCGCCTGGAGCGGGCGGACTCGCTGTGGAATTCGGGCCGGCGCGAGGAAGCGCGCGCGCAGCTCGGGGCCCTGATCGCCTCGAACCCGCGCCTGGCCGAAGCGCACAACTACCTGGGCTCCTACGACTACGAGGAAGGCCGGGCGGCGGAGGCGCTGGCCGAGTATCGCGAGGCGCTGCGGCTTTGCCCGGGCTACGGCCGCGCCCGCAACGGCATCGCGCGCGCGCTGGAGCTGAACCGCCGGGCGGCCAACAGCCACCGCGACGCCTACGAATCGGCCTTTGCCGCCGCGGAGTGGCCGGCGGTTCCAGGCATCGAAAAGCTGGTGCTGAACTATTCCACGCTCACTCCGCGCATCCAGAAACGGGTCTCGCTCTCCGTGGCTCCATGGAAGGCCTTCGTGCCGGTGCTGGTGGAGGGCGGGGCGACCTTCTACATCAAGCATCTTCACGAGGTGCTGTCGCACTGCCCCGGCCAGGAGCTGCTCAAGGACCAGCGGATCAGCTACGACCTGCGCCTGTGGGACGACGTGCGGGGCTGTGGCGGCTACCGCACCGTGACCGGGATCGAGGACGTGGAAGGGACCTTGCAGGGCGGCTACAACACCGTGATCCACGAGCTCACCCACCAGGTGCACGGGGTTCTCACCGCCGACCTGGGCCGGGAGATCCAGGACCTGTACCGCAACGCGCGTGCCCGGATGGACTCGGGCAAGGAGGCATTTGTCTCGCTGTACCAGGCGTCCAGCGTGTACGAGTACCTGGCCGAGGGTGTGAACTCGATCTACACCCCCCGGCGCGATCGGTTCGACACCCGCGAAATCCTGCGCGAGCGGCTGGAGGCGCGCGATCCGGATCTGATCGCCGAGATTCACAAGCTCATGGGTCTCACCGATGTGGACCGCTTCTATGCGGTGGCCTACGGGAACGCCGGCGACGACCGCCTGGAGCGCGGGCTCGCGAACGAGAGCGTGGAGTACTACAAAAAGGCGCTGGCGCGCGACAGTTCCTCCGAGGAGGCCCCGGCCCGCCTCAGCAACGCCTACTCGGTCCTGGGGCGCGGAGAAGAGGCCGTGGCCGCGGTGAAGAAGGCCGCCGGGGAGCGGCCCGCCAGCGCGGGACTGCAGCTGCAGCTGATCTCGGCCGAGTACGTGCGCACCGGCGATCGAAAGACTCAGATCGGGTCGCTGCAACGGGCGCGCGCCGGTGTGGATTCGCGCGAGCACTACCTGGTGGACAATTCGCTGGGGCACGCGCTGCTCGATGACGGCGAGCTCGATCCGGCCCGTGCGTCGGCCGACAGCCTGCTGGCCTACCAGTCCGACAGCCCGGAAGGGCTGGAGCTTCGCGGCGAGCTGGAAGCCGCCGCGGGCCGCCCGGATTCTTCGCGCGCCTACTTTGAACGCGCGCTGCGGGTCCGCTCCGGCTGGCTGGGGCTGAGGGTGGCGTACGCCTCCACGTTGCTCGAGCGGCCCGGACGCACCGCCTCCGACGTGGAGGAAGCCTCCCGCCAGATCGAAGCCGCGCGCCAGGTGGATCCCCGCGATCCGCGGGTGGCCATGCTGGACGGATGGCTGTTGCTGGCGAAGGGCAAGGCCGACTCGGCGGAAGTGGCGCTGCAGAAGGTTTCGAAGGAAAACGATTGGCTGGATTTGGCGCGGATCCTTCAGGCCCGCGCGCGCGCGGAGCGCGGGGACCGGGCCGAGGCCGCCGCGCTGGTGTCCGGGATCGAGTCCAGGCTCAAGACCCCGGCACCGCTCCGGTTCCTGTACAACCCCCGGCAGGGATCCTATGAACAAGTGGGAGAACTCGGCTGGATCGAGCGGGCCCAGATGCGGAGTTTGTCGGCGGCGGCTCCGCATCCGATCAAGCGGGGGGAGTAGAAGCCCTGGCGGCCCCCCCGCCTGCAACTGACCGAATCCCATGGTGGGCAGGGGACCGGTCGGTATACTGATTGGAATTGTCTCCATCCACAATCAGGTGGATCCGGTGAATTTGCCGGATTGATATTGTCACGACACTCCAAGTATAATCATCGGAATCCAATCACGCATTCGTCGTACCGCCCTGAATCCTCTCGACATCGCTGCCTGGGGCAGGAAGAAGGAGTCCCGTCATGCCACGCTCGCCCTTCTTCGCCTGTGCCACCCGATTGCTCCCGCTGTCCCTTCTGTTGCTCGCGCTCCCGGCTTTCGCGGGCTGGGGGTCGCCGCAAACCGTGCGCCCTCGGACTGCTCCGGCCATTCCACTGGAGGAAGGGAACATCGACCAGGCCCGCCGCGCCTGGTACGAAAGCCTGCATCGGGCCGCCCCGGGCACCGACTGGCGGCAGATCGAAAAGGCCAACGCGATGGCGGGTTTCCTCGAGCGCCAGGCGATTCTCACGGGCGCTGCGCCGGAAGGAGGCCCCCCGGGATCGTGGACCGAGCTGGGCAGCGCGAACCAGACCGGACGCAATCACGTCACGGCGCTTTCTCCCGACGGGCTCAGCCTCTACATCGGCACGGCCCATGGCGGCCTCTGGAAGGGGACCGCCTCCGGGACGAACTTCGCGCCGGTATCCGACAACGTCGGACTGGGAGTGCACCACCTGACCATCTGCCCCGGGCCGCCGGAAGTGATCCTGACCGGCACGCTGGACGGATCGCTGCGCTACACCAACAACGGTGGCGCCACCTGGTTCGTGCCGGGAGGGCTTCCAGACGCCGTGTGGCAGCTGGTGCGGCTGCGCCGGGATCTCGGGAGCGCGCGCCGGGTGTTCGCGCTGCTGGAAGCGTGGCGCTGGACCGGGACCGAGTTCGACCACTCCTACCAACTGTATCGCTCTGACGACGGCGGGGCGAACTTCCTGTATCTGCGCAGCGAGCCGCTCAACTCCAAGCCCGACATCTGGACGGACCGGCTCAATCCGGGTCCACTCTATCTGCTGGTCGCTGACACCCTGAAACGATCCACCACGCTGGGCGTTTCCTTCACCGACGTCGGCCTTTTGCCGGAGTCCGGCGACGACGCGGTCCTGGTGGGCTGCGAGGCCGGCGCCCCGAAGCTGTACGCCCAGGTGCACGTGGGCGGGGAATGGCACCTGTACTCTTCGCCCAACGCGGGCGCCACCTGGACGCTGCAGAGTGTCTTCACCAATTCGTGGCGTTCGCTGTGCGCTTCCACTTCGAACCTGAGCCTGTTGCTGCGGGGCGACGTGAACTGCTACCGGTCGGTCAACGGAGGCGCGGTCTTCACGGCCATCAACGACTGGACCGACTACTACGCGGACCCGCAGCACAAGCTGCATGCCGATATCGATGGCATCGACTGCATCCGCAAGGGGGCGGCGGAGTCGTTCTACATTAATTCCGACGGCGGGACCTGCGTGTCCACCGACGGCGGGGCCACGGTGAACAACATCACCCGCATCGGTTTCCGGAACGCGCAGTTCTACAGCACGCTTACCAGCATCCACAATCCATACCTGGTCGCCGGCGGGACCCAGGACCAGGGTTACCAGATCTCGCATCCCGACCAGGGCGTGCCCTTCCTCAACTTCGAGCAGACCATCAGCGGAGACTACGGGCACCTGAGCTCCACGAACCACGATCACAACATGCTCTACTGCGTGTATCCGACGTTCGTGCTGGTCCAGCTCAGCGAGGGCTACGCCCCGCCGCTCGACCTCGTGAGCTTTCCCGCGGGGGAGAAGTTCGACTTCCTGCCGAACCTGCAGGCGGATCCGGACAGCCAGGGGATCTGCTACGTTTGCGGCCAGAAGCTGTGGGTGCTCCGCTCCCTGGGTGGAGGCACGTACTCCTGGACCCCATCGACCCAGGACTTCGGCCAGGGCAACCCCGACGACTGGGTCACCGCGGTCGCGATTGCCCCTTCGGACCACAGCCACTGGTACGCCGCCACCAAGACCGGGGCGCTGTGGTATTCCCTGGACCACGGCGACAGCTGGAGCCTTTCCCCCAGCACCGGGCCGCAGGCGCATTACTTTTACGGCACGTCGCTGCTGGTCTTCCCCACGGACCCCAACGTGGGTTACGTTGCCGGCGCCGGGTACGGTGGTCCGGCGGTCTACCAGACCGGGGACGGAGGCATCACCTGGAACGCGATGGGCAGCGGGCTGCCCTCCACGCTGATCCTCACGCTCGCGTTCGACAATCCGACCCACCAGGAAATCTACGCCGCCGGAGAAGCGGGGCCCTACCGCTTCGATACCGGCACGGCCCAATGGGTGAGCGTCCTGGGCACGCAGGCTCCGCTCACGACCTACTGGAGCGTGGAGGGCGTGCCCGCGCTGGGAACCGTCCGGTTCGGAACTTCCGGCCGCGGGATCTGGGACTACAACACGGCTGCCGTGGTGTCGGGA
This sequence comes from Candidatus Eiseniibacteriota bacterium, assembly GCA_025351485.1. Lineage (GTDB taxonomy): Bacteria > Eisenbacteria > RBG-16-71-46 > RBG-16-71-46 > JACRLI01 > JANXVU01. The sequence continues at coordinate 1,542 of JANXVU010000104.1, read as the reverse complement.
GTGGGGCCTGGAAAGCCACGCGCCGGCCCGAGCTTGTCGATCACGCCGAACCCATCAAGGAATCGTTCCACGCTGGCCTGGTCCCTTTCACGCGCCGGAAACGTGAGGTTGGAAGTGTTCGACGTTGCCGGACGGCGACTCGCCACCTTGGTGGACGGCCCCCGCGCAGCGGGACACCACCAGGCCGACCTGAATCTTCGAACAGCCCTGGGGCGCCCGGTGGGAGACGGAATCTACCTGGTGCGTCTTGTGACGCAGGACGGCGTGACGGTGGGCAAGCTGGCCTTGGTGCGTTGAAGCCGCGCCGTTCACCGTGGCACAGCCACCGCGCGCCACAGCGTGCGATCGTGCGGCGCGTCGTCGGTGGACGCGCGGGCGGTGAACAGGAGCCGCTCGGGGCGGCCCAGAGTCTCGAGTTTCACGAACAGCCGGATTCGTCCCCGCTCCCGGATCACCCACACCGTTCCGCGCCTGAGCTTCGTCTCTCCATCCCACGCGGTCACCCCGAGCCGCCCTACGCGCACGCGAAGGTGCGGCATGAAGGCGAACCCGCGGCCGCTCCGCTGGCCGAACACATAGAACGTCACGTGGGTGCCCTCGGCCAGGGGCTGCGACAAGGCGCACATCAATTCCAACGTGTCCCCGGATACGCGCACGCACGAAGGCGCGGCCGAATCGGGAACATCCCCGAAGAGCTCCGTGGATCGGACCAGGGAGAGTAGCCCCGCGCCGGAGGCGAACTGGGTGCGGTGCTCGCGCAGCGCCCGCTCCGTGGCGCGCACGGCGGCGGTGTCGAGCGGGAAGAGGGTCCAGGCGATGGCCGCCCCCAGTGCCGGCGGCGGCGCCATCGGCTCGCCCGGCGAATACGCATCGGGCCGTGGCCAGTCGCGGTAGTGCACCGGGTAGGGATGGACCTCTGCGTGCACCGTGTCGCCCAGCTCCCACAGCGCCGCCCGGGTGAACAGCCAGAGGGCCACGTGGTCCGGATGATGGTCCGCCGGGTGCGAAACAAATATGCGGGTGGGACGGAACTCGCGGATCACGGCCCGGATGTCCGCGAGCGCATCGTCGCCGGTGTAGGGAGCGTCGGGTCGGAGCGCATCGGGGTAGGGCACGGCGCGCGAGCGGGTGAGGGCGCCGCGCGCGGCGGCGGAGCCGTTCCATCGTCCCGTGAACATTTCGAAAGTGCCGCCGTCCGGATATCCCAGGAACACCAGGTCGGAGTCGGGCAGTCCCAGTGCGGCGCAGGCGCGCACCGCCTCGTCGTGGCGGGTCTCGCCCAGCTTTCGGAACGCGCCCGGGGACAACACCGGGTGCTTGCGGAACAGGAAGTACTTCCAGCCGGCGTCGTCGCCGTAGGTGAAGAAGGCCACGCGGACCGGCAGGCCGCGCGCGGCGGCTTCGCGCAGCACGCCGCCAGGGCCGAGCACTTCGTCGTCGGGATGCGGGGCGAAGACCAGGACGCGGTCATCAGGGCGAAGCCGCCGCGCGCGGCCTGCCGGTCCGCGTGGCCTTCTTCACCTACGGCGACGACGCCGGCTG
>JANXVU010000097.1 GCA_025351485.1 Candidatus Eiseniibacteriota bacterium | reverse complement strand
CACCTGGGTGAGCAGGTCCAGCAGCGCCCGCGCGCGGCCCCGCTCCAGGTGCGCAAAGGCACGGTTCAGCGAACCGCCGTCCAGTTCCAGCGCCGCCAGGGCCAGGTAGGGCTGGCCCTTGTCGCGGTGGAAGGCGGCGCGAAAATCATCGGTTCCCAGGAGCGCCCGGAGCTTTTCGCCCTCGCGCGCGGCGGCACGGTAGTAGTTCCGGGCGGCTGCCGTGCGCCCGAGTCCTTCAGCCTCTTCACCCAGCGCGTACAATGCTTCGTGCTTGAGCCACGGCGAGCGGCTGGCGCGGGCCTCTTCCAGCGCCCGGCGGAAACTCCGGGCAGCCCCGGCGCGATCCCCCCGGGCCAGCAGCGCGGCGGCCAGCGCGAGATGGGCCTGGCCGCGACGCTCGGCCTCCGCGGGGCCGCGCAGGAATTCCAGGGCGTGGCGCGCGTGGCGCTCGGCCTCGGCGCGGCGGCGCGCGCGCAGCGCGGCCCGTGCGAGCTGGACGCAGATCTGCCCGCACCAGGAGCGGTTGCCTTCCAGTTCGAACAGCTTGAGCGCGCGCTTCCACTCCGCGGAGGCGGCCGGAAGACCGCCCAGCTGGAAGGAAGCGGCGCCCTGGAAGGCCAGCGCCTTGGCCTGCTCGTAGCGCATGCCCAGGGCTTGGAAACCGGCGGCGGCCCGCGCGCCCTCTTCGCGCGCCTCGGACCACGCGTTCAGGCGCAGGTGGATCTCCGCGGAGTCCAGGTCGCACAGCGAAGTGACGCGCGTTTCCCCGGCGCGCTCCACCTCTTCACGGATCCGGGTCAGGCCTTCCAGCGATTCGGGCAACCGGTGGTCCAGGAATTCCAGGTACGCCAGGCTGTAGTCGGCGATGCCCACCTGGGTGCGCATTCCCAGGCGCCGGAAGCCGCGCGCGGCGGCGGAGTAGGCCCCGCGCGCCTCGGTGATCCGGCCCAGCGTGGACAGCACGTTGCCGCGGTTCAGGTCCACCACCGGCAGCGCACCCTCTTCACCCAGTTTCACGAACAACCGCCGGGCCCGGTCGTACCAGCGCAGCGCCACCTCGGGCTGGTCGCGCCGGTGGTGGATGTTGCCGGTGTTGGTGTCGATCCGGGCCACCCGCACCCGGTCGCCCGCTCGCACAAAGGCGCGCCGGGCGATCGTCGCGGCCTCGATCGCTTCGTCGTACCGGCCCAGGTACAGCAATGCCTCGATGCGCCCGATCTGGGTGATGGCGCCCTCGTGCGCCTGTCCCAGGGCCAGGTAGACGGCGATGGCCCGGTCGTAGCTCCGGAGAGATTCGGGAAAGCGGTTCAACGCGCGCAGAGCGTGCCCTTGGCTGCGCAGGAACCGGGCCTCCGAGAGGCGGTCGCCGATCGAGCGCGCGCTGGAAAGCCCCAGGTCCGACAGGCGCAGGGCCCGCGCGGCGTGGCTGCGCGTGTCGGATTCGATCTGGCGGACCAGCGCCTTGAGGCCCGCGGTCCGGAACTGCCGGCCGCTGCGGGTCAGGAGCGCGGCGCGGGCCTGGTCCGGCGGAAGCGAGGCAAGCTGTTCAGACCACGCAATAGCCATCGACGCCTCGCGGCTGGATGCCGCTACAGGTGCAGGTCGGGAAAGACGTACTCGCGGCTGCCGGAACTGAGGACCAGCCGATAGGTGCCGGAAGGCAGCGGATCGAAGCGGAACGCCAGGCGCGGTGCGGTCCGGGCCTCGGCCGAGCGAGCGCCGGGGCGCACCAGCTTCGCGCTCACTTCATTCCACTGTTCGTCGCCCTGGGGCAGCGCCTGGCCGCGCAACACGCGACCTTCGCCGTCGGGGGCAGCTTCTATTTCAAGATCCACGTCCACTCCCGGAGCGCCCAGCAACAGGCGGCGGGTGCCCCCATGGCTGCGGCGGGCCGGGGCCGGGGCAAGCCAGGAATCAAATCTGAGTGTCAGCATCAGGCGGCGTGGCAGGGCGACTTCGCGCGGCCTGGGCACGACCAGGGAACGGGCCTGGTTGCGGGCCCACTCGGGCGGCAGTTCGGCCCGGTCGGCCTTCATGGCCGTGTGAAGGCGCTCCACCGATGCCAATTCCTTGCGACAGCGCGCGCACCGCTCCAGGTGGGCTTCGATCGGGGCGGACGCCTCGTCGGCCGTCCGCCCGGTCAGGCGGTCCAGCAGGATCTCCACGGACAGATGTCCCGTGCGGATCGGTTTGGGGGATTTCGGATTCACTTCGTTTCTCCCTGGGCTTTGGACCCCTTCACGATCTTCGGCGCCGGCGGGGAGACCGGAGTCTCGGGGGCGCCTGTTTCATGGAAAAGGTGGGCCAAAGCCATGCGGAAATACATCAACTTCCCGGCCGCTCCAAGTTCTTCCGGAGCTTCTCGAAACACCTGGCTCGGGTGGGCCCGACGGAGCCCCCCGCAATACCCAGCTCGCGGGCTATTTCGGTGTAGCTCGGTTGCGGGTCGGTATAAAAGAGCATCAGGAGCAGCCGCCGGCAGCGCTCGTCCATTCGGGCCAGCTGCGCACGCAGATGATGCTGGATCTCCAGCTCTTCCAGCACATCCGGGGTGAGCGGAGAGGGGTCGGCCAGTTCCGGGACCCCCCCGGTTTCCCGGGCTTCGTCCAGGGACGAGGTCCGGGCGGCCTTCACCCGGTGGTCCCTGGTGATCCGCTGGGTGGTCCTCTGGATCCAGGTGGTCAGGGCCCGGGAGGACTTCAGCTTGGGAAGACCGCGGTGCAGCGCCAGGCACACGTCCTGGAAAACATCCGCCGCCTGGTCGGTGTCCATCCCGCTGCGGCGGGGGATGGCATAGATCAGCCGCTCGTACCGGCCGATCAGCGTCTCCCAGGCATGGGAGTCGCCCTGGAGGCAGGCGCGCACCAGGTGATCGTCGCGCTCGTAGATGGGCGCGGCGCCGGGCGAATCCGCCCGCAGGGCCCGCAACCGGATGCGGACAGGAGATTTCGATTTCTTGACGGCGATGGGGCTCAGAGGCTCTCCAGGTGGGCGAAAAATCCGACGACGACAAAGTATCTCACCGCCCCCGCGTGGCCGCAAGCGGGCCCGGGGCTCATTGCCCGCATCCCCGTGACACTGTTAAGCTCAGGGGCCGGACCACCCTTGTGGATTCCACCCAGCCCCATCCAGGAGCCAATTCAGGCCATGCGAATCGACTCGATCTTCCTATCGCTCCTTTCCAGGCCCGTCGTGATGGTGGTCTTTGCGCTCTTCCTGTCCGGCCCGGCGGCTGCCGCCGCGATGCCTTCCCCCCCGCCCGCCCACCGGCCCTTCGCAGAGGCCGAGAGCCTGGTCGTTGCCGGCCGGCCGACCGCGGCCGAAGCCTCGGCCCGGCGGGCGATGGAGAAGTTGGCCTCGAGAGGCGGGATTTCCGCGGCCGATTCCGCCGAGGGACTGGACTGGTGGGCCCGCAGCGGGGCGCTCCAAGGACGCAGCAAGCGCCCCGAGTTGCTGGAAGGCGCGCGGCGCGCCCTGGCGCTGCGGCAGGCCGCGGGATCGGACAGCGTGACGCTGGCCCGGGCGGAGATGACGCTTTCCGAGGTACTCTACAGTCAGGGCGATCCGCCGTCTGCGCGCGAGCATGCGGTGGCTGCCGCGGGCGTGCTCAGGCGGCTCAATCCCGGCGGATCGCTCGACGAGTCCCGCGCGCTGATCCTGCTGACCCGCGCGGAAATCGAGCTTGGCAATCTCGCCGGAGCCCGCGCCCACATCGACCGCGCCCGGGTGATCCGCGAGAAGCTGCTGCCCCCCGACTCTCCCGACGTGGCGCGGGCGCTGGAAACATGGGCCAACGTGGTGAACCGGATGGGCAGCCCCGCCCAGGCGCGCGACACCGTGGAGCGCTCGCTCCGGATCCGCGAACGCGTGCTGGGTCCCGACCACCCCGAGGTTGGCCTTTCGCTCAACCTCATCCTGGGGACCTCCTACGCCATGCAGGACCTGTCGCGGGCGCGGCAGGCCGGGGAGCGGGCGCTGGCCATCTACGAACTGAACTACGGAAAGGACGATCCCCGCCTGGCCTTCATCCTGAACAACCTGGCGGGAGTGCGCCGTTCGTTCGGCGACTACGACGGCGCGCGCCGAGCCGTGGAGCGGGCGCTGCCGCTCTTTGAAAAGGCGTTCGGCAAGGAGAGCGACCAGACGGCCACGTGCCTGAACAACCTGGGCACCTTTGCGCGCCTCTCGGGGGACATTCCGGCGGCGCGCGACTTCACGCAGCGGGCGGCGGATCTCTGGACACGGTTGAAGGGACCGGACCATCCCGATGTGGCCACGGCGCTGACCAATCTCGGTTCGATCGAAAGCGAGTTCGGTGACCAGGCGCGGGCGGTGGAGTTGACCCGGCGCGCCATCGACATCCGGACCAGGTCGGCCGGGCCCGAGTACTTTGGCATCGGGGAGTGCCGGATGAACGAGGGCCTCTACGAGGTGCTGCGTGGGAACTATGCGCAAGGCGACTCCGTGCTGCTCGCGGGCATGGGCCTTGCGGCCCGCTACCTGGGTGCGCGCAACCCGAGCATGGCGACTTCGCTCCTGGCACGCGCGCGTGCCCGGGGGGCTATCGGCGACCTGGATTCGGCGCTCGCCCTGGCCCTGGAGGCGGAGCGGACGGGCAGCGAGCATCTCCGGCTCAGCGCGCAAGGCCTTCCCGAAAGCGAGGCGCTGGGATATGCCGCCACGCGTGCTTCGGGGCTGGACTTTTGCCTCTCGCTCGCCGGACGCAATTTGCTGCGTAAGCCGGCGCAGCGGCGGGCGATATGGAATGCGGTGATGAAGTCGCGCGGCATCGTGCTGGAGGAAATGTCCCAGCGCCAGCATGCGCTCGCGCATCGCTCGGATCCCGCGGTGGACAGCCTCAGGGCTGCGCTGGCCGGTGCGCGGGCCACGCTGGCGGGCCTCGAGGTGCAGGGACCCAGGCCGAAACAGACTCCGGAAGAATTCTCCGGCGCCCTCATCGGCGCTCGCGCGGCCGTGGACAAGGCGGATCTTGCCCTGGCCGAAGTGAGCCGCGAATACCGCAGCGAGCGTTCGCGTGCCGAACTGGACCTGGCGTCGGTGGCCACGCGGTTGCCACGCGGCGCGGCGCTGGTTTCGTTCGTGCGCTACATGGACCTGCCGGATGTGGCCGCGGGAGCGTCCGGCGCGCACGGGCCGGATTGGAGAAAGAGATTCGATCAACCCCGGTACGCCGCGCTCGTCCTGGGCTCTTCCGGGTCCGAGCCGCGGGTGCTGGCCCTGGGAGATGGCGCCACGCTGGAGGATGCCCTGGCGAACTGGCGCCGGCGCCTGGCCGCGCCCCCCGGCGAGGGCGCCGCGGGCCGCGCGGCGGAACTCGCCTGCACCGAAGCGGGCGCCAGGGTGAAGACCCTGCTGTGGGATCCGGTGCGGCGCGTGGTCCCATCCGCCACCACGCTGTACGTGGTCCCCGATGCGCAGCTCCACCTGGTGAACCTCGCGGCGCTGCCGGACGGCAAGGGGTCCTACCTGGCGGAAAGCGGTCCACTGCTGATCATGCTGGGCACGGAGCGCGACCTGGTGCCCGAGGACCCCGTGGGCGAACGGGCGGGCGCCGGCATGCTGGCCGTGGGTGGAGCGGACTTTGACCGGGCGCGCTCTTCCGATGGCAACGCCGCCGGGCTCGCGGGGGCCCCGTCGGAAGAGTTCCGCGGCGCATCGCCCGACTGCGAAGATTTCCGTGCCACGCGCTTCCCGCCGCTGCCCGGAACCCGCGCGGAAGCGGACGAGGTGGCGGCGCAGTGGAGCCACGGCCCGGCAGGCTCTTCGGGGGGCGCCGTGGTGCTATCCGGCGGCGGAGCGGACGAGACTTCCTTCAAACGCAGCGCCCGCGGCCATCGCGTGCTGCATCTGGCGACGCACGGATTCTTTGTCGGTGGGGATTGCGCGTTTGCCACGGCCGGCACGCGCGGCGTGGGAGGCATGGCCCCGGCCAACGGTTCGGCCGCTCCGCGGCGACCGTTCCAGAGCCCGCTGCGCTTCGCGGGCCTGGCGCTGGCCGGAGCCAATCACCGCAGCGAGGCCGGCCCCGGAGAGGATGACGGGATCCTCACCGCCGAAGAAGTCTCCGCGCTGGACCTCTCGGGCACGGACTGGGCGGTGCTCTCGGGCTGCGACACCGGCCTCGGCGAGATCGGAAAATCCGAAGGGGTGTTCGGCTTGCAGCGGGCCTTTCGCGTTGCCGGCGCGCACACCGTGATCATGAGCCTGTGGAACGTGCAGGACCAGGGCGCGCGTCGCTGGATGCGCGCGCTGTACCGTGCCCGGCTGGAGGGACATCTGGGCTCCGCCGCCTCGGTTCGGCGCGCGCAGGTCGAGGTCCTTCGCGGGCGCCGCAAGGCCCATCTGGACACTCACCCCTTCCGCTGGGCCGCGTTCCTCGCGACCGGGAGCGCCGACTAGCCATGGAACACACCGAGATCGTCGAGACCGAAGGACACCTGGTCGATTCGCTGATCCTACAAAAGATCTTCGACCGGGTGATCGAGACGGGCGCGGCCTTCGAGGTGATGCACTTCGACCTCGGCCGGACCAACGAAGAGATGTCCAGGCTCCGCCTGAAGATCACGGCCCCCGATGCGGAGGTCATGCGGCGGGCGCTGGACGATCTGGTGGAACTGGGATGCGCGGCGGTGGACCCGGGCGATGCGGTGCTCAAGCCGGCCGAAAACTCCGGCGTGGTCCCGGACGACTTCTACTCCACCACCAATCACCGCACCAGCGTGCGGATCGCCGGCATGTGGGTCCCGGTGGAAAGTCAGCGCATGGACGCCGTGATCGTGGTGGGCGGCGGCAAGGCCGCCTGCCGCAAGCTGCGTGACGTGAAAAAGGGGGAGGCCATCGTGTGTGGCCCGGAGGGGGTGCGGATCCAGCCCCAGTACCGAGCCCGCAATCGCCACGGTTTCACGTTCATGGGAAGCGAGAACTCCTCGGAGCGCCGCACCGAGACGGCCGCGCGCAAGGCGGCGGAACAGATGCGCGAAATCCGGCGTGCCGGCGGGCGGATCGTGTTCGTGGCGGGGCCGGTGGTGGTGCACACCGGAGGGGCGCGGCATTTCGTCGAGATCATCCGGATGGGCTACGTGGACGCGTTGCTGGCCGGCAATGCTCTGGCGGTGCACGACGTGGAGCATGCCCTGCACGGCACCTCCCTGGGCGTGGACCTGGAAACCGGCGTGCCGCTGGAACAGGGCCACAAGAACCACATGCGGGCCATCAACACGGTGAGCCGGCATGGGGGGCTGCGGGGAGCGGTGGAGGCGGGCGTGGTGAAGTCCGGGATCATGTACGAGTGCGTCCAGCGAGGCGTGCCGTTTTCGCTGGCCGGATCGATCCGCGACGACGGTCCGTTGCCCGACACCGAGATGGACCTGGTCCGGGCCCAGGCCGACTACGCGCGGCTCCTGGAAGGCGCCCACATGGTGGTGTGCCTTTCTTCCATGCTGCATTCGATCGGCGTGGGCAACATGCTTCCGGCGTGGGTCTACGTTGTGTGCGTGGACATCAATCCCGCCGTGGTCACCAAGCTGTCCGACCGCGGCTCCCAGCAGACCATCGGGGTGGTGACCGAGGTGGGCACGTTCCTGCATCTCCTGGCGGCGGAGCTAGGCTCCACCTAGCCGCCCCCCACCGGAGTCCCGTACTCCTCCGCGTCGTCAAATCCGTACGACAGGAACCCCCCCCGCACATCGTCCGGCCCGCAATCCAGCAGGGTGGGCAGCGCGTTGCGCCTGAGCCCGCCGCGTCGGGAGGCAAAGAAGCACAGTCGCACGAAGCGCTCCGGAAGCCGGGGCGCGCGCAGCCAGCTTCCGCCCACCGTGTGCCGGTCGATGGCGCGCAGGTGCGAGTCGCGCAGCAACTTTTCCACCTCGCCGAGCTTGAGCCGCTTGAGCTCCTCCAGCCGCCACAGCACCGCCTCCGCCGAAACCCCGAAGTCCCGCGCCAGCTGAAACAGGTCCTCAAACGTGAGCCGGCTCCCTGCCTTGCGCCTCGCGAGCAGGCGGTCGAACTCGGAGTGGGGGAGCAGCAGGGACGAGGCGAAGGTGTTGGCCAGCCCTTCGATCTGCGGCAGTGTGATCTCGGGCGGGGCGCCCTCGGGCCAGGCGATCAGGTGGAAAAGCTCCCGCGCTACGTTGTAATTGCGCCGCCACGGGGCTTCCATCGAGTTGATCAGCATGCCGTAGCCGCTGGGCCCGCGGGTGCAAGCGGCCCGGCCGATGCTGCCGATGTCCTCGTACCAGATTTTGATCAGGAAGGTCTCTTCCAGGAGACGCGCCAGGGTGAACGCGGGGCGCGCTCCCAGCTCCAGGGCTCCCGCCACGGCACGCGCCAGCTGGGTCACCTGGGTGGTGTTGGGGTTCCGCCAGTCCCATCCGAACTCGTCCAGCCACTGGGACGGCTCCAGCCCGCACAACTTTTCCACGCGGGCATAGTCCACCAGCTTGCGCAGGAAGAGGGCTTCCATCTGGTGCTGGCGGCTGCGGACGTGGGCGCGCCTGGCGGTGGGGGAGCGCCACAGGATCGGCTGGAGCGGGGTCTCTTCCGGCTCGTCGCTGAGCAGGGAGTCCACATCCCGGTGCAGGGCGGCGGCGACCGATTGAAGTTCGGACGCCTTCAGCTCACGCAGACCCTTCTCGATCATGGACACCGTCTGGTGGGCCGGGAAGCCGCACAGCCGGGCCATATCCTTCTGACTCAAACCATTGTCAATGCGAAGCTTCTGGACTCGGGCCCCGAGGCGGGCGCGGCGTTCCGGCATGGCGTGGACACCTCCTTTCGGTGATGAATATACGAAGTTCACGACTAGAATTCAAGATTTTCTTGCCATTTTAACAAAGCTATCTTTTTGCCTCTTGACACCCGAAGATGTGGGGTGAGAGCCTGTTCTCCTGTGATGGGCGCCTCGCGCCCGAGAGGTTGAAGCGTTCCCGGAATTCGCACCTGCATGGAAGGAGCGAACGTTGTCTTCGTTTGATCTGGTCATCATCGGAAGCGGTCCCGGCGGCTATGTCGCTGCCATCCGCGCCGCCAGGTACGGCCTGAGCACCGCCGTCATCGAAAAGGCCTCCAAGTTCGGCGGGACCTGCCTGCACTGGGGCTGCATTCCCACCAAGGTGCTGCTGCACACCGCCGACCTGCTGGGCGAGATCCGGCACGCCGGGACCCACGGCATCAAGGTGGGCGAGCCCGCGCTGGACCTGGCCGCGGTCATGAAGCGCAAGCAGGGCGTGGTGGATGGCCTGGCGCAGGGAGTCCAGGGGCTGATGAAGAAGGGCAAGGTCACGCTCATCCAGGGCGCCGGCAAGCTGGCCGGCAAGGGCAAGGTCGCCGTGCTGGACGCGGCGGGCAAAGTCACCCAGGAACTCACGGCCAAGAACATCATCCTCGCCACCGGCTCGGTGATCCGGGAGTTTCCGGGCATGGAAACGGACGGCAAGGTAGTCATCAACAGCGACCACGCGCTCTCCCTCCCGGCCGTGCCCAAGAGCATGGTGGTGATCGGCGCCGGCGCGGTGGGCGTGGAGTTCGCCTCGATCTGGATGCGCTACGGCGCCAAGGTGACGTTGATCGAGTTGATGCCGCGCATCCTGCCGATCGAAGACGAAGAAGTGTCGGCCGCGCTGCAGCAGTCCCTGGTCAAGCAGGGCATGCAGGTCTACACCTCCACCAAGGTCCAGTCGGTGAAGAAGGCCGCCGCGGGCGCCGAGGTCCGGATCCTGGCCGCCGACGGCAAGGAGCAGACGATCCAGGCTGACATCGTGCTGGTCGCGATCGGCCGCCGCCCGGTGAGCGAGAACCTGGGCCTTGAAGGCACCAGGGTGAAGGTCGAAAAGGGCTTCATCCAGGTGAACGAGTACATGGAGACCGGCGAGCCGGGCATCTACGCCATCGGCGACGTGGTCCCGACCCCCGCGCTTGCGCACACCGCCTCGGCCGAGGGCCTGCTGGCCGTGGCGCGCATCGCCGGCAAGGACGCCCATCCGATCAAGTACGGCCACACCCCGAACTGCACGTACTGTTCGCCCCAGGTGGCGAGCGCCGGGCTGACCGAGGCCAAGGCCAAGGAAAAGGGCTACGACGTTCGCGTGGGCAAGTTCCCGTTCAAGGGCATCGGCAAGGCCACCATCATCGGGGACAACGAAGGCTTCGTGAAGATCGTGGTGGACAAGAAGTACGACGAGCTCCTGGGCGTGCACATGATCGGCCCCTACGTGACCGACATGATCGCCTCGGCGGTGGTGGCCCTGGGCCACGAAGCCACCGGCGAAAGCCTGGCGCACGTCGTCCACCCGCACCCGACGCTCTCGGAGGCCGTCATGGAAGCGGCCGAAGCGGTGTACGGGCTGCAGACGCATTGGTAGAAGAAACGGGCGGCACGCCGATGGACACCCGCTGGCTCGGACGCATCGCCTACGGCGAATCCATGGAGCGCATGCGGGGCTGGGTGGAAGGCCGGGTGAAGGGCGAGCTGCCCGACACCCTGTTCACCCTGGAGCACCCCCCGGTCATCACCCTGGGGCGGAACGCGAACCAGAAGCACCTGCTGGCGAGCCCTGCGCGCCTCGCGGAACTGGGGGTGGAGGTGCACGAGACCACCCGCGGCGGCGACATCACCTATCACGGCCCGGGCCAGGTGATCGGCTATGGCATCGTGAACCTGCGCGAGCGCAGGCTCGGCCCGGTGCGCTACATGCGGCTCCTGGAAGAGGCGTGCATCCGCACCGCGGCGCGCTTCGGAATCGAAGCCGGTCGGCGCGACGGCATGACCGGGGTGTGGACCGCGAAGGGAAAGCTAGTGGCGATGGGCGTGCGGTTCGAACGCGGCGTCACCTCGCACGGGTTCGCGTTCAACGTTTCCACGGACCTGGATTTCTTCAACCTGATCGTGCCCTGCGGGCTGGCCGGCGAACCGGTCACCTCGTTGGAAAAGATATTGGGCCAGGCGCCCCCGCTGCAGGAATTGGCCGCCATGGCGGCCCAGGACCTGCGCGGCGCGCTGGATGAAGCCACACACGCTGTTTCACCGGAGGTCATCACTTGAGTCCCAAACCCGGAGCGACAAAGCCTGCGGCCAGGAACACGGCCGCCAGGGCCAAGGCACAAGCTCCCAGGCCTGCCGTCACCAAGGAGGAAAAGGTGTCCGCCACGACGACGACCGCCGGCGATGCCCACGCGGGATCGGTGCCGAAGGACGTATCGCTCAAGCTGTTTCGCTTCATGAAGCTCACCCGCGAGACCGAGGACCGGATCGAACGCAAGCTGTACCGCCAGGGCAAGATCGTGGGCGGCTGCTACGTGGGCCGGGGCCAGGAAGGCATCACCATCGGATGCGTCGCGGCGCTCCAGGAAAAGGACGTGATCTTCCCGAGCCACCGGGACATGGGCGCCTTCATCATGCGCGGCATGCCGCTGGTGACGATCTTCGCCCAGTACCTCGGCCGGGCCGACACGCCCACCCGCGGCAAGGACGGCAACGCGCACCTGGGCGACGTGAGCCTGGGCCTGATCAACTACGTGTCGCACCTCGCGGACAACGTGCCCATCGCGGCCGGCGCGGCGCTGGCGTTCAAGCACCGCGGCGAGCCGCGCATTTCCATCAACTTCCTGGGCGAAGGCTCCACCAGCCGGGGCGACTTCTACGAGGGCCTGAACTTCGCGGCCATCCACAAGCTGCCGGTGGTGTACATCGTGAACAATAACCAGTGGGCCTACGCCACCCCGGTGGAACGCCAGATGCCGGTCAAGAACGTGGCCGACCGGGCTCCCGCCTTCAACATTCCGGGCGTGATCGTGGACGGCAACGACGTGGAAGCCGTGTATCTGGCGGCGATGGAGGCGTTCGAGCGGGCCCGCTCCGGCGGCGGCCCGACCCTGATCGAGTGCAAGACCTTCCGCATGACCGGCCACTCGGCGCACGACGACGCCGGCTACGTGCCCAAGGAGCAGTTCGAGATCTGGGCCAAGAAGGACCCCATCATCCGCATGGAGCGCCGGTTGCGCGAGCGCGGCTGGATCGACGACAAGTATGTCGGCGACATGGACGGCGAGATCAAGAAGTCGGTCGAGGAGGCCGCCGAGATCGCCCTCGGCATGCCGCTCCCTGACGGCTCGGAAACGCTGAACGGCGTGTTCACTACTCCGTACCGGGTCAAGGACGTGTTCCCGTGGCGGCAGACCGAGGAATACAAGTCGATCGTCATCAAGAAGGAGAAGGCCTGATCATGGCGCTCAGCACATATATTTCAGCGATCTCGCAGGCCCTCCGCGAAGAGATGGAGGCCGACGAAAGGGTGTACTGCCTCGGGGAGGACATCGCCCTGTACGGCGGCGCCTTCCGAGTGACCGAGGGCTTCCTGGACCAGTTCGGCGAAGGCCGCATGATCGACACGCCCATCGCCGAATCCCAGATCATCGGCACCGCCATCGGATCGGCCCTCATGGGCATGCGCCCGGTGGCCGAGATGCAGTTCATGGACTTCATCTCGTGCGGCTTCGACCAGCTCACCCAGTACGCGGCCACCAGCCGCTACCGCTGGGACGTGCCGTGCCCGATCGTGGTGCGCGGCCCCTCCGGCGGCGGAGTGCACGGCGGCCCTTTCCACTCGCAGAACAACGAGATGTGGTTCGCTCAGACGCCGGGCCTCAAGGTGGTCTGCCCGGGAACCGCCTACGACGCCAAGGGCCTGATGAAGGCCGCCATCCGCGACGACGACCCGGTGCTGTACTTTGAGCACAAGTACCTGTACCGGCGCATCAAGGAAGAGTTGCCCACGGACGACTACATCGTGCCGCTCGGCAAGGGCATCGTGCGCCGCCCCGGAAACACCATCACCCTGGTGACTTACGCGGCCATGCAGTACGTGGCCCTGGAAGCGGCCGAGGTGCTCAAGCACGACGGCATCGAACTGGAGATCATCGACCTGCGCTCCATCGCGCCGCTGGACAGCGACCTGGTGGTGGAATCCATCAAGAAGACGCACAAGGTGATCCTGTTGCACGAGGACCAGGCCTTTGGCGGGATCAGCGGGGAGCTTTCCGCGCGGATCGCCGAGGAAGCCATGGAGTACCTGGACGGACCCATCCGCCGCATCACGCCGCCGAACACCCACGTGCCGTATTCTCCTCCGCTGGAGGAGGCGTTCATGCCGAACGCGAAGGACGTGGTGTACGTGGCGCGCGAACTGGCGAACTACTAGGTCTTCGGCCCCGGAACCGATGCGCGCCCCGCGCGCTCAAGGAGATAGAGCATGAGCACCAAAGTCGTGATGCCCCAGATGGGAGAGTCCATCGCGGAAGGCACGATCACGAAGTGGCTGAAGAAGGTCGGGGACAAGGTGGAGCGCGACGAACCGCTCTTCGAGATCTCGACCGACAAGGTGGATTCGGTGATCCCGGCGCCCGCCCCCGGAATCCTGCTGGCGATCGACGTGCAGGAAGGCCAGACGGTGGAGATCAACACCACCGTGGGCATGATCGGCGAGGCTGGCGAAGCCGCCGCCGCGCCGGCTGCCGCCGCGCC
>JANXVU010000089.1 GCA_025351485.1 Candidatus Eiseniibacteriota bacterium | reverse complement strand
GCCCCACGCGCTTTCGCCGCCCTTGCCGGCGCGAAAGGAGTCCCACTTCTTCATGTAGGCGCGGGCCCGGGTGAACGCGTCGCGCATCAGCGCCAGGTTGCCCATGCGCGTCTGCGGGGCCTGGCCGCGCGGCCCGTATATCCCCTTGGGATTCTCGCCCAGGGCCATCTTCATGCCCGCCGGCGCGCCTGGAAAGCGCATCTCGGAGAGCGGCTTTCCCGGCTTGATCTTGATCACCACCGCCTGGCCGCCCATCAGGTTGCCCGAGCCCGGGAGCACCTGCACGGTGGTGACTCCGCCGGCCAACGCGAGCGGAAAGCCCAGGTCGTCCGGGTTGATGGCGTCCTCGGAGCGCACCTGGGGGTTGATGGGATCGGTCATCTCGTTTCCGTCGGAATTGGCCGGCACGTCGGGCCACGAGTAGTCGCCGGTGTGTGAGTGGGGATCGATCAGGCCCGGAAGGACGTGCTTCCCCGTGCCGTCCACCAGCTCGGCCCCCTCGGGGGCCTGGAGGTCTGTCCCGATGGCCGCGATCTTGCCGTCCTTGAGCAGCAGGGATGCGTGTTCCAGGGTGCCGTGGGTGATGGTGTGCAGCGTGGCATTCCGAATAAGGATGGTGCGCCCGGACGCATGCGGGGTGGTCGCCGCGAGGGCTCCCAGGGACACGGCCAAGGCCATGGGCAGCGACAATTTCACGGTATGCCTCCGGGGAGCGGAGAAATCAATGGAACGGGGAAACATGGCCAGCTTAAGGGGTTGGCCGGGGGGTGGCAATGGCCGCCGCGGGCCGGCGGAAGAATAGGCGAAGAATCTCTTAAAGTACCCCGTCCGAAATCCCGATATCCCTCACAAGCCGAATTGGGGCCACGGAGGCCCCTCGACATGGAACCGGCCCGCGGGTAGCCCGAACTCCGCGGACTCAATGGATGAGGTCCAAATGCGCTTTAGCCTCAGCACACAGTTTTGCCTGCGAATCCTCGCGTTCGCGGCTTCCGTGAACCGGAAGACGACGACCCGCGAGATCTCTCAGTTTTACGGGCTCCCCCTGGACCGCGTCCGCAAGGCCGCGCGCCGGCTGGGACGGCTCGGTTACCTGGCGACGGAGCGCGGCCAGACCGGTGGACTTCGCCTGGCCCGCCCGGCGAGCGAAATCTCTCTTGGACCGGTGGTCCGTCAACTCGAGGGCAGTTCCGAGAGCGCGCGCGACAACGGGCAGAACCGCTCGTTGACCGAGGCCCTCCGCGGAGCCATCGACGAGGCCGAGACCGTTTTCTGGCAGAAGCTGGACCACGTGAGCCTGTCCGACCTGTCCCACATCGCCGCGCACAAGGAGCAGCAGGAAGCCCAGCGCGCGGCCTAGCACGCATCGGACTTTGAAATCCCCGGCGCCGTCCTTCCCTCGGGAAGGGCGGCGCGTTTCATTTCCAGCCGAATGAGCACGCCAGCGCCAGCGCGCCGAACACCACCAGCACCCCGCCGGACACGTAGTTGACCGCGCGCATCGCCCGCGCGTTGAAACCTGCCCGCAGCCGGCTCACGACCCCGCACAGCATCAGCCACCAGGCCGCCGATCCCAGGAAGACCCCCCCCACGAGCCAGGCGGCCGAAAGAGCGTCGCCGCCCCGGGTGGCCAGGCCCATCCCCGCGAACACGGCCCCGAAGGACAGTATGGTCATGGGATTGGTCAGGGTCAGGGCCAGGGTGGAAGCGAACGCCGAGGCCAGGCCCTCGCCCTGCAAGGCTGGCCGGGCCTCTTCGCGGGGCTTTCCGGCTCCCAGGAGGGTTTGGACGCCGAGCCACAGCAGGAAGGCCCCCCCGACCAGGGCCATCCAGGTCTGGCCGGCCACCAGGGCCCGGCTCACCGCGGTCAGCCCGAACGCGGCCACTGCCCCGTAAAGGGCGTCCGCAGTGGCGGCTCCGAGCCCCGAGAGAGTCCCGACCAGGGCCCCTGATGCAAGGGTCCGGCGGATGCACAGGACCCCGATCGGGCCCACCGGGGCGGCGATCAGCAGGCCCAGGAGGAGCCCCCGGCCAAAGAAGCCAGGAATCATGGCCGGAGCCCCGGGACGGGTGGAAATCGCATGGGCGCCAGCATAGCCGGGAACCCCTGGGGGCCTCAACTTGGGTTTGAAGGCGGCCGATATTCATAGGAACCGATATGAGCCCAATCCGAAACGCACGTCCCAGATTGCAGGACGCCGGCCGGCCCGCCCATGATGCCCAACATCATGGCGCCGGGCCGCGCCCGGAATTCCGGCACGAATCCCCGCCCATGGCCGGGCTGCGCCGGATGCCTCTGCGCGTGCAGTTCCTGGTGTGCACGGTCGCGGTGCTGGTCACGTTTGCCGTGCTCGCCACCGCGCTGCTCCCTGAGAAGCTCGGACAACCGGCCGAGGCCGCGCTCGAGGCACGCGCCAGCGCGCTCGCAGATGCCATCGCCGCGTGCATCGGCCCGGTCAGCGCGCGGTGCGATGCCGAGGCGGGATTGCAGGCGCTGCACGGCCTGGAAAGCCAGCGGGACCTGGTGTTCGCGCAGCTCTTCGATTCGCACGGGATCCAGATCGCCAGCGTGGGCCGCGTTCCCGCGGACGTCCCGATGACTCGACCCGCCACCGCTTCTCCGCCGGCACTGCGCCAAGGCCATGGGGAGGTCCGCGCCAGCCAGCCCATCGTGTACCAGGGCGCGCCCGCCGGATCGATCGTGGTGGCCCTGTCCACCCGGCAGGCGGAGGTCACTGTTTCGGAATACCGGCGCCTGACCGCCCTGGCCTCCCTGCTGCTGCTCGCCATGGGCATGCTGGCCGCACTGGTGCTCGGGCGCTTCATGAGCCGGCCGGTGGAGGATGTCGTGGGCCGCCTCACGAAGATGGCCCAGGGCGACTTCACCGGGCGGAGCCACGCGACCACCAGCCGGGAAACCTATCTGCTCTCCACCGCGATCAACACCATGGCCCGCGACGTCTCCTCGGCCCTGGCCGAGGTGGGCCGCGCAGGCTCGGACGTGCGGGCGGCGGTGCAGGAAATCGCCAACAGTTGCGGCATCATGGGCGACGGCGCGCACGCGCAGGCGGAGGCCAGCGCGGACGTTTCCGCCTCGGTGGAACAGATGGCCCGCACCGCCCAGGAGACCTCGCGCCGGCTCCAGGAGACCCTGGAAATGTCGCGCGAGTCGCGCGAGGCCGCCAGCATGGGGCTGGAGGTGGTGCGCAACGCTTCGGAAATCATGAGCCGCAGCGCCGACGCGGTGGCGCGGATGTCGGTGATCCTGATCGACCTGGGATCCCACTCCGACCGGATCGGCGCGGTGGTGGACGTCATCGAGGAAATCGCCGACCAGACCAACCTGCTGGCCCTGAACGCGGCCATCGAGGCGGCGCGCGCAGGCGACCAGGGCCGGGGTTTCGCGGTGGTCGCCGACGAGGTTCGCAAGCTGGCCGAGCGCACGCGCCAGGCCACCAAGGAGATCGGGGAACGGGTGGCCGCGGTGCAGCACGGCACCTCCGAGGTGATCACGGCCATGGAATCGGGGCGCGAGGCTGCCGAGTCCTCCCGCCATGCGCTGGCGCGCGAGGCGTGCGAGAGCCTGGAAGACATCAGTCGCCTGAGCAACGGCGTGGAAGGCCAGATCGAGACGATCGCCCGGGCCAGCCAGGAGCAGGCGGACACCACCCGCGAGATCGCGAGCAAGATCGAGAACATCGCGGTGATCGCGCAGAACACGGCGATGTCCGCCGGCTGGGCCGCGGACGCATCGCGCACGCTTGGAACCGAGGCCGCATCCCTCAACGAGAAGCTGCGGCGTTTCCGTTTGCTGGAAGAACCGCGAGAGGCTGCCTGAACCTGCCATGAACCCCTACGCACGCCGACATCTGCTGGAGCGCCGCCGCAATTCGCCGCTCCGCCGAGCCCAGGCCGCCTTCGTGTGGCTGCTGCTCGGAGGCGCGCTGGGCTGGGCCTTCACCTGGGCGCCCCAGCGCCCCGCGCCGGCCACCCCCGCGTTCTCCGCGCTGCCGCGCATCCCGGCCGGCGCGCTGAAGGGGCGCCGCATCGTCCTCGCTTCGCAGCTGCCCTACGCCCCGGGACAGGCTGGGCCCAGCCTGGGCGTGTGGCTGAAGAGCGTACTGGAAGAGTCCGGCGCGTCCGTGGAATCCCCGGAGGCTTTCCGCGCGCCCGACGCCCCGCCGGCCGACCTGATGCTGTGCCTGGAACCCTCGAACGCTCCGGCGGTTGCGCCCCTGGTGAGCAGCTCCCTGGGAGACAGCTCCGCGGCGCGCGCGGCCGCCTGCCTGAGCGCGGAACTGGCGCTGGACCTGCGCGCGACGCTCCACCCGCCGGGCACCTCCGGCGCGCGCGAGCACGGGCAAATGGATGTTCCCGAGGTTCGGATCATGGTTCGCCCGGATGGAAACCGCGACCCGCAGGCGGGCAGGATCGCGGTGGCTGTGAGCCGGGCCCTGACCCGGCACTTCGGAACGCCGGCGCCCGCGGGAGCGGCCGCCACGGCCCCGGGCCGCTAGGGAGCGGGACTCAGGAGCCGCGCCTTGGCCGAGCCGCGGATGTACTGCCGTAGCACCACGTAGATCCGATTGGATTGGATCTCGCTCACATACAGAAATTCACCGTAGATGCTGGACCCTCCGGCGCCGATGGCGTCGATGCCGAAAGTGGCGGGATTGCCCACCTGGGCCGCCCCGAACTGCGTCACGTAGACTCCCCCCGCGGTGTATTCCTGCACCCTCGAATTCCCCTGGTCCACCACCAGCAGGTGCCGGTCGTCGGTGACGGCCACGTTGCGGGGATGGTTCCACTTGCCTTTCTCCCCGGCCAGGCCGGGCGAGCCGAACGTGGAAACCAGCCGGCCGTCGGGACGATACTCGCGAATCTTCTGGGCCTCCGGGTCGCACACCCAGATCGAGGAATCCCGTGCCGCGATCCCGAGCGGAGAGACCAGGGAGTCCGATCCTCCCCGCCCGAACACTCCCAGGCGGTTACCGGTCTCGCTGAACACTTCCACCTGGCCGCCTCCGTGGGAGGCCTCGCGATGGACTTCGGTCACGAACAGCAGCCCCTGGGTGGCCGCGATGCCCCGGGGCTCGAATTTCGGATCGAGTGGAATGCTGCGCAGGACGGCGCCGGAGGTGTCCGTTGCCGCGATGCGACCCGGGTTTCCGGGCTGGTTCGGATCGTCGATCGCGATGTAGATGAGCAAGTCCCGACCCAGCGTCATGCCTCGAGGCGACGGTGACGGCCCCTGGAGGCTGAAGGACTTGATGAAGTCGCCCTGGAAGTCGAACCGCGACACGCGGCCCTTGCCCGCCTCTCCCACCCACACTTCGCGGACCAGGATATCGTCCCGCATCAGCGGCAGCACGGTGGTCGGCAGGTCCAGGCTGTCGGCCTCGTGGCCGCGGCCGTGGAAGGAATTCACAAAACCGTACACGAGCTGAATGGTCGAGCTGCTGCCGCATCCGGCGAGGGCAAGTGCGAAGGTGGCCGCCAAGGTGGCCAGGGCGGCAGGCAGGAGCAGTCGAAGGGAGCGGGCGGCGGAACGGCGGGCATTTGTCATGGCGGCATTATCGCGGGACGCGAAGGGACAGGTCAATCGAATCCCGGGCGCGGCGGCGCGTTCCCGCGGCGCGGCCGGTCTCTGCCACCCAGGTCTCTCCCACCCTGTTGCCGGAAAAGGGAAAGTCCGATACCCTGACGGCTCATTCACGGACCCCAGCGGGACTTCCCTTCCAGGAGGCATAGCGGCATGTCGGCCAGCCACACCGTCCAGCAGGGCGAGCACCTCTCCCGCATCGCCAAGAGCCACGGGTTCGACGGCATCAACCCCATCTGGGACCATCCCCAGAACTCGAACCTGCGCTCCCTTCGGCAGAATCCCAACGTGCTGGCGCCCGGGGACGTGGTGTTTATTCCCGATCCGAAGCGCCAGAAGGTCGTCTCGCTCAAGACCGGCCAGCAGCACAAGTTCAAGGTCCACCGGGTAGAGCTCCACCTGCGGCTGGTCTTTCAGGACTGGAACCTGAAGCCCATCGCGAGCGCCAAGGGCAAGATTGCCGTGGGCGGCGAGCCGCGCGAGGTCACCACCGACGGCAAGGGCCAGGTGGAACTGGTGATCCCGGTGGAAGCCGAGGTCGGCTCGATTGTCTTTCCCGCCCTGCAGATCGAGCTTCCGATCCGGGTCGGGCACCTGGATCCCCCGGACACCCCGTCCGGCATGGTGGCCCGGCTCAATAATCTGGGCTACGACGCGGGCCTGGCGGAAAAGGCGGGCCCCGGGGACAAGGTGGACGAACGCAGGCTCCACTCGGCCATCGAGGAATTCCAGTGCGACCACGGCCTCAAGGTGGACGGGGTGGCCGGCCCCGTGACCCGGAACAAGCTGCGGGACGTCCACGGCAGCTGAAGCCTCCGAGGGGCCTTGATTTCCAAGTCTTTCGCCCCTAATCTCGCAGGGAATCCAGCCATATTTCTCCCGGAGGACCCATGTCGAACCACGGCGATTTCTTGCAGTTGAAGGGCATCGATCACCTCGAATTCTGGGTGGGCAACGCCAAGCAGGCCTCCCACTTTTACCGCAATGCCTTCGGCTTCAAGCTGACCGGCTACCTGGGCCCCGAAACCGGCGTCCGGGACCGCGCCTGCTACCTGATGGAGCAGGGCAAGATCCGCTTCGTCCTCACCAGCCCGATCCGCTCGGAGGGCCCGATCGCCGACCACGTCGCCCGCCACGGCGACGGGGTGCGCGACATCGCCCTGTGGGTGGACGACGCCGAATCCGCCTTCAAGGAGACGGTCAAGCGCGGCGCCAGGCCCGCCTCCGAGCCGCGCGAGGTGAAGGACGACCACGGCGTCTACAAGACCTCCGCCATCCACACCTACGGCGATACCATCCACACCTTCGTGGAGCGCCGGAACTACAAGGGCGCGTTTGCCCCCGGCTTCGAGGCGCGCTCCGTGGGCAACGGCGGGCACGGCCTGCTGCGCGTGGACCACATCGTGGGCAACGTGGAGCTGGGCAAGATGAACCACTGGGTGGATTTCTACCGCGACGTGATGGGCTTTTCGCAGTTCCAGAGCTTCGAGGACAAGGACATCTCCACCGAGTACTCGGCCCTGATGTCCAAGGTCATGTCGGACGGCTCCGGCTCGATCAAGTTCCCGATCAACGAGCCTGCCGAGGGCAAGCGCAAGTCGCAGATCGACGAGTATCTCGAATTCTACAACGGCCCGGGCGCCCAGCACATCGCCATGCTCACCAACGACGTCGTGCAGACGGTCTCGGGGCTCAAGGATTCGGGCGTGGAATTCCTGCGCGTGCCCAAGGAGTACTACGACGACCTGCCGCTGCGCGCGGGCAAGATCGACGAAGACCTCAAGGACCTGGAAAAACTGGGCATCCTGCTGGACCGAGACGAGGAAGGCTACCTGCTGCAGCTGTTCACCAAGCCGGTGGAGGACCGTCCCACGCTCTTCTTCGAAGTGATCGAACGCAAGGGCAGCCGTGGTTTCGGCAAGGGCAACTTCAAGGCGCTGTTCGAAGCGATCGAGCGCGAGCAGGCCCTGCGCGGAAATCTTTAGCGGCGCGGCCGTCGCGCCATTCGTTCCCGGAGCGGGCCCGCGGCAGCGGCCCCAAAGAAAGTCGGAGTGCGTTCCATGCCCATGTACCATTCACTCGGCCTGATCCCGCACAAGCGGCACACCCAGTTCCGCCGGCCGGACGGCAAGCTGTTCAGCGAGCAACTCATGGGAAGCAAGGGCTTCTCCGGCATGAGTTCCCTGCTCTATCACCACAACCCGCCCACCATGGTCCAGCGGATCGGCGACGTGCGCGACATGACCGTCCAGCTCGCCCCGCGCGAGCCGCTCCGGCACCACCACCTGCTCACCAGGCCGGTGAAGGCCATGGGCGACCCCATCGAGGCGCGGGAGGTGCTGCTGTGGAACACCGATGTGAACATGGGCATCTGCCGCCCGGCCCGGCCCATGGACTACTTCTACCGCAACGGCATGGGTGACGAGCTCTACTTCATCCACCAGGGAACCGGGCGGTTCGAGACGGTATTCGGCACGCTGCCCTACCGCGAAGGCGACTACGTGATCCTTCCGCGCGGCACGACCTACAAGGTGGTGGCCGACAAGGGCGAGCAGCGCTGGCTGGTGATCGAATCGGTCAGCCAGATCGAGACGCCCCGGCGCTACCGCAACCCCTATGGCCAGCAGATGGAGCACTCGCCGTTCTGCGAGCGCGACTTCCGCCGCCCCGAGAAGCTCGAGACCCACGTGGAAAAGGGCGAATACGAGGTGCGGGTGAAAGCCCGCGACGAGCTCACGTCCTACCACTTCGACTTCCACCCTCTCGACGTGGTGGGCTGGGACGGCTATCTGTACCCGTGGATCTTCAACATCGAGGATTTCGAGCCGATCACCGGTCGGATCCACCAGCCGCCCCCGGTGCACCAGAACTTCGAAGGGCACAACTTCGTGGTTTGCTCGTTCTGCCCGCGCAAGTACGACTACCACCCGCTGTCCATCCCGGTGCCCTACAACCACAGCAACATCGACAGCGACGAGATCATCTATTACGTGAACGGCAACTTCATGAGCCGGCGCGGCATCGACGTGGCGTCCTTCACGGTGCACCCGCAGGGCATCCCCCACGGTCCGCACCCGGGCACCGTGGAAGCATCCCTGGGCAAGGAGTCCACCGAGGAACTGGCGGTGATGCTGGACACGTTCCAGCCGCTGCACATGACGGCCGCGGCCCTCAAGTACGACGACCAGGGCTACCCCACCAGCTGGCGGGAGCACGGCCACGGCAAACCGGCGAAGCTGGCGGAAACGAAGAACGGCGGCAGGAACGGCGCCCACTCCCGGGGCGGCGTGAAGTCCCCCGGGAAGAATCGCCTGGCTCCCGGCCGCAAGGGCGCCACGACCAGGAAATAGCGGATACAAGGAAGGTCAACCCGGCCGGAGCACGCGGCCTTTGAACGTCACCCCGGAGGCATGGATGAGAAAAACCCTGAGCTTGGTGGTAGCAGTTTCCCTGGCCGCATCGTCGGTCCTGTCGGTGGTTGCCGGCGCCGCCGCGCTGCGCGAAGGCGATTCCTTCAAGGTGCGCCTGGGGTACGGAATTTCGGGCTCGAACTCCAATGGCGACACGATCTCGGTCACCCTGCCGGAGGCCTTCCAGGCCGACCCCAAGGGCCCCCCGGTGCTGGCCGCCGGAGTGGCGGGCTTCATCACGCTGAAGATGGGCGAAAAGACGGGGGACGGAGCCAAGTTCGACGTCACCCAGTTCACGTTCATGTACAAGGGCAAGCACGTGGTGGTGCCGGCCCACCTGGCCGACCCGGCCGCGGGGATCGCCAAGAGCCAGAGCGCGAGCATCATCAAGAAGCTGCTGCTTCCGCCGCTCCTGGGCTTCCTGATCTGGCACGACAGCAGCACGCCGGGCGAAGGCTCGGACCTGAACATCGAAGTGACCAAGTCGGCGCGCTGGTAGTTTCAAGGATCGGCCCGGCGTATTCGCCGGGATGCAAAAAGAGAGGAGCCTTCCTGGTGGAAGGCTCCTCTTCTACTTTCATGAAGGTCCGGAGACGGCCTTCCCACCCGGTCGCGCAGTCCCGCTAGGGAATCTTCGACAGCGGCGGCACGGTTTCATCCGTCACCGGCGGCGAGCTGACCTCGAACTGGAACACCACGTTGCCTCCGGCCTTGGCCGGCAGGTTCACCTGCAGCGGCTGGTTCTGCTTGCCCACCAGGTCGTCCAGCACCAGCGGCGCGGAGTTCAGGTTGGCGTAGAACACGAACCGCACCTTGCTGTTCAGCTTCCAGCGAGGGATCGAGATCTCGTCGTCCGGCAGGTACTCCCTCTCCCCGCTGACTTCCGGAAGCTTGAGCCGCGCCGGGCTGGACAGCTGCGTGACCTTGAGCTTGAGCGGCGTGCCGTTCTTGAACTTCTCCACCGCCGAGAGGTAGGCGTGGATCCGTTTTTCCACCTCCACCGACACGGCGTCGTGGGGGTAGCGCGAGGCGAGCAGGCCTTCCAGGTCCGAAATCAGCTTCAGGCTGACGCGCGACTCCGGCGGGCTGCCCGGCCCGAACTGGGCCACCGCGGTGTTGTAGGAGTCCTTGAGCGAGGGCCCGCCACCGCCACCGCCGCCGCCGGCCGCAGCGCTGGGCACCGGGGCCGGGGCGATCCGGTCGTCCTTGGTGATGCCGTCGGCCAGGGCCTGGGCCGCCAGCTTGACCGTATCCTCCATGCACAACTGGGTGCCGGCGAGGCGCGTCAGGTTCAGGAACGCGTCGCGCCGGTCGTTGGTGCTGGCCAGCTTGAAGTTGGTGCCGGCCTGGATGAAGACCTTTCGCAGGCAGTACATCTTGGCCCGCGAGTCGCGGTAGTCGGCCGTGGAATCCCGGAGCTCCTGGGTGCAGGTCTCCAGGAAGAACCCCCACCGGGAGCAGAACTCCGAAGCTTCCGGGTCCGGGTTCACGCCGCGTGCCTTGTTGTGGCTGAGCACGGTCAGGAGCGCGTTGCGGCCCTCTTCCACCACCCGGTCGGCCACCCGGGTGCGAATGGCCTGCGCGGACGGCAGGAAATCGTGGTGGCGGGTCATCACCGACCACAGCTTCACCAGGTGGTTCTCCTCGAACCCCCGGGTGTCCTTAAGGATCTGCAGGGCCGGCAGCGGCTCCTTGCGCAGGTCTGCCTCCAGGCGCGGCACCGCGCATCCCAGGTAGAGCAGGAACGGAAGCGTCAGGGCGAGCGAGTAGACGGCCGCGGCCGCCAGGGCGCCGTTGCGCAGCCGGTCGGCCTTGCGCACCTGGTTCTTGACCAGGAGCTGGTGGATCATCCAGCGCAGCGGCTCTTCCATGCCGGTCTCGTGGCGCCCCACGGCAAACGCCATGGAGCTGCTGCTGGCGGCCATGCTGGTGTTGGCGATGCTGTCCCCGGCCGCGGCGGGCTCGATGGGCCTCCGGCGCTTGTCGCCGACCGCCGAGACCACGAAGAACTGGGTGGCCTGGGTCTTCTTGAGCAGCGCGTCGGCGAACGAGCGAAGTCGCGTGAGCGTCTTTTCCACGCGGGTCTTCCACGCGGCGTCCTGGGCGAACACGTTGCCCTTCAGGAGCTGCGCCAGGAACTTGCTGTAGATCTCGCCACGGCGGCGCTGGTCGGCGTCCGAGATGAGCTCCGACGGGTTGGCCGGCCGGTACTCGTCCAGCATGTCCGCCTTGGTCAGCACCAGGCCCACCGGCCTGTTGATGCGGCCGTGCCGGTCCTCGAGGTGCTTCAGAAGCGAGTTGAATCCCAGCAGCTGCTCGGTGAGTTTGTGCGGGCTTTCGCGGGTGGAGTAGGCGTCCACGAAGAACAGGATCCCGTCCGCGCCCTTGAGAAATTCCACCACTTCCTGGGCGCGCCCATCGGTGTCCTCGATGCTGATGGCCCGTCCCGGATAGTCCTGCACCATGATCGGAATCTCGCGGCCGCCGCCTTCGCGCGCCATGAACAACAGATTCACCAGCAGGTCGGATTCGGGCGGATACCCCGGCTCGTAGTCGGCGGGTTTTTCGCCGGGCGCGGGGATGTAGAACGCGCCCGACTGCATGGCTTCCCGCTGCCGCACCAGGTAGGCCGCGGTGGTGTTGTCGCCCGTCTGGATGTTGAATTCGTCCATGCGGCCGCGGCTGGCCTCGTGGAACACGCTCCAGTAGGTGGTCTTGCCGCTGCGGGCGTGGCCCAGGCAGGCGATCTTGTAGATGCGCCGCCCGTCCTGGGTCTTCCTGGCGTTCTTGCCCATTTCGCGCGCCTGCTTGGCGGTGTCGGCGGCATTCTGCGCGTTGGCCATGAAGGTTCCAATCAAGCCGCTCACTTGACCACCTCCATGTCGCGCGTCTGCGCGTTCAGGCCCTTGCCGCGGAAGTCCCGCAGGCGATGTTCATAGAAGGAGAGCCACAGCAGGGTCACGCCCACCATCACCGCGAGCGAAAAAACCACCCAGAACGCCGACCAGAACACTCCGCCGGCCGGCAGCTTTTCCAGCCTGGCTCCCAGCCACGTGCCGATCGCGCGGAAGAAGCGCCCGATGGCATCCAGCAGGCGCTTCCACCAGGGCACTTTGCTCAGCAGGTCCAGCCGGAGCAGGTAGGCTTCCAGGTCCAGCTGCAGCTTCTTGCCCCGGACCCGCAGCGACTCGAAGTACTTTTCGCGGGCCAGCCCGTATTCCCAGGCGTCCGGCATGTCCACCAGGCGCTTGCCCGGGAACGCCAGCCGGCGCCGCGCGAAACCCAGCAGCAGCCTGGACGGGCCCATCGCCTCCAGGTCGGCGCGCGTGGGCCTGGCGGGCAGGCCGGAGGGAGCGCCGAACGTTTGCAGATAGTCGGCCAGGTGCATCAACAGGTGGTAGCCCAGGTCGGCCTGGCCGCCCAGGTCGCGCAGCACCAGCAGGCGCGGCATGAGCACGATCTCGATGAAGTCGCCGTCCACTCGCGCGTCGTCGGGCCGGAAGCGCAGCAGGTCCTGGTAGGAGCGGCGGTAGCCCGAAGGTCCGTGGGCCCACGCTTCCAGGTACATCCCCAGGATGTGGGAGGTCAGGAAGCGCAGCTGCGACTCGGTGGGCTCCACCTCGCGGATGCGCGTGTACAGGGCGTCGTCGGCCATCGAGCCCAGCTCCTGCTGGTTGCGGAGCAGCTCGAACGCCGAAAGGATGCCCTTCAGGTTCTGGTTGAACGAATCCGGGGAAAAGGCGCCGCCCTTTTCGAGCGCGCCGATCTCCGCAAACAGGTTGTCGATGTTTTCGACTAGCGTGGGCATAGGTGGTCCTACGAACTCGCCTTCCTGCGAATGAACACTCGCACGTCCTGGTCATCGCCCTGCTCGAAGATCGAGAGGTCGCCGCCGCCGATGCAGATAAGGGTCAGGCGGTTGATCTCGCGCTGCGGCTGGAATCCATGGGGGTGAAACAGGGCCGCGCCGTCCATGAAGGTGTGGTCGACGAACGCCGGGTCGGCCTGGGGCCAGGTGGAGCGCTCGTTGGGCCCCACGTGGGTGTTGGGCGGCGACTTGCGTACCGCCGCGCCGATGCCGCCCTTCATGAGCACGACGTAGTCCTCCACCTCGGAGGCCGAGAGCCCCTGGATCTCGAGGTATTCGCGGTCGGACTCGCGCCGGTACACTCTCTTGGCGTACGGAGTGAACGCGTACTCCTTGTCGCGGTAGCGCAGCACGTCCTTCTCGCCCTCGCGCGCCTCGAACAGACCGGTCAGGAGCGTCTCCACCGCGTCGATGAACACTTCCACCTGCTGGACCATCGCCCGCAGCGATTCCTGGTACACGTCGAACGTGGAGGTGTCGCGCAGCGTGCCCATGGCCGCTGCAAAATTGGCGCCGTCCTGCATGGCTCCGGCCAGGTCGCGGTTCAGCTCCAGCAGCGTCGCGATCAGGCGGGCGTTGGTCTGCACCGAGGCGAACCACTCGGCGGGCGATCCCACCCGGGTGAGCAGCGGCTGGGCCGACTGGTTGCGGGAAATCTCGACCGCCAGCTGGAAAGCCGTTTCGCGCTTGGCGTAGGCGATCTCGCGCCCCAGCCCGCCCGCGGGCGCCGTGGCGATGGGAAGCAGCGTGATGAAGTTGCCGATCGCCAGCCGGCGCCACCGCTCCAGGTATTCGCCGTAGCGCTCCCCCAGCTCCCGCAGCGCCGGCCACGAGGCCAGCGTGGCGGACGGCGGCACGTGCGCGCCATCCATCACGGCGACGCCTCCGTTCACCTGCACGGTGGCCAGGCGCAGGCTGCGTCCCCGGGGCCATTTGGGGTCCTCGCCGAGCCGGAGCTCCAGGCGGGGAAGCCGGTAGGGGCTGCGCGGCGGGTCGTCGGCGGGGTCGGGCTCGCCGATCCCCAGGAATTCATCCTCGTGCGCGTACAGGAACACACCCACCGAGCTGGGGCCGGAGCCTTCCAGCATGGTGCGGCCGAGCACCGTGCCGGCCTCGGGCGAGTCGAAGTCCACCCAGGTGCCGTCCGGAAAAAATCCACGGAAGCGGCGCAGCTCGGCCGTGCACTCCCCGCCGGAGGCGCTTACTTGCAAGTCCAGCGGGGCGGTCTCGCCCGGGTCGGCGTACAGGCCGAACGAACCCAGGGCGGTCCGGGCGGAGCGGGCCGCCAGGGAACGCAGGAACTCCGTCTCGGCCGTGAGGTGGGACGATTCAATGAGCATCCCGTCCTGCCAGTTCACGGATCCGCGGCGATCGAAGGGCATGGGCCTCAATTTCTCCGTTGGGTTAGGTCCCCGCCGGGCGGGGAAAGATCAATTCCAGCAGGACTCTACCACACCGTCCGGCGGTTGTGCAGGACTCGTGCCCCGCGCGTCCGGTCAGGCGGTTCGGGGGCGTCCCAGGTACATCGTCTGCCCCAGCAGCGCGTGCGGCAGAAGCCCGGGGCGCGCCTTGCGCTCCTCCCGGACCACGTCATAGATCACCTTGAAAGGTCGGGAAGCCGGCACCATGGCAGCGGCCGCGTTTTCGAACGAGCGCCGGGCCCACTCGTCCCGGTAGCGGCGCGCGGCATTTTCGGCGCCCATGGGGCCCACGAGCAGCTTGACCGCCGGCCGGGGGTCGCGGAAGTTCCGTCCCGGCACGCTGCCCTGCCCCAGCCGGGCATTGGGGCCGCCGAGCTTCATGTGCAGCGGCTTGGGAATGGGCAGCATTCCCGCGCGGGCCTCCTCGGCCCGCACCTCCACCTGGAACAGCTGGGCCAGGAAGGCGGCAGCCTCTTCCAGCGTGCCCACGGCGTCCTGGAAGCCCGCCAGCGAGGCCGCTGCATAAACGGCCGCCGCATCCCCCGAATCCAGCGCCTCCAGGTGCAGGAGGCCCAGGAGGTTCCGGGCAAATCGAGGATCATTGACCAGGAACTTCAGCGAC
Source organism: Candidatus Eiseniibacteriota bacterium (assembly GCA_025351485.1). Taxonomy (GTDB): domain Bacteria; phylum Eisenbacteria; class RBG-16-71-46; order RBG-16-71-46; family JACRLI01; genus JANXVU01. Next base: position 57,752 of record JANXVU010000089.1, on the reverse strand, counting down.
TGCCGCTGCAAGATCACGTCCCGGCGGGCCCGTCGCAGCGCCCGGTCCAGCAGGCGAAGCAGCTTGCGGCCGCCGTCCAGCTGGCGGTGGAACAGTTCCTCCGGGTCGTAGCCCTGCCCCGGCGCCCCATCCGGAGGCGCCTCCCACCCGGTCGGAGGAATGATCCCGCCGTTCTGGGTGTCGAACACGCTTTCGGGCCGGCCCTCGTCGGGGAGCGGGGCGAGCAGCCCCTCGGGCAGCCGGTCGGCCAGGCCCCGCTCGGCCACGTAGAGGCGGATGGTGTCGCCCTGCCGGACCTCGACGCCCAGCGCGGGGTAGAAGCCCAGCAGCTGGCCGCGGTAGCGGCGAAAGATGCCCACCGGGATGAGTTCGATCTGCTGGCGGTCTGCGCCCATCTCCACCAGGGACAGGATCGCACTCTCCACCGCATCCCCCGGCCGCTCGGCCAGCAGGTCCGGCATGATCAGTTGAAGGGCGGCGGTCAAGCGGGCCCTCCGGCCAGCCGCACCTCGACGCACTCGCCCATCGCAGACCGGTCTTGCAGGTAGCCTTCGAGGCGCAGACGGAACGACTCGCGCTCCATGGCGCTTACGAACGCCGCGGCGTTCAGCTCCACGTCCAGGCGCACCGTGCTGCGGAGCCCCCGCGGGCCACGGGCCACGCCCCGGCCCAGGGAAACGGACGTGACGCGATCCGGATCGAACGCGCGCGCGGACTCCAGGTAGTCGCTCGCGACCACCGTGCGGCCGCGGTGGCGCAGCGCGGCGCGGAGTTCGTCTTCCTGCAGGTCCGCGGTGCGCGCCGGGCGTCCGCCGATCGCCGGGACCAGGTTATTGACGGACAGGAGACCCGGAAACACCTGGGGCGGCGTGAACACCTGGCTGATCGTGCCCGGCTCCAGCCCGTTGGCGGCCGTGCCCAGCGTGAGCGAGTACACGATTTCCACCTGGCTCGCCCGCGGAGTGTCCTCGCGGTTCAGCAATTCCACCTTGAGCGCCCGCCGCTCGCCGTCCAGCCACTCCACCAGGCGGTAGGCGCGCGGGGACTCCAGGCCTTCGTGCGAGTCCGACGACTGGTACAGGTGCCCCGACTTCAGGTCGATCACCCGTTCCAGGCGCAGCAGCGAATCGAAATCGACGGTCTCGGGGAAGAGCCAGGTGTGGATGGGTGTGGCGTCCACGTTGATCGCGCCCGAGGTGCGCAGCTCGCGGTTGGCGGCCAGCACGGCATTGGTGGCGAAGCGCACCTGCCGCAGCGCCGTCAGGTCCACGTCGGGCGGCAGGTCGACCCGCACCCAGTGGCGCGTGCCGTGGGGCTGCGAAAGCGCCACTCCCGGGGACCCCAGTTCCCTGGGGAACGGGCACGCCTGGGAGAGCAGCGCCTCGCCGCCGACCTTCACGAACTGCGGCTCGTAGGGGCTGCGGATGCGCCGCGCGTCGCTGCGGAAGGTGAACATCGGGGGCTCGAACGGGGCGCCCTCGTAGAACACCTTCCCCGGCACGAACGGCTCCGGCACGTTGTCGTGGATCCGGATGGCCGGCCCCCCCTGGGAGGCCGGAATCACCCAGCGCGACCACAGGCACTGCTGCACCGCGCGGTCGCCCCCGTGCACGAACACCGTGACCGGGTCGGTGGCCGAGGGCGAGGGTGAATCCAGGGCCAGGAACAGCGAAGCGTAGTTGCGAGGCGGCGCCTGCCAGCGGCCCGCGGAAGTCTCATTGGGGTTCAGGCTCATCCGCCAGGCCACGCCCGAAGGCTCCACCAGCGCCACCGGTCCCGCTTCGAAGCTGGACACCACGCCCTCGTCGTAGGGCGAAAAGTGGGCCTGCACGCTGCGCCTGCCTGCCAGGATCACGGGCTGGGAGGAGATGGCCTCGAAGTCGATCGGCACCTTGGCGCCGGCGTCCTTCACCACCAGCTGCAGGGCGGTGGTGGCGGGCTCGGGAGCGTGCGGGAACGCCACCAGGCGGGAAACCAGGGTTCGGTAGGCCATGCCCACCGAGTCGTCCAGCAGATGGTAGAGCTCCACGTATTCGCGCGCGAACGCGCGCAGGAGCATCACGATCACCGGGTCGGCCTGCTTGGGGTCGGGCGAAAGGCCGGGGATGGATTCGGAGGCTTCCTTGTGCAGCCGCCGGAGCACGGCCTCAAAGTCGCGCTCCTCGGGCTTGAGCCAGCCCCATCCTCGGCTCATGGATCCACTCGCCATCTACCGCCCCTCCAGTCCCGCGTCTTCCACCGATGTGCGGCGGCGGTTGGTGAACCGCGCCCGGGCCAGGCCCGCGACTTCCAATTCGATCTTGATCTTTTCCCCGGTGCCGGACATCAGGGCGTGAACGCGGATCCCCGGCTTGAGCGAGACCTCGCCCTCTTCGCGCACCTCGAACTCGGCCGACTCCACTTCCACTTCCTTGAGCCGGGGCTCGCACTGCACGATGGCGTTTCGGATTTCCGACAGGCCCACCGTGCGCAGGCTGAATTCAAGGTCCGCCCCCAGGCAGCCAAATTCGGGATCGGCGGAGACTCCCGGGTGGGTGATCTCGCTCTGCACCGGGTTGCCCAGGATCCACTCGATGTTGCGCTTGAGCGAGTCGAGGAGGTCGGTCGTGGGAACACGGGCCGAGTAGCCCCCGGCGGGCCCCGCGGCAGACGCGGCGGCCTCTCCGGGCTCGGGCGGGACGTCCAGCACCACCGTGTGCTCCTCGTGCGGGCCGCGCTTGACGGTCATGCGGAGCGGTCCGGGGCCCTGGTTTTCCAGAAAACGGGTGATGTCTCCCAGGGTCGTGACGCGCGCCCCTTCCACTTCCACCACCAGGTCGCCAACCTTGACCGCGCCGCCCGCGGATGCGGGCCCGTGCGGCAGCAGGCCGGTCACCACCACGCCCGGTTCGCCCTCCTCGGCATCGGTCCACCAGAGCCCCAGCCGGTTGCCCCAGCTGCGCCGGCCCGCGGCGGGCGCGCGCCCGCTGGAGGCGGTGCTCACGATGGTGAAGGGCAGACGCAGGGGCGGCAGCGCCGAACCGCCGGCGCCGCCGGACATGGACCGCCGGACCGGGAATGGAAGGGCCATCGAACTCGCGGACCCCGGCCTAGTTCAGCTTGATCATCGGGCCCATGGCCGTCACTCCGGCCGGATCGCAGGTGACCGAACCGGTCCCGCCGGAGAGCTTGGCCGACGCCGTTCCCGAAACCTCCAGCTGCGCGGGCGTGGACACCTTGGCGCCCGTCTTTCCCGAAGCAGCCAGCTTCAGCGTGGCCGAAAGCTCCAGGTTCTTGGTGGCCTCGAACTTGCCGTCCTCGGTCGCACTCAAGGTGATGTTCTTCTTGGACTTCACGATCGCGTCCTCGGTCGCGTCCACGGTGGTCTTCTTCTTGGACTTGAGCCCGATTTCGCCGCCGGCTTCCAGGTGGATATCACCCCCGGCGCTCATGCTGATCGAACCGTCGGCGCCGATCGCGATGTTGCCCTTGGTGCGGATCTCGATCTTTTCGGTTCCGCCCTTGCCGGTGAGCTTGATCTCGTTCTTGCCGTCGCCGGTGATGATCAGGATGGTCCCGTCGGTCTTGCTGCCGTCCGGGTCGTCCTCGAACACGATCTTGTGGCCGCTGCGGGTGTGCCAGATCTTCTTGGTGTTCTTGGCGACGTTGTCCACGTCGTCCCAGGTCTTGGGCTTGCCCGCGGCCTGGCCGCGATAGACGCTGCCCACCACCACGGGCCGGCTGGGATCGCCGTCCAGGAACGAGACCATCACGCTGTCGCCGGTCTCGGGGATCACGAACATGCCCGCGCCCTTGCCCGCGATGGGCTGGGCCACCCGGGCCCACATCTGGCCGCGCTGGCCGGCGCCGAAGAACTGCACCTGCACCTGGCCCACGTGGTCGTCGTCGCCCTGGGTCATCACCCGGGCTTCGCACAGTTCCAGCGCCTGCTCGCGGTGATGGGACTGGCGCGGGGTCGCGCCCTCCTCGGGGAACGCCTCGAAGTGGTTCTCGTAGGTGCCCCGGAAGATGTCCATGGTGTGGGACACGCTCGAGACCACGTACTTGGAGGCCTGGCCCACGCCCAGGGCGGTCAGGTTGACCTTGCGCGCGATCCGCACGTCGGCGTTGGACGAGTTGCCCTCGACCTGGACCAGGTGACTGGCCCACGCGGCCTTGCGGGCGGTGAGGTATCCCTCGAGCTCGCTCTGGCTGGCCATGTGCCGCTCGGCGAACTCGGCCTGGATGTGGGTCTTCTTGGCCTCGTACACCGAGCGGGTCTGCTGCGCCCACGGGTGGATGGCCGCCGGCAGCGCCAGGGTGTCGGTCTTGACCGCCATGAACGTTCCGGTCTTCCAGTCCTCGGTGGCCACGCCCACGGAGCCCACCGCCAGAGCGGTGCGGATGCGGAATGCGTCCAGGGCGTCCTCGGCCTGGTTCGGGCCCATGGTCAGATCCACCACCTGGGACGGGAGCTGGTCGGTGATCTGGAGTTTCACGCCGTCGTAGAAGCACCACGCCTTTTCGCGCTGAGCCAGGCGGTTCACGAAATTGAAATCGGTCTCGGCCGACTGCATGCCGTAGTCCACCACCGGGTTGGCGCTGAGTTGCAGGGCGCACAGGGTTCCGTACTCGCCGGTGATCACTTCAAGGAAGGTGCGCAGGTGGCGGGCAGAGTCGTCCAGCGGGCCGTACCGGTAGTGGGTTTCCATGTCCATCAGGATGGTGTGGCTCTTGCCGTCCAGGAACACCGTATAGCCGCCCCCGCGCAGGCGCTGGCTGTGCACGTCGGTGACCAGGCCGACGAACTGCAGCGAATGGCGGGTGGTGTTTCGGTCGGGCGACAGGACGGTGATCTCCAGGTCCTTGCCCAGCTGCTTGAACAGGTCGTCCAGCTTGGCTTGGCTGCCCGAAACCTGCACGGCCTGGCCCTCGTCCAGCGCGTGGCACTCCAGGGAGAACGTGGCGTGCGCCCCGAGGGCTTCATTCAGCACCAGCCGCCCGAGCTTGATTCCCAGGTCGACGGCGGTCTTGCCGCCGATCTTGACGTCGATATCCGCATGCGCTGACATGATTTTTCTCCCGGCCTCAAAAAATCGGACGGGGCGTGCGCCGGATCAAGCGCACGCCCCATCGGACGACTCCGCGATCAGCCTCCGTGGGCCACCTCGGCTAGGTGGTCCAGGTGTCCGCGTCCACTTCCGTATCGTTGATCTTGATCTTCTGGGCCGAGATCTCGATGTACTCCACCATCGGATCCCCGCGGTGCGTCTGCACGTCCGGCACCCATTCGCGGTACAGGGTCACGAACCCATCGGTCCATGACATGGTGGACTGCACCTTGGTCTCTTCGTCCGGCGCGAAGAAGCTGATCTTGCCGGACTTGAAGTGGCCGCGGAAGGGCTTGCAGGCCCAGTCCCCCAGCTGCGTCGAATCATCGGTCTTGCGGGTGACGCAGATGCGGGCAAGGCGCGGGCGGGCATCGCTCGGGCTGCCGTCGGCGTCGTGGCTCACTTCCAGGCCGTAGTCCACGGCGAGCACGTTGGAAATGTGCTTGCCGTCGATCTCCACCTTGATTTGACGAATCGGCATGTTCTATTCCTCCGCTATTGCTTGTCGGCCCAGTGGCATTCGATCTTCATCCCGCCGGAGTTGATCTCTTCGGCCTGGATCACGACAGTCTCTTCCACATGGTCAGCCTCGGGATTGTAACGGAGGTCGTAGTGCTTCACGAACCCGTTCTTCCAGGTCAGTTTCTTGATGGCCTTGCCGGCGTCCCCGAAGAACTCGATCTCCCCGCTCTTGCGGTTCTTTTCCTTGGGGTCCTTCGCCCAGTTGGCGAGGGTCGTCTTGGCATCGCCGATTCGGCGAATGGTGATTCCGTCGAAGATGAGCATGCGGGTGGGACGCCCGTCACGGTCCACGCCGGCCCGGAGGCCGTAGGAGACCGAGAGCAGGTTGGGAACCGCGGTTCCATCCACCTTGAGCTTGGGTTCCTGCGCCATGATTGCTCCCTGGAGTTACGGTTGCCTTGAAGGCCCGCGGCAACCCGCGGACCCGAGGACGTTCGATGGAAATCCGGCTAAGCGCCCTGCTGGACCTGGGCGTCGGCCTCCTTGACCTTCACGTTGAACGAACGCACCGAGTTCTGGAACTTCACCGTCAGCACCACGTCCACTTCGTGCCGCTTTTCCATTTCCGGGGTGGCCTGCACCTGGATGTCGAAGCTCTTCACTTCGCTGTCCGGGCCGGTGCACTTGGAAAGGAAGTCGTGCAGGTCGGCCTTCACCGCCGAACGGAACGTGTCGGTGATGTTCTGGTAGGCCTGCTTGTTCAGGTAGTGGCACACGTTCTTGAGCAGCCAGTCCTCGGTCCGGATGCGCGGGTAAGCGTCCACGCCTTCCTTGCTCGAGAGGTTGGCGTCGCCCATGGCGATCGGGTAGCCGTCCCAGTCCACCACCGGGCTGACTCCGTACTGGAACAGCATCTTGCCGCCGGTGGGACGATCGACGCGGAAACGCACGCCGGTCGAGCCCTGGATCTTGCCCTTGCGGTAACCGGCCGCGGCCTCCTGGATGCCCTTGGTCTCGTCGGTCTTGTAGACCACGCCGGTCATCAGCGCCGACGGCGGCAGCCACAGGTCGTCTTCTTCCCAGTCGTACTTCTTGCGCCCGAGCAGCCAGTTGCCGAACAGGGAGACGTACTGCTTTTCCAGGCCGGCGCCACGCAGGCCTTCGAACGCCCGCTGGTCCAGGTTGTCCTGGAGCTGCTTGAAGCTCTCGTAGTTCTCGGCGTCCGAGAACACCTGGACCTTGTTCTGCGATCCCAGGATTCCCAGCCGGTCGATGTTCTGGACCGTGCCGACCCAGCCCGGCACGCACAGGTTCGAGTAGGTCTCCTTCAGCGTCCAGTCGCGGAAACGCGTCTGGATGGCGCCGGCAAGGCCTTCCTCGAAGATGGAGCGGTCGTCGGGGTTCAGGAGTTGCTCGGCGGAGGCGTTCAGGAAGCTCACCTCGACCTTGTCGCCCGCCTCCACGGCGGCGTTCATGAAGAACCCGTCCACGGCGCGGTAGTTGGTCTCCAGCGGGCGGATCACCTCGAACGCCTTCTTGAGGTTCTTGTTCAGCAGCTCCTCGAGCTTCTCCAGCCGCTGCTGGGTGTTCTCGATGAGGGTCTCAAGGTCCTCGGAGGACGTGAGCGCGCCGTTCCAGACGTTCAGCCGCTTGGCGAGCAGGTCCTTGGTCTCGGAAAAGTTCTTGTTCCTGACCAGGTCCTCGTACTGCTTCTTCTTGGTCGGGTCCAGCAGATCGATGGGCGGAAGCTTGGCGCCCTCCACCGAAGCGCTCGGCATGGCCTTGCCCAGCCACGCGATGGCGGCGTCGGCCTTGCCCGCCGCCTTGGGAGCGTTGAGCTCCGCGAGCTGCGAGGTGAAGTCTTCCGGCTTGGCCGGTTCCGCGTAGGCCGCTCCGGCCTGCTCTTGCGCGCGTTCCTGTTCGTTTGCCATGGACTAGCTCTCCTTCACGCCGATGGCCGCGCGCGCCGCCTGGATACCCTTGATGAGAACTTCCCGGTCGGGAGAGTCCACCGCCTTGCGCAGGCTCTTGTTGTTGCGCAGCTGGTTCATGAGGTCCTTGAGCAGCAGGAGCTCGGTGTGCTGCGCGCGAAGTTCCGGGGACTGCTCGATGACGGATTCCGGCAGGAAGTCGCCCACACGGTTGAACTTGATCTCGGCGTCCGAGTTGGCTCCGTCCTCGCCTTCCACGGTGATCTCGACCTTGGGCTTGAAGGTGTCGAACACCTCGCCCATGGTCCGGCACTGGATCGGCTCGGGGTTGTCTCCGGCCTGCTCATTCATGGCCGCGACGAAAAGGGTCTTGTTCGTGTCGAGGATCTCCACCCCCATGGTGAGATCCGCTTCTCGCTCGTGCTGAGCGCCGATGAATTTCTGCTTCGGCACGATACTCCTCCGTGGTTGCGGGCTCGAACGCACCAGCCGCGAGGCTGGATATAGGACAATTTTACAGGGGGTGAACGTAAGGCAGCGGCCCGTCTTTGCCAAGCGACAAATCGCGGGATCATTCTATATAGGGGGTGGGTTGACGATTTATTTTTGATCCGCCTGTTGCCCGGCCCCGGCCCCCCGGAATCGGCCGAACGCGCCGTTGCAGTCCGGCCCGATTTGGTGCAGTCTAGGCGAAGTAATTTTCCGATCCTGACCCCGCACTCACCCGGAGGAAGCGCCCCATGGGATTCCCCGCCGCTCGAGTTGGCGATCCCCACGTGTGCCCGATGTTCACCGTGCTGGTGCCCCACGTGGGCGGCGTCGTCATGCCGCCGGGGTGCCCGACGGTCATGATCGGGGGCCAGCCTGCGGCCGTGGTGGGCGGCATGTGCGCGTGCGCCACGGGCCCGCCCGCGCCCATCATGATGGGATCCATGGGAGTATTCTTCGGCGGCATGCCGGCCGCCCGCATGACCAGCCTGCACGGGCACGGCGGGACCATCGTGATGGGATTTCCGGCCGTCCTGATCGGGGACATCGGGGTTTCCATCCTGGACATGCTCATGGCGCTCGTCGCCATTCTGCTGGGGCTCCTGGATCTCGCCGCGATCCCTTCGAGCGCGGTGAGCGGCGCCCTGGCGGGCGCGGCCCCGGTGTGTGCGGCCGGAACAGCCGGGGCGGCTGCCGGCGGCGGGCTCGGACCGCCACCCCCCTGCCCCATGCAGCGCCACTTCTTCAAGGCCAAGCTGACCCTGGCAAGCGGAGACCCCGCCGTGGCCGTGGCCTACGACTTGAAACTGCCCGACGGCAAGATCCGCAAGGGCCACTCGCGGAACGACGGCATGGTGGTGGAATTCGGCCTGCCCGCCGGCAACTGCGAACTCACACTGACCGACCTCGACAAGGATTCCTGGACCGTCGAGTCCTAACGGAGATTCCATGGCCGATGCCAAGGCGCCCGCGCACCCGCCCACCAAGCCCGTGATTCCCGAGCTCAGGGGCGCATGTTTCAAGATGGCCCTGCCCGAAGGCTGGACCGACCGCTCCGTCTACCTGGCGGCGCTCCCGGAGACCATCCAGGACATGCAGCCCTCGCTGGCCGTGACCCAGGACAATATTCCCGGGCTCAAGGATGTGGAAGGCTTCGCGCAGGGACTGATGCTCGATCTGCAGGGCCAGCTGCCCGACTACAAGGAGATCAAGAAGGAGCGCCGCAGCCTCGCGGGGCGCTCCGCAAACTACGTCCAGTACGCCTGGAAGAACCCCAAGGACGTGGTCGTGCGCCAGGCGCAGTGGTACGTCTACAAGGACCCGGTGATGTTCATCATCACCGCCAGCGCCCCGGAATCGGCCTTCGCGCGGCTGGAGGAGCAGTTCGACGAGATCGTCAAGGCGTTCACGATTTCTTTGAAGTAGCCGCGACTTCGCAGCAGCGGCGCTCCCACGACACGAAAGAGGCCGGTGCCCCCTGGGCCCCGGCCTCTTTGTCGTCTCCACCCTCCGGAGGCGATCGGTCCTCAACGAATGGAGCCCAGGACCCGCCGGGCTTCCTTACGTTCTTCCTCCGAATAGTTCTTCGCCGGCCCGGTCTTGAAACTCCACCTGGGCTTCCCTAATTCAGCCGCCAGGTTGATCACCACGTCGCACACGCGAAGGTACTGCGGGCCCGGAAGGCCGTCGGCCCCGATGCGCACCGCGGGGTGCGTATCGTCCAGCCATGGCGCCAGCGGGGACAGAACCCAGGGCTCTCCGACGTACCTGCAGCGTTCCAGCCATAAAACGCGGACCTGGCCCTGGGCGGACGTGAGCCCGGCCTGGAACTCCCGGCGCGCTTCCCCGTCGCCAAGGCGCGCGCGCGCCTGGACCAGGGCCATTTGCACATCGGGATCCTTCTCGGCGCGGCTGCTCTCGCGCAGCTTCGAGGCGCTGGCCCCGGGAATCATTCCCGCCGCCAGCGCGCAGTTGCGTCGGATCGCGGGATCGGCCGACGTTCGTACGGCGGATAGCAGGTACGGCAGGGCGTCCGGGAATGGGCGCCGGCCCAGCGCCTGGGAGGCGACCATGCGAACGTCGGCGGAAGAATCGTTCAGCGCCGCACCCAGCACCCGGCCACCGCGGCTACCGCCAGCGCTCTCGAGGCACAGCAGCGCCAGCGATCGGGCGTCGGGATCGCGGTCCGTGGCGAGCCGCGCCAGCAGCGGAAAGGCCCCGTCGCCGAGTCCCCGCGCGTCGTTCTGCGCGGAGTAGTCGTGCGCGCGGACCTTGGCCTCGATCGACTGGAGCAGGCTGTCGGAGGAGACGCGGGCGGGCGAGGAATTCGGGGCGGAGGCCCCGCGCGGAGATGCGCCGCAGGCGGCCAGCCCGAGGGCGATGGCCGCCAGCAGCGCGAGCCGGCCCCGCGGGCTCATCGCAGCCCGGCGAGGTACTGCCGGACTTCGGACACCTGGGAGTCGGTGTAGTTGATGTTGGGCCGGATCTCGAAACTGAACCGCTGACCGCTGATGGCGGCGGCCAGGTTGACGGCCATGTCGCGGAACTTCAGGGCGTAGGGACATTCCGTGACTCCATCGGCGCCGATCCGGATCCCATCCGAACCATCGTCCAGGATCGGCAGGAGCGTTTTCAGCAAGAACGGCTGGCGGATGAAGCCCGCGTATTCGAAGAGCCGGACGCGCTCGGTCCCGGCCGAAGCCAGGAGCCGCGCCGAAAACTCTTCCTGGGCCTTCGGATCCCCGAGCCGGGCCATCGCGGCGCGCCCGCCGTCGTGGGCCAGCGGCAGCTTCTCGCGCTCCCAGCGGCCCCGCAGCTTCGCGGCTTCCATGCCCGGCAGCGCGCCCAGGATGAGCATCACGTTTTCGCGCACCACCGGCTCCGGGCTCTGCTCGTAGGCGTGATTCAGGGCCTCCACCGAAGCCGTGGTGCAGTGGTGGCCGGCGCCCTTCATGGCCGCCGAGCGCACCTGGGCGTCTCGATCCAGGAGCCCCACGCAGAAAGCGCGTTCGGCCTCCGGTCCCCCGATCTCGTCCAGGCAGTGAAGCGCAAGCTCGCGCACTTCGGGGTCGCGGTCGTTGGCAAACCCGAGCAGCGCGGGCACGGCAGCCGCTCCCTCCTCGCGCACGGCGAGGCAGGCGGTGTAGTCCTTGGCTCGGACCAGTTCGACCAGCGTGGACATTTCGATCCCCTCTCCCTCGGGCTCAGTAGGGCCCGGCCGCGGACTCGATGGTGCTGCGCACCACGGCGACCTCGCCGTCGGTCGTGAGTTGCGACAGGTCCTTCATGCTCACGAAGCAGCCGCGCCGCACGTCGCCGGGCGCGCGGTCCCCGTATCCAACCTGGTCGTGGAAGTCGCCGGAACTGCCCTGGGTGTTGAAATTGTGCATGAGCCGGCGCCTGGACCACAGGTCGGTGCGATTGTCGGGCGGCTCCTTCCTCTCGGTGTGGTCGAGCCTCAGGAAGTGTCCGATCTCGTGGGCCAGGTCGTTGGCCAGCCACATGTTGTCGGTGCTCCGGTCGGTTCCCGCCACGTTCCCGTCCCCAAGGAGGATGCCCGGGTTGGGCAACCCGTTGTCGGTGATGAATTTTCGGCTGAATCCAAGGCCCAGCGTTCCGGGGGTGGATCCTTCCAGCTGGTGCGCAAAATAGGCGTTGATGGTGTTGGGGATGAATCGGGCGCTCAGGACCTTGTTCCGCTCAATGCCCCGGCCCACCCGGCCGGCAACCGCGAAAGTATGCGCATCCGTCACGGTGGCCGAAACGGTGAGCTCCAGGCCGCACTGCGCCCAGATGGCCCGCACCAGGCCGATCACCGAATTGATGTCCACGGCGCTGGGGATCGCGGCCGCGGAGGCCGACTTGATGCTCAGGTTGTGCGGGGTGATCCGCAGGGTGCGCTTGATGAACACGAACACCGCGAGTTTCGAAATGATCGGTCCGTCGAGGGCCCCGAACCGCACCTCCAGCGAGGCCTTCTTGGGCGTGCCGCCCCCCTTGGCCGCCACCTGGATGTCCTGCGTCGCGCCGGTGGGAAGTTTGCCCCCGGTGAGGCCCGCCACGGTGAAGATGGTCTCGTCCGAAGACTTCACGAACAGGTCGGCGCCCGGGTCCACGTTGTCGCGATTCAGCCGCACGAACACGGTCTTGTTCTCCGTCACCGGCAACACCGCGCCAAACTCCGGCGTGGCGAACCCGCGGGTATCCGGATCGGGCTTGTCGATCACCGGGTTGCCCGTGGTGGCGCGGGAGAACCGCACCAGGCTGAGCCGCTTGCGCTTGTGATAAGTGATGTCGATCGTCATGGCCTATTCCCCGAAAACCGATTTGAGCTTGGTGGTGGTCGGATCCGGCAGGTCGCCCTGCGGGTCGAGCGGCGGGTTGTCTGCCTGGAACTGGAAGAGCGCCTCGCCGGCATTGATCTCCAGCGTATTCGTGACCGAGGCGGACATGTAGCCCAGGAGCTGCAACCTGCGCTGGGCGCCGGCGATATCCGGGGCCGGCTCGAGCGGCACCCGGATCAGGTTGTAGTCCGTGCCGAAAATATTGAGCACCGCGAGCCCCACCGCCGGCAGGGTGAACACGGTGATGCTCCCGTCCGCGGCGGTCGTTCCCTTGCCCACCAGGCGGCCGTCCACTTTGAACACGAAGGGCACGTTGGCGATACCCCGGTCCGCGTCGCTTCCCAGGGTGCCGGGAAACCGCTGAAAGAAGACTTTCACCCGGGGCAGGATCAGGGTGTTGTGGTGGTTGGTTCCTGGGCTGGATCGCGCGAAGGATGGCATGCGCCTCGAATCCTCGGGTCAGTTGCCGTCGTGGACTTGCTTGAGCTTGGCCGTGGTGGGAGCGTCCAGCGTGGCGTTGGCAGTCAGGGCCTGGTCGCGCTGGAACATGCGAATGCCGCGCTGGGTCCTCTCGTCCACGGTCGTTCCCAGGGGGCCGATCGGGTAGCCCAGATTCTGGAGACGCATCTTCTGGCCGTCGGTGGTATCGGGAGGTCTGAGATTCCCCAGGCTGAGCGGGATCAAGTAGCCCTCCAGCACGTCATCGCGCCCCTCGGGAAAGAAGGTCAGTTCGCCCGAAGTCAACCCCGGCGGGATGATCTCGTTGATCATCCCGTCGCCGTCGGTGTTCCCGGTGATCTCGGTGGAGCCGATCTTCAGGTTGAACTTCTTTCCCGCGAACACCACTCCCTGGTCATCCATCAGCTTGAGCTTGAAGCGGGCCTCCGGCTGCTTGATCCGGATCTCGTGCTGCAGGTCTTCCGAAAGGCTGGCCTTCTTGGGCGCCGGGTCGGGAATATGCACCAGGTCGCCCGGCACCAGCATGTTGGGATTGGGGCGGGCGGTCTTGAGCGCGCTGTTTTCCGGGTGGTCCAGGATGGTGTGGAAGTCCGGAAAGCCGAACGTCTCGCTGAGGCTCGCCAGGCACTCGCCGGGCGCGGCAAGGTGTTCGCTCATGGGGTTTCCCTCCCGGAGATCAGGTGATCCAAGGACATGGGGCGAACCGGTCCCGCCTACAGCGAGGAGGGATCCTTGACCATGACGGCGTTGGCCTGGCGGGCCAGGTTCTGGTTGAACCAGGTGATCTTCTCGGCCTTGACCGCCGGCTCGACCGGATCGTTGAAGAATATGCGGTCGCCGTCCACTCCGGTGATGACGATCACGCCCACCGGCCCGTACCACCGGCCCACGCACCACATGGGGCCGCGAGAGAGCAGCACGCTTTCGATCAGCTTGGGCTCCCACTTGCCGGTGAAGTAGAACGGCATCAGGCCCTGCTTGCGGGCCAGGACGAAGTCCTCGTTGTCGATGACCCCGCCGCCGGCGCCTTCCTGGTCCGGGGACCAGAACCGGGCTCCGGGGCGGAAGTAGAAGTTCACCATGCTCGCGGCGGCGTGCCAGCTCTTGGCATGGCTGATCGTGGCCACCAGGGGTACGTTCAGATTGACTGCCACGGCGACCTCCTCTTGATTGGAATCGGAACATTTGGGGTCCGGAATCTGGATTGGCAGTGTAGGGCCTTCCCGGCCGCGTCTGCAACCTCCGATCCGGGGCCACTCCACCATTTGACCGGCCTCCCCGGGGGCCCTACAATGCCTCGGATGTGCCTCTGCGCGGCTTACGCGCGCCCTTGACCATAATCTTCCCGGGGGAAGTCCCAACCATGCCGATTACCCGCTGGAGCCCACGCGCTTCCGATGCACTGGCCCGCGCCAAGGAGATCGCCAAGGAGCACGGGCACTCCGAGGTGCACCCGCTGCACCTGTTCTTCTCGCTGCTGGTGCCCGAGGACGGCATTCTTCCTGAGATCTTCTCGCAGATGGGCAAGGACATCGTGCTCACGCGCGCCATCGTGGAAGAATGCCTGGATGACGAGGACCGACCCTCGCGCCCGGCGTTCGATCCGCCTGTCTCCACGGCCCTCAGCGGCGCGCTGGAGGTGGCGGAAACCGAGCGCGGGGTGCTGGAGGACCGGGAGGTGGGCGAGGAGCATCTGCTCATAGCCCTGTGTTCCGGGGATGGCGGAATCCCCGCGGCGACCCGCGATGCCATCGGCTTAAAGGCCAAGGGAGTGAAGGACGCCATCACCAGGATCCGCAGCACTGCCGCCATGGTGGGCGGCGAAGCCTCAGGCGGAGGCGCGGCCGAGGGCGCGGCCCCAGGCGGCGCCCGCGCGGGCGGAGCTTCCAGCACGGTCCTCTACTGCCAGGACATCACCGCCGAGGCCCGCCTGGGCCATTTCGACCCGGTGATCGCGCGCGAAAAAGAGATCCTGATGACCATCGAGGTGCTCGCCCGGCGCCGCAAGAACAACGCGGTGCTGGTCGGAGAGCCCGGCGTGGGCAAGACCGCCATCACCGAGGGCCTGGCACTGGCGATCGTCCAGAAGACCGTGCCCAGCTTCCTGCAGGGCGCCCGGGTGCTGGCGCTGGACCTGTCCGGCATGGTGGCCGGCGCCAAGTACAAGGGCGAGTTCGAGGAGCGGCTCAAGAAGCTGCTCGCGGACCTCGCCGCCCAGAGCAACGTGGTGCTGTTTGTAGACGAGATCCACATGCTGCTGGGCGCCGGCGGCGGCGGCGGCGGCATGGACGCGGCCAACATCCTGAAGCCCGCCCTGGCGCGTGGCGAGCTGCGGGTGCTGGGCGCGACCACGGTGGGCGAGTACCGCAAGCACATCGAGGCCGACGCGGCATTCGCGCGCCGGTTCGTGCGAGTGGACATCGAGGAACCGGATTTCGAGGCGTGCCTGAAGATCATGAAGGGCGTGAAGCCCAAGTACGAGAAGCACCACGGCGTCACCATCGCCGAGGGCGCGCTGGACTCGGCGGTGAAGCTGTCCAAGAAGTTCATCCCGGACCGCTTCCTGCCCGACAAGGCCGTGGACCTGCTGGACGAGGCCGCGGCCGACGTGCGGATCCTGTGCGAGATGGCCGAGCTGGCCAAGCCGGCGCTGGAAAGCGGAGCCGCCCCCCCCGTGGCCGGCCCCGACGGCGTGGAGCCCCCCGAGGGACCGGTGCAGCAGTTGGAGCGGGCCCTGCGCGACCGCGGGCTGATCAAAGAGGACGTGGCCGCTGAAAATCTCCACAAGGAGATGCTCCGCCACATCGCGGATTTGAAAAAGGAAGTGACCGACGTGGAAGTGGCGCGCCGCGTTTCCATCCGCACCGGCATCCCGGTGCACCGCATGATGGGCGACGAGCGAGAGCGGCTGCAGCACATCGAAGAGTACCTGCACGAGCGCGTGATCGGCCAGGAGGACGCGGTGGCCGCGGTGGGCGACGCGGTGCGGCGCGGGCGGACCGGGCTGAAGAAGAAGAACCTGCCGGTGGGACGTTTCCTGTTCCTGGGACCGACCGGCACCGGAAAGACCGAGCTGGCCAAGGCGCTGGCCGCCTTCCTGTTCAACGACGAGAAGGCCATGATCCGGTTCGACATGTCCGAGTTCAAGGGCGAGCACACCGTGCAGCGCATGACTGGCCCCCCGCCGGGCTACGTTGGCTACGAAGCCGGCGGCGCGCTCACCAACGCGGTGCTGCGCCGGCCGTACTCGGTGATCCTGTTCGACGAAATCGAAAAAGCGCATCCCCAGGTATTGGACCCGCTCCTGCAAGTATTGGACGACGGGCGCCTCACCGATGGGCAGAGCCGGCTGGTGGACTTTTCCAACACCGTGGTGATCCTGACCAGCAACCTCTCGGGCACCTGGATCGCGGAGCACGACGCCCGCGGCGTCCAGGTGGACGACAAGGAACTGCGCGAGCGGCTCATCGGCGCGGGGCTGCGTCCCGAGCTGCTCAACCGTTTCGACAAGCTGGTGGTCTACCACCAGCTGACCGAGCCGCAGGTGGGCAAGATCGTGGATCTGCAGCTCAAGGGTGTGCAGAAGCTGCTCGACGAGCAGAGCGTGAAGTTCGAGATCAGCAAGGACGCCCGCGACATCCTGGCCCACGACGGCTACGACCCGGAGATGGGCGCCCGCCCGGTGGCGCGAGTGATCGACGAGCGCGTGATGAGCCCGCTGGCGCGCCTGCTGATCGGCGAGGACTCGACCGAGGGGAAAAAGGCCCTGGTGACCGCCGAGAACGGACAGGTGGTGGTGAAGCTTGTCTAGCGACGGGTTTCGCTACAGCCCCGACAAGAGCCCGCTCGGCGATTGGACCGTCGAGCTGGGGCTGCGCCGCAACGAGATCTACGAACAGTACAGCGTGCGCGGCCAGTCCGGGGTCAAGGCGAGCCTGAAGTCGGTTTCACCGGAACATTCCCCGCAGACCTCGGACCTGGAGACCATCGCGGAGCCCTTTTCCGTGGGGCTCCTGGGCATCCTGGATTTCAAGCTGAACGACAGCGAGGGCGGCGATCTGCTGGTGGTGACCGAAGCCGCGGGCACCACCCTGCGCGACCGGATCGCCTCCGGCGGATCGCTGGGGGCTGACGCGGCGCTGGGCTACCTGCGCGACCTGGCGCGGGCCCTGAAGACCATGGAAGACCGCGGCGTCCCGATGCCGGTGCTGTACCCGGACGCGGTGTGCCTGCGGGATGACGGCGCCAAGCTGGACGACTACTTCCTGCCGTCGCTGTTCGCCACTCGCAAGCTGCCCCCCAACTTCACGCTCTCGGCCTACACCGCTCCGGAATACGAAGAGATCGGCGCCAGCTCGCGCGCCACGCTCTTTTCCCTGGGCGCGGTGTTTTTCGAAATGCTCACCGGACGCCCGCCGTTCACGGGATCGCCGCGCCAGGTCATCGCCGCCATCATGACCCGGGATGCCGACCTGTCCCCGGCCCCTGAAGCGGCCCGGGCGCTGCTCTCCAGGCTGCTGGCGCGCGAGCCCGACCAGCGCATGAGCAGCCTCGCGGAGCTCTCTTCCCTGCTGGGCGGCTCGTCCGGTTCCATGCCCGAAATCGGCGCCGGCTCGTGGAGCGCCCCGGCTGGAGCGGGCGGGTCGACCGCCGCCGCCGGCCCGGCCAAGGAGACCGGCCCGCGCCTGGAGCCGCTGGGGACGAACGAGCAGGGCCTGCCGGAGTTCCGCCGCACCACCGATGGGTCGGTGATGGTGCTGGTCCCGGCCGGCACGTTCCTGATGGGCGATGCGGACGGCACACCGGCCGAACAGCCGCCCGTGGAAGTGACGCTCGACACGTTCCTGATCGACAAGACTCCCATCACCTGGGAGCGTTTCCTGGCCCAGCACACCGGGCACGACAAGAGCTGCGAGTTCTGTTCGGTGCGCGCGCAGGTGCTGCCGTCCCGCTACATGCCCACCCCCAAGAAGGAGCGCGACCCGCACGGCCTGACCGACATCGAAGTCCGCCACGGCGCCCTGAACGATGCCATCTCCCTGGACGGCGGTGAAAAAAACCCGGCGGTGTACCTGAGCTGGAACGAAATGCGCAAGTACTGCGACGCCGTGGGCGCCGAGCTCCCGTCCGAAGCCGAATGGGAATACGCCTGCCGCGCCGGCACCCGCACCCGCTACCCGTGGGGCGACTCCAAGGACCCCGAGCGCGCCTGGTTCAGCGACAATTCGAATGGCGTCACCCACCCGGTGGGCCAGAAGAAGCCCAACCCGTGGGGGCTCGTGGACATGAACGGCAACGTCTCCGAGATCTGCCGCGACAAGTTCGTGAAGGAGATCTTCGAGATGATCGCGGGCGGCGCGGGCACGGCGGAAGAATTGGCCGAGGGCGTGACGCGTCCGGGCGCGCGGTACTCCGCGCGGGGCGGCGCGTTCAATTCGGGAGAGACCGGGATCACATGCAGTTTCAGGGCCGGGGCATCGCCCGACCTCCGGAGCGAGTCGAGGGGCTTTCGCGGCATCATCCGGAAGAAGAATGCACCGGCGTGGGCCAGGGCGGTGCTGGAAGGATTGAAGGAGCCGGAGCCGGTGGAAGAGCCGGTGGCGGCCGAGCCGGCCCTACCCGAGCCCGTGGCGGCGCCGGAGCCGGCCCCGGCCCCCGAGCAGGAAACGCCGCCGACGGAGGCCTCGGACTCTTCGTCCGACGCGCCGCCGGATTCGTCCTCCGGAAGCTACTAGCCGCTTAGTCGTCGATACATTCCACGCAACCGCAGCTCTCGCCCCGCAGCGCGCGGACACCCTCGCGCGCGATGAGCGGCACCATCAGCAGCGCGGCCACCGGGTCCGCCCACCACCACCCCAGGCCCACGTGAAGACCCAGGCCCGCGAGCATGATCGCGGCCTGCCAGGTGCAGACGTCGGTGTGCACCGCGTCGGCGCGCATGGCGGCGCTGTGCAGCCCGCGGGCCACCGCCCGCTTGGCGTGGGCCAGCAGCGGCATGGACACCAGCGAGAAAACCGCGAGCGCGATGCCCACCACGCTGTGGCCCGGACGTTCGCTCAAGTACAAGTCCCGGACGGCCTCCCACAGGATGTAGGCCGCCACCGCCAGCAGCGAGAACCCGATCAGCCGGAGCGCGCGCAGTTCACTGGCGCGGCCGCCCCCCGCCTGCCCGCCGCGAAGGCGCCACAGGATGGTGGCCCCGGAGGCCCCTTCGATCAGGCTCTGCAATCCGAAGCCGAGCAGCGCCACGCTGGAAGAAGCCCGCCCCTCGAAGATCCCCACGCCCGCTTCCACCGCGCAAAAGAGCAGCGTGAGCCATTCCAACGCCCGGCCGCGGCGGCGGAGATCTTCGCGCCCCGGCGCGCCGTCGGATATGGGCTTCACGGGCATGGGATGTTCCATCTAGGGCCCCGCCAGCACCAGTCGGGCCACCGTCTCCGCCGCCAGCGGACGCCCGGCGCCCTCGGCCGCCTTCGACATGTCCTTCCAGCGCCCGTCCGGCCCCAGCACCTCTCTCACTCGCTCGCCCACCTCGTCCACGCTCTTGAGGCGTATCCCGGCGCCGACCCGCTCCAGGAAGTTGCAGTTGTGTTCCTCCTGGCCGGGAATCGGATCCAGGATCAGCATGGGCAGGCCCTTGGCCAGGGTCTCGGAACTGGTCAGGCCGCCGGCCTTGCTGATCACCAGCAAGGCCGCGTCCATGAGCCGGTCCACGTCCTTGACGAAGCCGCGAATGGCGATGCGGCCGTCCCGCTCCTCCGCGTCCTCGTAGCGCGCCTGGAGCGAGCGGCGGAGCCGCGCGTTCCGGCCGCACACCGCGATGCACTGGTACTCCGGCCCGGCGTTCAGCACCCGTTCCACGACCTCTCCGAGGCGCCCCATCCCGACTCCTCCGCCCATCACCAGGACCGTCGGACGGTCGGTGTGAAGCCCCACTCGGGCGCGGGCCTCCGCCTGGTTTCCGCGGAGCGCGAACCGGGGATTCACAGGGATCCCGGTAACCACCACTTTTTCCCGTGGCACGTCCTGCTCGGCGAGTTCATCCACCACGTTGTCGGAGGAAACGAAGTAGCGATGGATCCCCTCCACCACCCAGAACGGGTGGGCGGTAAAATCGGTGATCACGCAGTAGAGGGGCCACGGAAACTGGTCGGGGTGGTTCATCCGGAGGTCCGAAAGAAGGGCCAGCGGCAGGAAGTGGGTGGACACCACGGCATCGGGCCGCTCGCGCTTCAGGAAGTCCTTCATCCGGCGCACGCTCAGCTTGTCGAACGTGAGCCGCGGCGGCGTGGTGATGCGGTCGATCCGGCGATTGGCGGTCCTGGCGTACAGGAACCCCCACAGTCCCGGGGCGCGCCGAACCATGCTGTTGTAGGACGCCACGTAGCCGCGTCGAAACATGGTGGTGGAAAACTGCAGCGTGTCGGCCACGATCACTTCCAGGGACGGATCCTGGGCCCCGAGGGCGTCGGCCACGCCCATGGCCGCCTGGGTGTGGCCGGCTCCCGCGGACGCGTGCAGGACTAATATCTTGCGAGGAGGCATGACTGGGCAGTGTGGCAGAGCGGCGTTACGTCCTCAAGGTCGTTTCGGGCGCGCGCTAGGGACGATCGCCGCGGGCGGCGTTATGCTCCCGGGGTTAACTTTCCCCGCCCGCAACGTCCGTCCGAGGTGGCCCCGGCGTGGATCCAGGAGGACACATCATGCAACGCCATATGCTGGCCGCTGCTCTGGCGGCACTGGCGCTGGCTGCGCCCGGAACCACCCGGGCGTGCAGCCAGTGCCTGTGCGGAAGCCCCACGCCGGCCGGTTACCTGCTCGGCTCCGGTGAGCCCGGGTGGAGCTACGGGTTCGAGGACCAGTATCTGTCCAAGTCCAATGCGCTGGACGACGGACCGGGCGAGGAGTCGCAGCGCGAGCACCGGCTGGCGGCGTTCGTCCTGTTCCGGCCCGACCAGCGCTGGAGCTTTCGGGCCCGCGCGCCGTACGCGATCAAGAGCAATACCCGCTCCCCGCAGGGCGAGCCGGACAGCGAGGCCCGCAGCCACGGCTTTGGGGACGCGGATCTTCAGGCCCGGCTGGACATCTCTTCCTTCGAGGGTCTGATGCAGCGAACCGGGGCGCTGGCCCTGACCGGATCGGTGACTCTGCCGACCGGCTCCAACGAGGCCATGGACGACGACGGCGGCCGCCTGGATGCCCACCTGCAGCCCGGAACGGGAGCCGCGGCGTGGTCGCTGGGACTTGCCCTGGACCACATCGAGGGCCGGGCCGCGCTCAGCGTCAGTCTGCTCGGCCGGTTCAACGCCACCAACTCCCACGGCTACCACTACGGGAATGCCGCTCTCTTCAACGCCGGCTATGCGCGCGCCCTCAGCCCCGAGTGGCAGCTGGCCGCGGAGTTGAATGGCCGGGTCGCCGACTTTGACCTGACCGGGCCGGACGGCCGGGATCCCAACACCGGCGGCGGGGTGCTGTTCCTCACTCCCAGCGTCCGGTGCACCGCGCTGGCCCCGCTCACCCTGGACCTGATCGTGCAACTCCCGTTGGCCTCCAGGCTCAACGGGATCCAGTCGGAGAAAGGCACGGCGCGACTGGCGTTGAGCTGGAGCCGATAACCGGAAAACCTCCGCGGACGAAGCATTTTTCACTCAAGGTCGCGCCGGGCGTGCCGATATGCAGGGCATAGGTGTGAAATGGGTGGGGGAGATGCAGCCGGGGCCGGTACGGGCCCGGATCCGAGCGCCCGGGGAGGATTCCCTGCCGCGCCCGTGTCGTCCGATTGATCTTGGGCTAACGAACTCTTGTGTCGGGGTCCTTTTCGCGGCCGTGGTGTGAAACTCCTTCGGGAGATTCCTGAAGCGGTCCCGGGACTACCACCTGGCTAGAGAGCACCAGGATCTCTGGATTCACGGCGCCCGCGGGGAACCCTTTGCGGGCGCTCTTCTTGTGCCCTGCGGTCAGCCGGGCCTCCTTCCGCTCGCCCCGAATGCCCCGCGATGGTGCGCCAGGCGCAGCCCTCCCGGACCGTCGTCGATCGCCACCACGTCAAACCGCGCGTCCGCGAGCCCGAACCGTGCCAGCCAGTCCGCGGCCGCGGACTCGATCCGGGACCGCTGGCCCGCATGCACCACCTCGGAGCTCCGTCCGAGCGAGCCCGGGCCGCGGTACTTCACCTCCACGAATACAACCGTCTGATCGTCCTGCATGACCAGATCCACTTCCGCCTTGCCGGAGCGAAATCCGCGCGCCAGGAACGCGTAGCCCCGAAGCGTCAGGTAGGCCAGCGCCAGGTCCTCGGCCGCCCGGCCGGTGTGTTGCCTGTCCATGATGGGACTTTCGTGCGGGGGAGGAACTCGAGGGGCCGTGCACGGTGTTGCAGGATTGAGGGGCGCGGCAGCTCTGCCGTGAACCGCTACAGACCCAGGGTCAGCTCCACGCACTCGCGCACCGGCGCGTAGCTCCGGCGGTGTTCGCGGCATGGACCGTGGAGCCGCAGCGCCGCCAGGTGCTCGGGCGTGGGGTAGCCCTTGTGGCGCTCGAAGCCGAACTCGGGGTGGAGCCGGGCCAGGTCTTCCATGATCACGTCGCGGACCAGCTTGGCCACGACGCTCGCGGCGGAAACCGCGGGCACCAGAAAGTCGGCCCTGGGAAAACCGACCGTGCGCGCCGGCATTCCGGGGCAGGGCTCGCCGTCGGTGACGATCACGTCGGGCAGGAGGCCCAACCCTTCCACCGCGCCGCGCATGGCCGCGAAACTGGCCTGCCGGATATTGATCCGGTCGATGTGGGCGGCCGAAATGGCGCGCCAGCAAAAAGACAGGGCGGAGGCGGCGATTTCATCCATCGCGCGCCTCCGCCCCGGGAGGTCCAGCATCTTGGAATCGGTCACCCGGGCGCTCAGCCGGCACTCGGGCCGCAGGATCACCGCGGCGGCCACCACCGGACCGGCCAGGGGTCCCCGTCCGGCCTCGTCCACTCCGCACACCAGGCCCGATGGGCTTCCCGCGAGCTCGCGCTCGTAGGCGTACCGCGCATCGGCCGTCCGGGCGGGCCGTGGCCCGCCGGCGGAACGGGAATCCTTTCCCGCGCTGGCCATGGCTTTTCCGCTACTCCGGAACGGCCTCGCCGTCCGGCGTGACCGGGACTTCGACCTTCTTGACCTTCTTGGACGCCTGGGAAGTCTCGCGCACCAGCGTCTCGCGCGAGGCGGACAGGCGGTCGGTCTTCTGCTTGCGCAGGTAGTACAGCTTGGCGCGGCGGACCTTGCCCTTGCGGACCAGTTCGATGCGCGCGATGCTCGGCGAGTGGATCGGGAAAATTCGCTCGACCCCGACGCCCAGGCTCATCTTGCGCACGGTGAAGGTCTCCGAAAGACCACCGCCACGCCGGTTCGAAACGATGCCCTGGAAAATCTGCGAACGCTCTTTTTCACCCTCGATCACGCGCACGTGGACCTTGATCGTGTCCCCCGGGCCGAATTCCGAGAAGTGCTTCTGGTAGTGCGGGCTTTCAACCGTCTTGACGAGTTCCATGACTCTCTCTCTCCTTAGTGCACGAGGCGCTGCTACTGCCCGCCGCGGATCTCCGCGAGCAACCGCCTCTCCTCCGGGGTCAGTTTTCTGGATTCAAGCAGATCCGGCCGCCGTTCCAGTGTTCGGCGTAACGCTTCCTTCCTTCGGTGCCGCTCGATCAGGGCGTGATTGCCCGAAAGCAGCACCTCGGGAGCCCGCATTCCGCGAAATTCCGCGGGACGGGTGTAGTAGGCGCAGTCGAGAAGGCCTTCGTAGAAGGAATCCCCGGCCGCGCTGTCAAAATCGTTCAGAACTCCCGGCAACAGCCGCGCGACGCAGTCCATGACCACGCCGGCCGCCATCTCCCCACCCGAGAGCACGTAGTCGCCCAGCGACAGTTCCTCTGGCTGGAAGTGCTCCACCACCCGCTCGTCCAGGGCCTTGTAGTGCCCGGCGATCATGGTGAAGTCCCCGCCCTCGGCCAGCTCCCGGGCCCGCTCCTGGTGGAACGTACGCCCCTGGGGGCTCAACAGAATGATCCGCCGGCGCGACTCCTCCGGCAGGCTCTCCAGCGCATCGAACAAGGGCTCGGGCTTGAGCACCATTCCGGGGCCGCCGCCAAAGGGCGAGTCGTCCACGGTGCGGTGCCGATCGTGCGTGAAATCGCGGAGGTCCACCGGGTGGATCTCCATGGCGCCTTTTTCCACCGCCAGGCGCAGCACGCCTTCGCTCGAAAAAGCCTTTACCAGCTCCGGAAAGATCGTCACGACGGAGATCCGGAGCGGCCTCGCTGTTTCATTCGCCATCGGTCCCGGCTGCCCCGGTCGGTGTCTGCGGCTCCATCCCGGGCAGGAGCTTCACGGTCATGGTGCGCGCCTCCAGGTCCATTTCCAGCACCACCTGGTCGGTGGCCGGCAGGTACCATTCGCCGCGCTCGCCGCGAACCACGTACACGTCGTTGGCCCCGGTCAGAAGCACGTCCGCGAGCGTTCCAAGCGCGGCGCCGTCCTCGAGCCGCACCGCGATCCCGAGCAGGTCATGGACGGCGTAGGCCCCCTCGGGCATTTCCAGGTCGGACCGTTTGGCCCACAGGCGCTTGCCGATCAGCCGGTCGCCCACCTCGCGCTTGCGGTAGCCCTCGAACCGGAACACGAACCGGCGGCTCACCTGCTGGATCTTCTTCAGCTCCAGCCGGACGGGCTCTTCACCGTCCAGGATCCAGAGCGGCGGGAGCGCCGTGAGAAAGTCGGTCGCGCCGGGCTCGGTGTCCACCACCACCTCACCCTTGAGGCCGTGAGAACGCGTCACCACGCCCACGGACAGATAATCGTCCGGGGAGATCAACCCTGGATTTCGAGCTGCGCCCGCTCTCCGGACTTGGAGAGGAACGCGCTCAGCACCGCGCGCATGGAGCGGGCCGTCTTGCCGTTGCGGCCGATGACCTTGCCCAGGTCGCGAGCTCCCACCTGCAGCTCGTACACCACGCCTCTTTCGCGCTCCTGCCGGCTGACTTTCACTTCGGCGGGCTCTTCGACCAGGTTCCTGGCCATGAACAAAATCAGTTCGGAGTTCGCATCCATCGAGATCAGGCTCCCTTTCCGGGGGATCCAACGGGTACTCGGGCCAGGGATAACCCCAGCCCGACAAAGAACAGCAACACCATCGCCGTGACGAGCCATGCCACGCCCACGCGGGCCGAAGAATATGCCGTCCAGCCGGCGACCGAGAGAAGCGCGCTCAGCAGGTACACGGCCAGGGCGGTGCGGCGGCCATTCTTCAGGAGCCGGTCGAACCGGTGCGACGAGTGGTCCCGTCCGCCCTGGTAGACCTTGCGCCCTTCCAGCAGGCGCACCGACGTCACGAACGTGATGTCGAACACCGGGTAGGCCAGCACGATGAGGGCGGCCAGCACGCCGCTCGCCCCACGTCCCGAATCCGCGGCGCCCAGGGAGAGCCGCGCCAGCGTGGCCCCCACCAGGAGGCTGCCGGCATCCCCCAGAAATATGGAAGCCGGACTGAAATTGAAGAACAGGAAGCCCGCGCACGCGCCGGCGAGTGCCGTCCCCAGCAGCGCTTCCGTCATGCGCCCCGTCACCAGCCCGAGCGCCGCAAATCCCAACCCCGCCACTGCCCCGATCCCCGCGGCGATCCCGTCCATATTGTCCAGAAAATTGACGGCGTTCATCAGGGCGACGACCCAGAAGAGCGTCACGGCCGCGTTGGCCGGCGCCCATCCGAACACCGGAGCCGAAAACCCATCCATCAGCAGGCACGCGCCCACCAGGAGCTGCCCGGCCATCTTGGGCATGGGTCCCATGCCCCGTCGATCGTCCCACAACCCCAAAAACAGGGCGCACAAAAGCCCCAGCCAGGTGCCTGGCCCCGGTCTTGTGCCCGCCGGAAAGCCTGGAGCAACCGCCAGTGCGAGGAACATGCCCGCCGCCACGGCAGCCCCACCCAGAAGGGGGGTGACCTTGACGTGCACTTTCCGGGCTGCCGGCTGATCCAGGAAGCCCAAGTGCCAAGATAACTTACGGGCGACAGGTGTAAGGACAGCCGCCCCCGCGAGGGCAACGCCTAAGGACTTAAGCAAAGGCCACATAAGGGGTGGGGCGAGCCCGGTTTGGGCGCAAACATGAAGACTAGCACAGCCGCATGGCCAAATACAACGCTTCCGGCGCCCCGGTCATGGAGCCTCCGGGGGCCGGGCCGGGCCCTCCAGGAGCAGCCGATTCAGCGCTTCGCGCGCGGGCGGCAGCGCCTGCAGCGCTTCCCAGTTGCCGCGGAAGTCCGAGGCGCTCGCCATTCGGAGCAACCGGTCGAACGGATCCTGCGAGCACGGCTCCCCCGCTTCCCTGGACTCGCGCCACAGCGGCTCGAGCCATTCCGACCACGACGGGTAGCGATCCCACAGCCACATCCGCAGCGCCAGGAACTCCGATTCGTCCCCGGGCTCGGCCCGGTCGGAGCGATAGACCCGGAGAATCAGGGACTCGAGTTCGTCCCATCGCTCGCTCCACTCCGCCAGGGCCTCCGGCGCGCCGGAACCCTCGCGGCGCAGCCACCGGCCCACCGGATTCCAGCGGGCCCCATCGCCCTGTTGCTCGGGGAGCGGCCGGACCGAGGGCCGCAGATGCCTGGGAGGAAGCTTCTTCACCGCATGTGCTTGTCGAACCAGCCCTTGATGCGGCGCAGCCGCTCGGCCCGGTTCTGGGGCCGGCCGCCGCGGGAGAGTCCATGAGACTCGCCCTCGAAGCGCACCATCTCGACTTCGCGCCCCAGCAGCTTGAGCGCCGTGAACAGCTGTTCGCCCTGCTCGATCGGGCAACGATAGTCCTGTTCCTCGTGCTCGATCAGGAGCGGGGTGCGGATGTTCTTCGCGAACGTGTAGGGCGACTGCCGGCGCAGGGCCTTCACATTTCGCCACGGGTTCCCGCCGAACTCCCACTCGAAGAGGTATCCCACGTCGCTGGTGCCGAACATGGACTCCATGTTGTACACGCTGCGCTGGGTCACCGCCGCGCGGAACCGGTCGGTGTGGCTCACCATCCAGTTGGTCATATAGCCGCCGTAGGAGCCACCGGTCAGGCCCACCCGCTTGCGGTCCACGTAGGATCGGGAGGAGATCCAGTCGGCCACCTTCATGCAGTCCTTGTAGTCCAGGTTTCCCCAGGCGGCCTGGATGCAGTTGCGGTACTTGAGCCCGTAGCTGGTGCTGCCCCGTGGATTGGAGTAGACCACCACGTAGCCCTGGGCCGCCAGCCACTGCAGCTCGTGGAAGAACGAGTAGCCGTACTGCGCGTGCGGCCCACCGTGGACCTCCATGATGGCCGGGTAGCGCCGGCCCTTGCGGAATCCGGGCGGCTTGAGCACCCAGCCGTTCACCGTGGCGGCGCCCGACTTCACCTGGAAAGCCTGGGGCTCCACCACCTCGATCTTTTCGAACAGGGCGGCGTTGAGACGGGTCAGGCGGCGGGCGCGGCCCGGCTTGGCAGGATCGAACAGGAACACGTCGCCGGGATTGGTGGACTCGCCGATCGCCAGCGCCATGGGGCCGGAGTTTCCGCAGCGATGCGCGTACATCAGGTTGATGTCGCCGGCCAGCTCGATCCGGGCCTCGCGGCGCTTGACCGAGCGGCTGAGCAGCACCACCGCACCCTGGATGCTGGCCTGGAAGTAGACCCGCGAGCCGTCCTCGGTCCAGATCGGGGCCATGGCTTCGAAGCCGGCCGAGGCCACGTCCCCGAGGGTCATGTTCATGCAGTCGGTGTCCAATTCCCGGTTGAGCTCGGTCGGAGCCCCGCCCCGGGACGGCACCAGCCAGATGCGGGTGTTGTGCTTCCATCCCTGTCCCAGCCGTGCGGAGTCCCCGACGAATGCGATGGTCTTGCCATCGGGCGACCAGGAATGGGATCGGGCGCTGCCTTCCTTCAGGGTCACCCGGCGCGCGCGGCCGCCTTTGGGGCTGACCACGTAGATGTCGGACTTTTCCAGGTACACGTCGCGATTCTCGTCGCGGTTGGAGACGAACGAGACCCGCGTGCCGTCGGGGCTCCAGGTGGGCTCGGAGTGGTCGAATTCCCCGGTCGTGAGCGCCTTCATGCGGCCGCCCGCGGCGGGCACCACGTACACGTGGGTGTAGTTCCCGTTCCACCAGCCCGCGCCGTCCAGTTTGTGGAACAGCCGCGTGATGTGCTTGAACTGGGGGCCCTTCTTGATCTGGTCGGTCTTGCCGTCGCGCTCCAGGATCTCGCGTTCGCTCATGGCCTGCCAGGTGAGAGCCAGCCGGCGCCCGTCGGGCGACCAGGCAAAGTCCTTCACTGAGCCGTCGGGCTCGGTGATGCGCTCCGGCTCGCCGCCCGCCATGGACAGCACCCACAGGGTGGTGCCCTTGTCCCGGTCGGAGAGAAAGCCCAGGCGGGTGCCGTCGGGCGACCAGCGCGGGTGGTGGTCGTTGTGCTTGCCATCGGTGAGCGGACGTATCTGCGTGCCATCGGCATCGACCAGCATCAGCTGCGTGAAATTCTGGTTTTCGGAGGAATCGAATCTCTTCACTTCGAAGGCCACCTGTCGCCCGTCCGGCGACATCGCGACCCGGCCAAGGGCCCGAAGGCGAAACAGGTCATCGAGCTGCATCGGACGCTTGCGAGGCATGGCATCTCCAAAAGCTAGGGACTGAAGGCGGTTAGACTATGAAAGATTGGAAGTTAGCACCGACCGGCAGCCGGGGCAAGGGGGGCTCTTTGGGGGAAGAAATCAATGCAAATATGCGCCTATACTGAAATGAATGCTGATAGAAGTATTTGCAAGTAAACCATTGACAGTTGCCCTGGAATAACGTACATTTACAAACACTTGAAGAACAGGTTCAGGGTGCGCCGCGGCTCGAGTGCTGCGGGGTCCCGTGTTCTTTTAATTTTATTTCGGCCCCCACATGGCCCAGGAGATTTTGAATGCGCACTGCTACCGCGATCTTCCTTGCACTCATCTTGACTGCGGGTGTTGCGCAGGCCGTGTCCCCGGTGACGGTGGTATTCGGCACCTCGTGGGACGGCGCCGGAAACGATCTTCAGAGCATCGTTGACGCCGTGTACGGGCCGGGAATTCACATCACGACCGACTTCATTGGCGCGCACCCGTTCCAGCCCGATCCGTTCTACTGGTCGGACGCCGGGTTCTCATCCCTGCTGGTGAAGGAAGTCGCCGGGAACCGCGACCGCAACACGGTTGGCTGGTACCTTGAAACCGGCGTCAAGCCGGCGAGCCTCCTGAACGACAACATCCACGACGGCGTGGTGTTCGACGGGCCGGCCAATCCGGGCGCGGTCAAGAGCGTCAATTTTTCGGGCGCCCACACGCATTTCGGCTTCTACATGAACCCGAACGGCACGGGCAACGCCACCAACGCCCCGGAGCCCGAGCTCTTCTTCACCAACCGGTTCTTCAACGACAAGGGCCCGAACGGCGTCGCCGTCCACGCGCCCTTCGACGGCGACGTGCAGGCGCTCGTGTTCGACATCTCGGTCATCAAGCACCAGCCCAACACCTGGCTGGTGTGCTTCGAGGACCTGGACAGCGGCCCGAACCCGACGCCGTGCTGCAGCCAGACCGACAACGACTTCAACGACCTGGTGTTCGAGGTCCATGCCATCGGCATCACGCCGGTGATCCACATGACCTACACCGACCTGCGCAAGAAGTACAAGTAGGCCCGGCAGACGAAGCGCAGTCTCGAGGGGCGGCCCACCGGCCGCCCCTCTTCGCTTGCCCCCGGCAGGCCTCCCGTCATACCCTCCGTCTCATGAAATCCGTCCAAGAGCAGTACGCGCCCAACAACCGGTGCTTCGGTTGCGGCCCGGCCAACGGGAGGGGCCTTCGGATCCGCAGCTTTCCCGAGGGCGAGGAGCTGGTGTGCTCTTGGCAGCCCGAGAAGTACCACGAAGCCTTTGACGGCGTGGTCAACGGGGGTATCTGCGGGGCGCTCCTGGATTGCCACAGCAACTGGACCGCCGCCTGGCACCTGATGAACAAGGCCGGCCAGGACGCCCCACCCAGCACCGTGACCGCCGACTTTCACGTGAAGTTCAAGCGGCCCACCCCGAGCCGGGTGCCGCTCGAGATCCGGGCCAAAGTGGTGGAATCCACGGAAGACCGCGCCGTGGTGGAAGCTACCCTGTCTTCGGGCGGCGTGGTCACCGCCACCTGCCGGGGCACGTTCGTAGCGGTCAAGGAAGGTCATCCGGCCTACCACCGCTGGGAATAGGCCTGTTTCAGCCGCTATTCTCTTGACCCCCGGGCGACCTGCGCCCATACTATAATCGCGAAACAATCGATAACGGCCGCCGTCAATTCCAAGCCACGTTTCCAATATCCATCCAATTCAATCCGGAGGAAGACGTGAAAGCTCATATCTTGAAGATCTTTATGGCCTCCGTGGCCATCCTTGCGGTCACCGCCTCGTTCGGCTGGGCCCAGCTCCCGGCGCTCGATACGCCCGCTCTCAGCATGGTGCGCGCGGGCCACGGCAAAGTGGTCATGACCGTGACCGCGGGCGCCTCCGGCGCGCCGGCCGGTTTTGGAGTCTGGTGGATGAAGTACTCCGACTTTGCGAACAATGGCTTGCAGTGGTTCAGCGCCGCGCCCGACCCGCGCCAGGGCGAAGCGTACTTCGTGGGAGCGCCCTTGATTCACGTGTACGGCGGCCAGTACACGACGTTCCTACTGGGCCCGAACGCGTCGGGCATGGTGGAGATCGGCGACCTGTACGACGAGAGCGGCGTGATTTCCAACGCTCCCAACGAACTGACTCCCGGAGAGGCGTACGTGTTTACGGCGTACGCGCTCGACGTGCAGGGCCAGGCGGCTTCGCCGCTGTCTCCGATGTCGCGCCAGCGCACCATGGCCCAGACCAACTGCACGTTCAACCGCACCCAGTGGGCGATCGATCCCAGCAAGTGGCCGCAGATCCCGCCCGGCGACGACGATGGGGACGACGACGACATGCCGCTGCCGCAGCGCTCCCGCCTGGGCTCGAACCCGCGCCCGCAGGCGGTGGACACGGTTGCCTGGCAGATGCCGCTCGGAAGCATTACCTACACCAAGACCCAGACGCAGAACATCCTGACCAAGCCCTCGGGTATCAGCGAGCCGGTGCGGCCCGTGCCGGTCAACGGCAGCCTGGGGCAGGCCGTCATCGTCGACCCTTCGGCCACGCTCATCGCGCTGGCCCATCAGCTGATCGCGGCCAAGCTGAATCTTTTCAACGGAGCAAGTGTGCCCGCGAACATCCGGCAGGCGATCCGGGACGCCGACGCCCTGATCGGACCCCGCGTCGTGCCGCCGGTGGGAACCGATTTCCTGCCGGAGGGCGTGGGCCTGGACCTGATCCAACTGCTCGGGGACTTCAACAACGGGCTGATCGGTCCGGGACAGTGCCTTACCACGCCGTCCAAGCCGACCTCGTGGGGAAGCCTGAAGAGAGCCTACCGCTAGCCCGAATCCGCGGGATCAGCCGGATAGCCAGCGCAGCACCGAATCGAGGGCCGCTTCATAGTTCATGGAGCGGCCCTCGTTCCATTCCCGGGCAAAGCCGTCCCCGCCCAGGCCCTCACGCACGAGTTGCATGGCCAGCTCGTGCTTTTCCATTTCCGTTTCCGGAAGGGGCGCTCCCAGCTCTTCGCGCAGCCCCGCCGCGGCCCCGCTGAGGCGTGCCGCCAGGGGATGCTCGGATAGAAGCGCCGCCAGTTCGGCGGAAGTCTCCAGGGCGTAGGCGGCATAGCGCCGCTCCCCCAGTTGCAGCACCAGCGGCAGTCCGGCGCGCAACCGTTCGCGCGCACCATCCGGATTGCCGGAGTGGGTGCACACCATCGCCCCGTTGAGGTAGGCCTTGGCCACGCCCTGCTCGTCGCCGAGGGTGCGGGCCAGTTCCAGCGCCGCCTCGATCCGGGGACCGGCCGCCGAGTAATCGCCCTCTTCCAGCGACACGTTGCCCAGGTTTCCCAGGGCCACCGCGGCGTTGGCCTGGTCCCCGAGCTCCCGGTAGATCGCGAGGGCCTTCTCGAAGTCCTGCTCCGCGGCCCGGTAGTCCTGCATGGCCAACGCCACGATGCCCAGCCCGTTGAACGCACGGGCCAGCCCCAGGCGGTCGCCGAGCTCCTCGCACAACCGGGCCAGCTCCTCGTAGAGCAACCGCGACCGGTCGAATTCGCTCTGGAGAAACGCCATGCCGGCCGCGGCCCCCAGCGCGCCGGCGCGCAGCGCGCCCGCCCGCTCGGCGCCGGGGCGCGAGAGCGCGGCGTGCAGCGCCTCGCTGCCGTCTCGGAAGTGTCCCCGGTTGTACCAGAACCGCCACAGGGCGCCCACCAGGCGCAGGTCCTCTTCCACGTGCTCCGGCGGCTCGCCGCACCAGACATGCGCCGCCAGCAGATTGGCATTGTCCGAATCGAGCCGGGCGAGCCACTCGGACTGCTTCCCCCCGCGCAGGAGCGGCGCGGCCTGCTCGGCCAGCGCCAGGAAGTACGAGAGGTGCCGGGCCCGCAGGGCCGGGCTTTCCTTTTTCGCCTCGCGCTCGCCCTGCGCGTACTGGCGCACGGTTTCCAGGAACCGGTACCGGGCGTCCGCGGACGCGGATCGCTCGACGACCACCAGCGACTTGTCGGCCAGCCGGCCGATGGTGTCCAGCACTTCGAACTCGTCCAGGTCTTCCCCGCAGATGGCCGTGGCCGCCTCCAGCGTCCAGCCGCCCACGAACACCGACAGGGCGCGCATGAGCCGCTGCTCTTCTTCTACCAGCTGGTCGTAGCTCCACTGGATGGTGGCCCGCAGCGTCTGCTGGCGCGGCAGCGCGTCGCGGCTACCGGATGTGAGCAGCCGGAAGCGGTCGTCCAGCTTGGCGCGGATCTGGTCCACCGAGAGCAGCTTGATGCGCGCGGCGGCCAGCTCGATGGCGAGCGGGATTCCATCCAGCCGCTGCAATATTTCCGCGACGCCCCGGGCGTTGGATTCGTTGACCTCGAAGGATGCGTTGACCAGCGAGGCCCGCTCGGCGAAGAGCCGGCCTGCCGAGGATGCCATGACCGCGGCGGCGTTGGCCGCGCGCCGCGGATCGGGCACCGAAAGCGACGGCACCACGTAGGTCTGTTCCCCGCCCAGGCCCAGCGCTTCCCGGCTGGTGGCCAGGACTCGCACGCCCTGGCAGGCGTCCAGCAGCACGCTCACCAGGGCGGCGCACGCCTCCAGCAGGTGCTCGCAGTTGTCCAGCACCACCAGCGTGGGCTGAGCGCCCAGGTGCTCGGCCAGCTGCGCCACCAGTTCGCGCCCGGTTTCCTCGCGCACTCCCAGCGCGGCGGCCAGCGCCTGCGGAACGCGCTTGGGTTCGGAGAGTGGCGCCAGGTCCACGAACCAGGTCCCGCCGGTGTTCTGAGGAAGGAACCGTTCGGCCACGTTGAGCGCTAGGCGGGTCTTCCCGCAGCCGCCCGGGCCGGTCAGCGTGAGCAGGCGGGATTCCAGCAGAAGCGCAGCGCAGCTCGAGGCCTCTTCCTCGCGGCCCACGAAGCTCGAGATCTGCCTCGGCAGATTGTTGGGCGCGGCCACCGGGGCCGCCACCGCCACGGCCGCGGCGGGCGCCAGCATCTCGCGCAGCGCCGCGCGCACCAACCCCATGTTGGGGGGACGTTTCTCGGGGTCCTTTTCAAGGCAGTCCGAGAGGATTTGCTTGAGCTTTGCGCGAGGCTCCGCCGGTAGCGCCTGCCAGTCGGGCTCGTCGTGCACCGTGGCCGCGGTGATTTCCAGCGTGCCCTTGCCGGGGAAGGCGGCTTTGCGCGTGAGGCACTCGTACAGCACGCTGCCGAAAGAAAAGATGTCGGTGCGAAGGTCCTGCGGCAGGGCCAGGATCTGCTCGGGGCTCATGTAGCCGGGAGTGCCCAGCACGTCGCCGGCCAGGGTGAGCCCCATGGGCGCGTCGTCCTCCCCCAGGTTTCCGGCGTCCAGGACCGACCTCGCCGCCTGGTCGGCCAGATCGTCGGAGCGCTTGGCCAGGCCAAAATCCAGCACCTTGACCTGCCCGCGCGGAGTGATCATCACGTTGCTGGGCTTGAGGTCGCGGTGGATCACGCCCCGCTCGTGGGCCGCCTCCAGTGCCTCGGCCAGCTGCACCGCCATGTCCAGGGCCGCTTCCACCGGCATCGGCTTGAGCATGATGCGCTCGGTGAGGGTCACGCCCTCGATGCGCTCCATGATCAGGCAACGCACGCCCCCGACGCCTTCTTCCAGCCCGTAGATGGTGGCAATGTTGGGGTGGTTCACCGAAGCCAGCAGCTTGGCTTCGCGCTGAAAGCGCTCCAGGAGTTCAGGGTCGAAGGAGAACTCGAACGGCAGGACCTTGATCGCGACCTCGCGCTCCAGGCGCGGGTCGCTGGCCAAATAGACCTCGCCCATCCCCCCCGCTCCGAGGCGGCGGACGACGACGTAGGGGCCAAGCCGGGTGCCGGTATCGATCATGGGGGGATATTAGCTGGAGGGCGGCGCGGGGGCGAGGCGTAAGCTTCCCCACTCGCAGCGCCATCTTCGTTTGCGCTCCCCTCTTCTGATTCACTCCATCCCCCCAAACAACAACACCCCAAAGCCGTCCCGGCCCTGGGGTGCTGGTTCTCATTGGAGAACGGCCTCTTCTACTCGAGCCGCCTCGCCTTTCGATTTCCCGGAGCTACGCCGGCGCTTTGATCCCCAGCTGGCTCGCCACCTCGGCGATGGTCTTCTTCAGCAGCTCTTCCAGGGACACTTCCGGGGTGTAGCCCACGTACGAGTGGATCTTGGCCAGGTCCGGCACCCGCTTGTTCATGTCCTCGAACGCCTTTCCGTACACTTCCTCATAGGGAATAGTGATGATCGGGGATTCGGAGCGGGTGAGATCCTTGATCTTGCGGGCCAAGTTCATCACGTTGATCTCTTCGGTGGTGCCGATGTTGAACACCTGACCGCTGGTGGCCGGATCGTCGGCCAGCATCAGCACCCCGCGCACCACATCCCCCACGTAGGAAAAGCAGCGGCTCTGCTCGCCGGTGCCGTACACCGAGATCGGCTCTCCGCGCAGCGAGGACTCGATGAAGCGCGGGATCACCATGCCGTACTCCCCCCTCTGTCGGGGGCCGCAGGTGTTGAAGCAGCGCACGATCACCACCGGGAGCCGCTTTTCCGCCCAGTAGGCGAATGCCAGGAACTCGTCCACGGCCTTGCCGGTGGCATAGCTCCAGCGGGAAATGGAAGTCGGACCCAGGAGCTGGTCGTCATCCTCCCGGAGCGGGGCGCCGGTGCCCTTGCCGTACACCTCGGAGCTGGAAAACATGATGGTCCGGGTGCCCTTTTTGGCGGCGGCTTCCAGCACCACCTCGGCGCCCCGGATGTTGGTGATCAGGGACTGCAGCGGGTGCTCCACCACGTACTTGACGCCCACGGCCGCGGCCAGGTGGAACACCTGGTCCACACCGTCCACCAGCGGGGCCACCGTGGCCATCTCGGTGGCGGTGCCCTTGACGAAATGGAACCGGGAATTCTTCTCAAATGAGGCACAATTCGAGAGGCGACCCGTGGACAGGTCGTCCAAAGCCCACACCTCGTCACCGCGGGCCAGCAGGCTTTCGACCAGGTGTGATCCTATGAAACCGGCTCCGCCGGTCACCAAAATCCGCATGGGTTCACCGCTCCTAGCGCTTGGGAAATCCTTCCGATGCCCGGGGCCGGGGGCCACGAATGGGGCGTCTGCCCGACCTTGCACACCGTCCGGGCACCATACCGACAAGGCAAAAGTCCTGTCAAGACTGCCAATTACATGGACCGGGGGGGTGTCCGGGAACCCAGCAATTCGTGGTAAAGGGAGGCCATGTCCACCAGCAGCCGGCGCTCGCGGTAGCGCTCGGCCCGGAGCCGGCCCGCGGCGGTCAGCCGGGCGCGAAGGTCCCGGTCCTTGAGCAGGCGGTAGACGGAAGAGGCCAGTCCCTCGGGGTCCTCGGACCGGACCAGCAGCCCGGCCTCGTCATTCCCTAGCAACTCGCGTACCCCGCCCACCTCGCTGGCCACCACGGGGAGGGAGGCCGCCATGGACTCGATCAGGGCCACCGGCAGGCCCTCGCTGCGGGAGCACAGGACGCTCACATCGAGGTCCGAGAGCACCTCCCCCAGGTCCCGTCGGAACCCAGTGAAATGGACTGATTGCCCGAGTCCCAGCCGAACGGCTTGCCGCCGGAGCTCCCATTCTCGGTCGCCGCCGCCCACCACGGCAAAGTGCATGTAGGGGTCGCGCATTTTGAGCAGGGCGGCCGCCTTGAGGAAGATCTCGTGCCGCTTGACCTCGGCCAGCCGCGCCAGGATGCCGATGAGGGGTACTCCTGTAGGAACCCCGATGGAGGCCCGGAAGTTTCCGCGGCCCCGCTCAACCTGGAACAGGTCGTCGATGGGTAGGCCCAGCGGTATGTGCACCAGCTTTTCCCGTGGGATGCCGATCCCGACCATGTCTTCCAGGGTGGCCTGGCTGACGGCGATCAGCCGGGTGCTGCGGCGTGCCAGCTGGCGCTCCACCGCCATGATCCCGCGCACCATGATGGGGTTGAAGTAGCCGTCCAGCACGTGCCCGTGGAAGGTGTGCAGCACGATCGGAACGCCCACCCGGGCGGCCGCGATCCGGCCCAGCATGCCGGCCTTGCTGGTGTGGGTGTGCACGATGTCCGGGCGCTCGCGGCGCAGCAGCTCCACCAGGCTCATCAGGGCGCGTGCATCGTCCATGGGCTGCATCTCGCGCCGCAACCCGGGCACGCTCACCGGGGTCACCCGGTAGCGCCGGGCCACGTCGTCCATGCTGCCCTCGTGCGGGCCTTCCTGGCCGCGCACCAGCATGGTGTCGAAGCCGAACTCCTGCAGGCCCGAAGTGAGCAGGCTCACGTGGATGGCGGGCCCGCCCACGTTCATGCGGCTGATGATTCGAACCACCCTGACCCGGCTGGCCCGCGCGGGAGCCACGCGGAACGGAGCCGGGGGTCCCGGCGGCAGAGGCATGGCGGAGATTTCAGGGGCCAGGCCCGGCGAGGCCTGGGCCACGTGCTCGCTTGCCCACAGCTGGATCATGGCGGCGGCCCACAGCTCCTCCCCGGCCTCCAGCCGCCCGGCGCGGTGGTCCAGGAAACGGGAGCGGGCCTCTCGCAGGTCGAGACCGGTCTCCACTCCGCCGGGCTGGAACAGGTCCTCCACCCAGCGCATGGATTCCGAGCGCATCCATCCCGAGACGGGCATGGCGAAGCCGTGCTTGGGGCGCGCGGTGATCGAAGGCGGAAGCAGATCCGCCATGGCGTCCCTCAGGATGCCCTTGGGGCGGCCGCCAGGGCGCTTGCGCCCTTCCCCGATCTGCTCGGTCCAGCGCAGCCAATCCACGTCCAGAAACGGCACGCGCGACTCCAGGGAGACTGCCATGGAGGCGCGGTCCTCCTTCACCAGCAGATCGTCAGGCAAGTACATGCGATGGTCGAACGCCGGCCCGAAGGCGGAATCGAACGGCCGGCCGGCGAGGCCCACCTCTTCCAGCAGCCGCTCCACCAGCTCCTCGCCCTCGGCGCGCGTGCCATGGAAAAGCGGGCCCCACAGGTTTCGCGAGACCGCCACGCTCTCCACGTAGCCGTGCGCCGGGCGGCGGCGGGAACGCGCCGAGAGCAGCTTCTGGGCCCGCAGCATCAGCTCGCCCTGGGCGCTGCGGCGGTTGGGGCGAAGCCGGTCGATCCCCCGGGAGAGCTGCCCGGCCAGGTGCGGCGGAAGCACCCGTGCCCGGCGGAGCATGGCCGGCAGGCCGTAGCGCTCGTAGCCCGAGAGCGTCTCGTCGCCCCCGGTGCCGGACAGGGCCACCGTGACGAACTGCCGCGCGAGCCTCGACAACTGCAGCGTGGCGAACGCCGAGGAGTCGGCGAACGGCTCGTCGAAGGCCCTCGCCAGCTCGCGCATGGAAGCCTCGTTGGGCGTCGCCAGCGCCACCGAGTGGTGCTCCATGTGAAAGCGGTCCGCCACCCGGCGCGCCAGGGGACGCTCGTCCAGGTGCGCCCCGCCTTCCGGGCCGATTGAAAAGGTGCGCACCCGCACCCCGCGGCCGGCCAGCGTGGCCACGATGGCAGAGGAGTCGAGCCCGCCCGACAGGAATACTCCCACCGGGACGTCGCTCAGCATGTGGCGCTCCACCGAGGAGCTCAGGCGCGCGAGCACATCCGGTGTTCCAGGCACGCCGGCCGGAGCGCCCACGCGTGGCTCGTAGGCCGCGGCAAAGCGGGAGCGCCGGCTGCCCTGGGGGCCGAACACCAGGCACTCGCCGGGAGCGAGCCGCTCCACCCCGTGGATGGACGACGGCCCGCCGGCGATGAAGCCGAACATGGCAAAGGAGCGCAGCGCCTCCGGGTTGGGCGAGGCCTGCACCAATCCGGATGCGAGCAGCGCCGAGAGTTCCGAGGCGTACGCGATGCCACCCGGGATCTCCGCCACGTAGAGCGGCTTGATGCCGGAGCGGTCGCGCGCCAGCGCCAGCTCTCCCGAGCGCGCGTCGAAGACCGCGGCCGCGAACATCCCCGAGAGCCGGGTGAAGCCCTGCGGGCCGCGCGCGCGGTAAAGCCTCCCGATCACTTCGGTGTCGGACCGGGTACGGAACCGTTCTCCGGCGCGTTCCAGCTCCTCGCGCAACTCCGGGAAGTTGTAGATCTCGCCGTTCTGGGAAACGGTGATCCCTTCGCCGGCCTCCATCGGCTGGTGGCCGCCGGCGATGTCGATGATGGAAAGGCGCCGCGCGCCCATCGCGAGACCCGGAGAAAAGTGGGCGCCCTCGTCGTCGGGACCGCGGTGCTGCAGCCTGGAGAGCATCGCGTGCAGCGCGCCCTCTTCCACCGGTCGGCCCGGCGTGTAAATGCCCGCGATTCCGCACATCAGGCCCGGCCCTCCATCACCGCGTCGTAGAACTCCGTCGTCAGGCGCGCTTCCTCGGCCATGGTGAAATGCTTCCGGGCGCGGCTGAGCGCCGCCTCGCCCATGGCTTCGCGACGTTCGCGGTCCTCGAGGATCCCGATCAGCGCCTGGGCCATCGGGCGCGCTTCCAGCGGCGGGACCAGATGCCCGGTCACGCCTTCCACGACCAGCTCCGGCACCCCGCCCACGGCGGTGGCCACCACCGGCCGGCCGGCCCACGCGGCTTCCAGCAGCACGCCGGGATAGCTCTCTTCGCTGGAGGCGAGCGTCACCACGTCGCAGGCGGCATACAGCATCGAAAGATCCGACTGCCGGCCCAGGAACAGCACGGCGTCCTGGATGCCGAGTTCCCGCGCCGAGCGCTCGCAGCGCGCCCGCTCCGGACCCTCGCTGGTGAGCACGAGTCGCGCCGAAGGCACGGCCAGCCGCACCTGCTGGAATGCGAATATGAGTTCCAGGTGGCGCTTGTAGCGGATGAAATTCGCCACGCACAAGGCCAGCGGGCCGCCAGGCAGGCCGAGCCGGGCGCGGGCCACCTCGCGCGCGGGCCGCGGCATGGGGTCGCTGCCGTTGCGCACCACGTGGACCGGGACGCCGCTCCCGAACTTCCGTAGCATCACTTTGCGGGCGGCTTGCGAGTTGGCCAGCACGGCGTCCGCGCGCGCCCACGTCGGGCGCTCCAGGGCGTCCAGGATGGGCGCGCGCCACTCTTCGATCCCGTGAATCGAGACCACCACGGGCCGCTTACGCCCCTCGCGCCCGAAAGCGCGCACCAGCAGGTTGCCGGCGTAAAGAAAGCCGTGGAGGAGGTCGGGATCGGTGCGGCGGATCCAGTCGCGCAGGCCGAGCATCTTGAGCAGTCCCGGGCCCCGGTCGGCGCCCAGCACCGTGACCGGTAAACCCGCCGCGCGGTAGTCGGCCACCAGCGGGCCCTCCCCAGTGAGCACGCACACGTGCGGCTCGAAACAGGCGGGGTCCAGGGCGCGCAACAGCCGCAGCACCGAAAGTTCGGTGCCACCGGGACGCGCGGACACCAGGACGATGCCGAGTTTCACGGGGTTCATGGGCGGGCCTCCGAAGGCACGGCGTGGCGGCGCAGGTAACCTGCCAGGCGTCCGGCCAGGGCGGCGACCTCGTAGTCGCGGGCCGCGGCCGGAAGGTTCTGCCGGGGCGTGGCAGCTCGAATCTGGGCGATGGCGAGGCAGGCGCCCTGGGGATCGCTCTGGTCGGCCCGGAACACTCCGGGGCCGCGCCTCAGGATGCGCAGCGCCTCCACCTCGCGCGAGATGGCCAGCACCGGCTTCCACGCCCGCAGGTACTCGTAGACCTTGGATTGCACGGTCAGATCGCCTTCGGGCGGCAAGCCGCCCACGTAAAGGAGCGCATCGGAACCGATGAGCATGGCCAACGCCTCGCGATGCGAGCGAAAGCCCAGGTCCTCCACCACGCCCTCCAGCCGGTGGCGCTCCACCGCTTCGCGGAAGGAGCGCTTGTTGGGCTCGTCCTTGGCGCCGATGAAGACGACGCGGATCGCTTCTCGCTCCGCGGGCTGACGCTCCAGGTAGCGACCCAACCCTTCCAGGAAGGAGTCGGCGCGGCGGTCGTGGTACAGAGCGCCCGCGTAGCCCAGCGTCCAGCGGTCATGGCGCTCCGGCTGGAGCCCGGCAAAGCCCGCCTCGTCGTATCCGATGGGCACGGCCTGGAAGCGCTCCGGATCGAGCTGCGGAAAGCGCGAGCGCCAGCGGTCGCGCAGGCCCTCGGTGGTGGCCACGGCCAGGCAGCATTCGGTCAGCACGGAACGCTCCATGCGCGGCTCCAGTACCTTCCTGGATAAACTTCGCCCCGAAGCCTGCCAGTTCTCGGTCCACGGGTCCCCGAACTCGGTGGCCCAGGGAATGCCCAGGCGGCGCTTCAGTTCCAGCCCCGCGAGATGCACGCTGAGCGGATGCGAAAGCGTAAGCACCACGTCGAACGGCCGCTCCGCGTGCAACTCCAGCGCGCGACGGACCGACGCCGGCACGAATCCCACGAACTCATCCGGCACAAAGAACAGATCGCGCACCCCGCGCAGGGCGCGGCGAAGCAGGCCATCGTGCGCGACTCCTCCCTCGGAAAACGAGCCGCCGCGCACCCTGCGCAGGGCCGGGTGGGCGCTGGGAGTGAAACCCCGCACCCGGTGCACCGCGACCCCGGCAGGGATGGAGCCGAGCAGCGTCCCGTCCTGCATGGGGTAGACGCCGTCCTCGGGCGCGATCACGGTCAGGTCCAGCCCGTGCTGCGGAAGGTACTTGGCCCAGTGGAGCGCACGCAGCGCCGCGGCGCCGCCGCAGGGCGGAAAGTAGTAGGCGATCAGCAACAGTCTCATCGGGCGCCCCCTCCGCCGAAAGCTTCCATGCCGGCGCGGGTGTAGGCGCGCACGCGGGTACGGAACGCCGGGCCGTCCAGTCGCCCCGAGATGCGGCGCACGGTGAATACCGCCAGCCGGAGCAGCACTCCCAGCAGGGTCAGCGGGCCGAACAGCACGCGCGCCGCCGGGCTGCCGTGCTTGCTGAAATAGCGCCGCTGGCTTCGATAGTACGCGGGGATCAGGATGTCCTGATGGTTCGCGCTGCTGCGCTGCCCCAGGTGCCGCACGCGCGCGCGAGGATCGAACCACACCGCGAGGCCGGCCTTCCACATGCGGCGGCACCAATCCATTTCCTCGCTGTACATGAAGAATGCTGGGTCCATGGCCCCCACCCGCTGCACGCAGGACCGCGGGACGTACAGGCATGCGCCGCTCGCCGCGTCCACCGCGCGCGCCGACGCGTGATCGAATTGTCCCAGCCGGTGCGCGTCGAACAGCGGGTTCCCTGGAAATGCGAAATCGAGCAGCGTGTTCTCCCATAACAGCGAAAGGGCCGAGGGCGCGGTGCGGCAGCTGCGTGCGATGCTGCCATCCTCTTCCACGATCTGCGGCGCCACGGCCCCCGCCTCGGGATGCTCGGCGGCGGCGCGGCAAAATGCCCCGTACGATCCGGGCAGGAGTTCGGCGTCGGGATTGATCAGCAAGAAGGCCTCCGCCTCGGAGCGCTCCAGGGCCACGTTGTTGGCGGAAGCAAAACCCAGGTTGGAGGACATCTGTTCCACGCGCGCGGTGGGAAAGGAGCCGCGCACGCGATCGGGGGAGCCGTCGCCGGAGGCGTTGTCCACCACCCACAGCTCGTGGCTCACCTCACGGAGCTCGCGCTCCACCGAGGCCAGGCAGGTATCCAGTTCCGCGCCGGGCCGATAGATCACCACGATCACCGCCACCTCGGGCTTCACGGCAGGCCTCCTCCGGTGCGGCGAGGGATCAGCGCCAGGAACTCGCTCCGGGACCACAGGCGCAGCAGGGCCCCGAGGCCGACGTAGCTCGCCACGGCCAATCCCAGCGCCACGAAGAACGGCATGCCGCGCAGCAACCACATCACCAGAGCGAGGCCGGCGCCCGCAAGGATAGGCCGGGCCATGGGCGCGAACAGGTTCATGGGCACCAGGCGGGTCACCACGAAGGCGCCCTGCACCAGGAACAGCATGGCCTCGGTCAGGAGCGTGGCCCAGGCGGCGCCCAGGATCCCCATGCGCGGAATCAGGAACAGATTGAGCCCCGCGTTCACCACCACGCCGATCCCGACCGAGATGGCAGGCAGCTTCTGGAGGTTGCCGGCGATCAGGGTGTTTCCCAGGATCGGGTTCGCGAAGAAGAACAGCAGTGTTCCGACCAGCACCCTCACCGCGCCCGCGGCCCCCGCGAACTGCGGGCCGAACAGGATCCGGACCACGT
Source organism: Candidatus Eiseniibacteriota bacterium (assembly GCA_025351485.1). Lineage (GTDB taxonomy): Bacteria > Eisenbacteria > RBG-16-71-46 > RBG-16-71-46 > JACRLI01 > JANXVU01. The sequence goes on along the minus strand of JANXVU010000089.1, from coordinate 15,179 downwards.
CGTCGGCCCGGAACCACAGCACCACCGCCAGCGGCACGCTCAGCGTGAAGGTGATGGCCAGCGAGCGGCGGCACAGCGCCCGGAACACGTCCGGGGATTGCGCCAGCGCGCTGGATGCGGCCGGCAAGTACGCCAGGGCCATGCTCCCCGGCAGGAACACCAGCATGTCGATGACCCGGTAGGCCGCTCCATAGAGCCCCAGCTCGTGTTCGGTACGTAGCCATCTCAGGAACAGCACGTCCTGGCGAAAGTACAGCGTGGCCAGCACGCCCAGGAAGAAGAGCGGGGCGGCCTGCTTCAGGATTGCCGCCGCCGCGGCCCGGTCCAGCCGGGGCTGCCAGCGCAGGCCGGACTTGCCGGTCCAGAACACCGCGAGCCCCACGGCCGCGAGCGTGCCCAGGGCCCACGCCGCGGCCGTGCCCAGCACGTGGAACCCCAACGCCAGGGCAGCCACGCCCATCAGCGAAGCCAGGCCGCGCTCGGCAACATTCAGCGCCGCGTCGTACTCCATGCGCTGACGCGCCCGGAAAACCGAGCGGACCAGGTCGCTGAGCAGGGAGCCCGCCAGGGCCACGCCAAACACACCCACCAGCAGCGGAGAGGCCGCCTTGCGCCCCAGCATGGCCACCGGGATGAGCAGCGCCAGCCCGGCCCCCGCCAGCAGGAGCCGCAGCGGGAGAAAACGGTCCAGCAGCGACTGCGCCTGCTCCGGCCGGGAGGCGGCTTCCCGGGTATAGAGCATGGCCAGGCCAAAATTGAAAAAGTTCATGAACAGGCTGACGAACGTGAAAGCGTAGGTCCAGCGCCCCATCCCCTCCACGCCCAGGCGCCGTGCCAGGAGCATGAAAAAGGACAGCGTGAAGAGCTTGATGACCACTTCGGAGGCGGACATCAGTCCCACGTTGCGGGCCAGGCGCGAGCCCGGCCTCATCGCAGCTCCGGGGGCAGGTCGCGGTCCGGCCGGCCCATCCAGTCCAGCGCGCCGAACATCACCCCGACCCACAGGCTCACCGTGTACTCGTTCAGGAACCAGGTGCTGAGCGCCTTGATGCCCAGGGCGACCAGCGCCGAGCTGAGCGCCAGCAGCGCCACGGCGCGGTCTTCCAGCACCGCCCGCCGCAGCGCCGGGACGGCGCGCAGCAGGAAAAGCGCGAAGAAGCCCAGGAACAGGGCGATTCCGATCCCGCCCCACTTGGAGGCGATGTAGAAGAACGAGTTGTGCGTGTACGAGGTGGTCATCCACCCGCGGCCGGGCATGAAGTAGTGAAAGAGCGTCCCCGGCCCGGCCCCGAAAAACGGATTGGCCAGGAACGCCGAGGCCACCTGCTGGTATTCCAGGAGTCGCTGGACCACCGCCAGGTCCACCCGGCCGGCGCCGGCGGCGGAGCTGCGCGCCGCCACGGCCTCGCCGAGCGGAATGCCGCGCCACACCAGCCAGCCGAACACCAGCCCGCTCATGGCCGCGATCGAGCCGAGCACCGGGAGTACCCGCTTCGGATTGCGCAGCGCGACGCCTCCCACCACCACCAGCACTCCCCCGATCAGGGCCAGCCACGAACCCCGGGAATAGGTGAGCACGGTGGCGGCCGCGGCCAGCGGCACCTGCACCAGCGCCATCGTCCTCAGTCCACGGGAGCGGCTGAGCGCCAGGACCGCGATCCCGAAGCAAGCCATCGGGGCGTACGTGCCCTCGCTGCCGCCGGTCAGGCGCGCGAAGCCCAGGCTGAGGGAGTAGACCACCAGGCCGGGATTGGAGAGCGAGTGGTACACGCCGTACGCCGAGCCCGCCGCGCTGGCCGCCAGCAGCACCCACAGCAACGTGCGCAGCCGCTCCCTGGAGCACAGCATGGTGGGCACGAGCAGCGCCACGGCGTACTGCGCGAACGGGCGCACGTCCGCGAGCACCTCGCGCCGGTCCAGGCCGCGGAAGAGCGCCACCACCCCCATCAGGTAGGCGTACATGAGAAACGTGGTGAGCAGCGCCGAGGGCCGGGCGGACCGGCCGTAGCGCGCGCCGGTGAGGTGGAACATGACGAGCGCCCAGAGCAGGAGCAGCGCCACCACGTCCGGCGGGTAGAGCGAGAAACCGAAGAAAGGCAATTTGTACTGATTGATGAAGTCCGCGTGCAGGGCGAGCGGCAGGGCGGCTGCGAACAGCGTGCCCCACCACGGTGAAAGGGCGGCCATGCACACGGCGGCGGCCCCGATCGCCAGGAAGATACCCCTGGGTGCGGTGGCGGCAAACACGACCGCCAGCGCCACGCCCAGGAAGGCCGCGAGGAGGCCGCGGGATGCAGGCAGTTCGCGGCTCGAGGCGACTTGGCTCACTGGTCGATGCTCCAGGGCTCGGAGCCCCTCAAGAAATCGACCGCGCGCCCGGCAGCCACGGAAGCACGCGGCGGCGCTCCAGGTACAGCACCCACAAGGTGCTTTCCACGAGCCCGAGCAGCGCGGCGGCGATCACGATCAGGCCTCTCTTGGGGCGGGCCTTGCGGTCGGGCGCCTCGGCGCGGTCCAGCACCTGCACCGTGGGCGTGTCCTTGTGCTCGCGGACCTTGGCCTCCTCGAACTGCTGGGTGAGCAAGGTATACACCTGGTCCTGGATCTTGACCTCCCGGATCAGGCGGGCGGCCTCGGTGCCGCTCTGCGGCAGCCGGCGCAGCTCGCGGTCCAGCGCGTCCAGCTCGGCGCGGGTGCGGCGCACTTCCTCGCTCCCCTCGCTCTGGGTCTGGAGCAATGTCTGGAGCCTTACCTGAAGCGCGATTCGCTGGGCCATCACGCCGGTGCCGGCCGTGGCGTCCGAAGATCCGGAGGTCACCGGAAGCGCGTCGCGGACGCCCAGCGCCTTCAAGTTGTCCTCGGCCCGGCGAAGCGCCTGCTCGGTCTCCTTCAGGCGCGTCTCCACGAACAGCCGGGCGCTCTTGCCGGCGGTCATGCGCACGTCCTTGTTGAAGCGGTCCAGCTCGTCCACCAGGAAGTTGGCCAGGTCCGCCGCGCGGCGCGCCGAGCGGTCCTCCACCGAGATGAACACCACCCCTTCCCGGGTGGTCCCGACGTGCAGGTGTTCGGCGAACTCGGCAATGGCCTCGCTCTCGCGCTTCGAGTGGTACTCCCCGGCCAGGTCGAATTTCTGGACGGCCGCGCGAGAGAGCGCCCGGCTGGTCAGGATGGCGGTGAAGTTGTCCTCGGGGCTGGTGGTGCGCGGAAGCGCCCCGCGGGAGAGGTCGCCGCCCCGCAGCAGCATGGAAAAATTAAACGACAGGTCCGACTCGCTGGAGGGCGGAAGCAGCGTGGCGGTGGCCACGTACCACTTGGGCAGCAGCAGGCTCACCCCGGCGGCCAGCACCACCACCACCAGCCAGTTCGTGAGCCAGGCGCGCCGGCGGCTGCGCAGCAGCTCCATCACCAGCGCCGTGAACGACTGGGAAGAACGCAGGGGCTCGGGTTCCGGGAAAGGCCGCATCGGAAGTTGTCCCCTCACTTGGTCGCGTCGTGGACGACGAGGTAGAGCGTGCTGAGCTGGGCCGCCACCAGCAGCACGTCCTTGAAGGTGTTCCAGAAGTTGCCGTGCTCCTTCGCGGGCACCCACACCACGTCGCCCGCGCGCAGCGGCGGCGCGTCGCACGCTGGCACCATCTGCCGGGTCGTGCCCAGCGTCACCCACAGGCTGCCCTTGTCGGCCGCGCCGGTGTATCCGCCCGCGGCGCGCACGTAGACGGATAGATCGCCCCCCGCCTGGAACGGCACCAGGCCGGGCCGGACCACTTCGCCCTGCACCAGGATGGAGGTGGCCTGACGCGGCACCAGCAGGATATCGCCGTCCACGAGCACCGGATCGGCGGAGGAGCCGGGCGAGCGCAGGGCGTCCCTCACTTGGAGCGACATCTGGGCGCGGGTGCGCGAGCGCATCTTGGCATACTCGCGCTCGAAGCCCTTCAGGTCCTGGCCGCGGAGCAGGTAACTGACGTAGGCGGTGTCCTGGGGCGGGTTCTCGGTGGGCCGCAGCAGCGCCACGCGCTCCGAGTCCGCGTCCGGCGCGAGGCCCCCGGCGAGCGCGAGGATCTCCGAGAGCCGGCTCCTGCCCGTCTCGATCGGGTAGATGCCGGGCCGGCGCACCTGGCCCGAGATCTGGACCTGGGACGACGCGTGGAAGCCGGCGTCCTGGGAAATAAACACCCGGTCCCCGTCGCGCAGGGTCATGGCACCGGCCACGGAAGTCGCGCCCAGCGTAAGCGTATCGGAAGACTCAGGCCCGCGAAAGCGCAGCAGCCGGATGCGCGAAGTATCGGCCGAAGGCTCGAACCCGCCCGCCACCTCCACCAGCCGGCCCAGGCTTTCGCCCTCACGGTACTCGTATTCGCCGGGGTAGTTCACGCCGCCGTAGATCCGCACCACGCCAAGGGGCGCACGCACCACCAGCACGTCGCCGTCTTCCAGCATCGGGTTCTGCGAGATGTCGCCCAGGCGCTGGAACGCGACCAGATCGAGCAGCATCTCGCGGCCGCCGCGCTTCAGCACGATGTTGCGGCGCGGGCTGCCGCGCAGTCCGCCTGCAAGCGAGATGGCGTCGTACACGCGGCCCGGACCCGCCAGCACCACCGTGCCGGGGCGATCGAGATCTCCCGCGACCACCACCTTGTAGCTGCGCGGGCGCAGCAGCACCACCTCGACCGGCCCCCGGGTGAAGAACTTCTGCAGGTCGGCGGCGATCATGCGCCGCGTGGACTCCAGGGTCTGCCCCGCCACCCGGCGAACTCCCAGGTTGGGCACGCGGATGGTGCCTTCGGGGCTCACGGTGAGGTTCACGTTGAAATCGGAAATCCCACCGGCGCTGAGCCCCAGCTGGTCCCCCGGCCCCAGCCGGTAGGTGAGGGGATCGAGAGCACGATCCAGCGGCATGGACGGCAGCGGCTCCCTTGGGGCCGGCCGCTCTTCGGACGCGCTGAACACGCCCGCGGCGCCGGCCGGGCGCGAGCCAAGGAGGACGGATGAAAATACCAGGAGCCACGCGAGGAAGCTGGATCGGATGGAACGCAAGAGGCGGATGACCTCCGAGGGGGCACGGATTTCGGGCCGGCACGGGCCCCACTCGGCCGCGTTAAGCCCTGCTCGGTAGCGATGTTCCAGAGAGGGAATTATACCACGGCAGGGGGCGGAGACTCTTACATAAATTGAATCTAATGGGTTTTTGGAGTATGTTTAAACAATTGTAATTAAATAACTTAAAGAAATTTCGAAGCGAGAAGAGGAGGCCGGTCAAATCGGGTACCGCCAAGGGCGGCCGGGGGTTCCAAGGGGCAGATCGGCGCGCTAGTGGTAGGTTTTCCTGAGCTTCCCCCAGGTGGTGGGTGCGACAGCAGGGCAGCCGAATGGGCAGCAGCCCCTAGGATACGAGTAGGTCCCGCTCGCCCAATTCCATGTCAGGTCCTGGAATCCCGGCGACAGGCAGGCGATGTCCAGCATATCCGCCCCATCGATGGGTTCAATCGCGTAGAAATCCCGCACCCCGCCACAAAACGGATTGATGGCGGGGCCAAAACACACACCCCGGGGGCCCACAAGATCGCCGCTGCCCACCGGCACAGGGAACGCCGAGGGAGTCGGTGGAGTTGGCTAGATCGAAGTTGATCGACCAGATCGCATATTCCCGGGATGGATTCCTCGCCGAGCCGGCTTCCCCAACCGCGGCCAGGTGAAACTGGCCGATCCCGTGGTGCGTGCGACAATCACCGGTTCCAAGAAGCATGGTGTTTTCGACGACATGCAACCCCGGTACAGCGACCGAATCATTGAAAACGTTCGGATAGAGTCCGCCACGCCCACCCGGGTTGAAGGTAGCAAACCCATCGGCGCAACCGCCGGATTCCATGTGCCAGGCGGCTGGAACTCCTGCACCGTCGAACGAGTTGATGAAGAGTTGAACTTCCACGCCCCGGAGGCTCTTGAGGCCTTTGACCGTAACCAGCAGATTGGGTGCGCTGGAAGTGTTGTCTCGCGCGGCCAGCCCTGTCCCATTGGATGTACTCTGCCAATACAGCCGCGCCTCGGCGCCGGCGTTGAGGCCGGCGTGGGCGAACGCGGCCACGCCCAGCAACAGCGGCATGGCCAGAGCCGCGGTGCGGCCCGGCCCGCCGGGCCGGCTCACCTATAGCTCCGCCTCAACCAACCCCACGTCTTTGGGACAACCGGGAAGCAGTCGGAGCACTCGCAACCTCCGATACTGTTGAGGGACCAGATGAGGAGCGTATGGCCGGATTCAAACGGGACGTAGTCGGCGGTTCCATCGGCCGATCAGGGACATGGCCGCCCCATGACCGGGCTGCGTGCAGGGGATCCTGAAATTCGGGAAGACGCAGACCAGGTTCTGGACTTCCAGGTCGTCGAGCGCTCGCGGGCAGGGCGTTCCATCCACCGGGGAATGGGTGTTGGCGTCAAACTGGACCGCCCACACTGCGTATTCCTTGCTCGCATCCCGGACCCTTCCGGAATCGCCAATGCAGGAGAGCCAGAGCATTTCAACGCCATGCGGAGTGCGACAGTCGCCGGTGTTGAACAGAGCCGAGTTCTGGGCGATGACCAGCCCGGGGACGGCCGGGGTTGCGGTAAACACATTCGGATAGGTACCGCCCCGCCCGCCCAGGTAGAACTGGGCGCTGCCTTCGGCGCATCCTCCCGGCTCAAATTGCCAAGCGGGCGTGAGCGGACCGAAGCCTCCGCTGAGCAATACTTGCACTTCGGCCCCGCGAAGATTCTGGACGCCCTTGCAGGTAACCACGAACTGGGGATTGGGGCTGGCGGAGCCGTTGTTGGGCGACCCGGCGCCGTTGATCCCGGTCTGCCAGTAAATGCGCGCGGACGCGGCGGCGTTCGGTCCTGCCGGAGCGGGATCAGCGGAGCCAAGCTGCACGAGGAAAGTAACTGCGGCGAGTGCTAGCCATCGGTTCATGACACGTCCTCTTCGGGTCCATCGCTTGAAACGAGCGTTCCCCAAAGCATGGAACGTCAGCTGGGCGACCTCCTTGTGCCGGTGATTGCATGGAAGAAATCTGAAATTCCCCGCTCCCTGACGCTCATAACTCTACGCCTGACGGTAGGAATCCGTAAGCCGCGCCCGGGGGGGCCAGGGGAACTAGCGCAGCGGCTTGCGGCCCGTCCCCAGCCACCCGAAGTTGGGCAGCACCTGGATGTTCTCGAGCCCCGCCCGCTCGAGCCATCCGCGCACTTCGCCCTGCGTGTAGCGGTTCTCGATGGGCGCGGAAAACCGGTCGAACTGGTCGTTCACGCACACGCGAAAGGGATAGGCGGCGTACTGTTTCATGGGGAGCTTCTCGGCGATGGAGCGGGTGGCGGGGATGGCCCGAAGCAAGTTGTAGGGCCACACAAAGAACAGAAACGCAGCCGTCGCCAGCGGGTAGGAAAGCGCATGCAACAGCGGATGCGGCATCCGCCGGGTGATCTCGCGCATGCCGCCGACCAGGGCGAGCAGGGCGGCCTTGACCGGCTGGCCCTCGGGTTTCCAGTAAAGGTAGATCTGCACTTCGCCGCCGGGCTTGACGAGGCGGAGCAGGCTCCGGAAGCCGGCCTCGGGATCGGGCAGGTGGTGCAGCACCCCCAGCGAGTAGACCATGTCGAAACTCTCGGGCGCGAAGGGCAGCCGGTAGAGGTCCGACTGCACGAACGCGATGTCCCCCGCCGATCCCGCGTTCCGGCGCGCCACCTCGATCGCCGGGCCCAGGTCGGCCGCCCACACGCGGGCTCCGAACCGGGCGGCGTAGTGGGCATGGCGACCGCTGCCGCAGCCGGCGTCCAGCACGCTCTTGCCGGAAAAATATTCGCGGCCGTGCGGCTGCATGTAATCCAGGAAGGACTTTTCCCACTCGGCGTACATGGTGTTGAACCGGCTCCACTCGTAGCCGAAGCTGAGCGCCGTCTCCACCTTGCGCCGCTCCGAAGCCGAGCCCCCACCGGCCCCGCCCAGGAGCGCTTCCCGAAGCGGCGGCAGCAGCATGCGTGGAATGCCGTCCACCACGGGAAAGCTCTCGGAACAGTTCGGACACTGGAGGGCGTCTTGCGCGCGCAGCAGCGCCCCGGCGCACCCGGGGCAGCGCAGTTCATCGAATCTGTCCGGTGCGGTCATGCCAGCTGGTTTTCCAGGATCGCGGCAATGCGCTCGGCGGCGTGGCCGTCCCACAGCCGGGGGATCCGGCCTTGCTTGCCCTGGCCAGCCAGGATCTTGCGGCACTCCTCCAACATGAGAGCGGTGTCGCTGCCCACCAGGATGTTGGTTCCTTCGGTGACGGTCACCGGCCTCTCGGTGTTGGACCGGAGCGTGAGGCATGGAACTCCGAGGACGGTGGTCTCCTCCTGGATGCCCCCGGAATCGGTCAGCACCAGGCGGGCGTCCTTGATGAGCTTCATGAAGTCCAGGTAGCCGAGCGGATCCAGCAGGCGCAGGTTGGCGGGGCCGGCCGCGGCGTAAGCGGCCAGGCGTTCGCGCGTGCGGGGATGCACCGGGAACACCACGGGAAGCTCGGCGGGCAGTTGTCCGATGGCATCCAGCAGCGCGCCCAGCGATTTCTCGTCGTCCACGTTCGCGGGGCGGTGGAGCGTGAGGGCGGCGTACTTCTTCGGCTCCAGGCCCAGTCGCTTGAGCACGGTGGAGTTGTCGGCCAGCGGCAGGTGCCGGAGCAGGGTGTCGATCATCACGTTGCCCACGAAGTGGATCTTCTTTTCATCGATCCCTTCGCGCAGCAGGTTGGGAAGGGCGTCCTCCGAGGGCGTGAACAGCAGGTCGGACAGCTGATCGGTCACCAGCCGGTTGATCTCCTCGGGCATGGAGCGGTCGCCGCTGCGCAGGCCCGCCTCCACGTGCACCACGGTGACCCCCAGCTTGGCGCACACCAGCGCGCAGGCCACCGTGGAGTTCACGTCCCCCACTACCAGCACCGCGCGCGGGCGGCGCTCCAGCACCACGGCTTCGAATGCGGTCATGATGCGGGCGGTCTGGCGGGCGTGGGAATCGGAGCCCACCCCCAGGTGCACGTCCGGCGCCGGCAGGCCCAGCTCGTGGAAGAACACCTCCGACATGCTGGAATCGTAGTGCTGCCCGGTGTGCACCAGCGCCGAGGGCAACCGCCCGCTCTGGCGGAGCGCCTCCAGCAGCGGCGCCACCTTCATGAAGTTGGGCCGGGCTCCGGCCACCAGCAGGATTTCTCCCGGAGCGGGGGCCATGGCTACTTCAGCGATCCGTAGCGGGCCAGGTACTCGCGCTTGAAGTCGCCCGACTTGATGGGCTTCCACCAGCCGGGGTTGTCCGCGTACCACTTCACGGTTTGCTCCAGGCCCTGCTCGAAGGAGCGCCTGGGCTGCCAGCCGGTCTTGGCGCGGATCTTGGCGGTGGCCACGGCGTAGCGGCGGTCGTGCCCCGGACGGTCCTTCACGTAGCGGATCAGGTCGGGGCTCTTGCCCAGGATCTTGAGGATCCGGCCGGTGATGGCCAGCACGTCGTACTCGTTGGCGGCGCCCACGTTGTACGTCTCGCCCTCCACGTCGTCGGCGCCGAGGATACCCAGGAGCGCCTCGCAGTGGTCTTCCACGTGCATCCAGTCGCGGGTGTTCTTTCCGCTGCCGTACACCGGGAGAGGCTCGCCTTCCAGGGCGTTGGTGACGAAGAGCGGGATCAGCTTTTCAGGGTACTGGTGCGAGCCGTAATTGTTGCTGGCGCGCGTCACCACCACCGGGCTGTCGTAGGTGGCGAAGTAGGAATACGCCAGCCGGTCCGCGCCGGCCTTGCTGGCGGAGTAGGGATTGCGGGGCATGAGCGGCGCCTTCTCGTCGGCCTCCCCTTCCAGGACCTCGCCGTACACTTCGTCGGTGCTCACCTGCAAGAATCGCTTGATGCCGTGCTTGCGCGCGGCCTCCAGCAGCACGTAGGTGCCGTACATGTCGGTCAAGACGAACTGGCCGGGGTCGTCGATGGACTTGTCCACGAAACTCTCGGCCGCGAAGTTGGCCACCACGTCGTGGGTCTTGGAGAGCTCGTCCACGATCTTCGCATCGGCGATGTCGCCCTTCACGAAGGCGTACCGGGGGTCCTGGTCCACTTCCACCAGGTTGGCCAGGTTTCCCGCGTAGGTGAGCTTGTCGAGCACGGTCACCCTGATGTCCGGGAATCGGGCCAGAGCCATCTTCACGAAGTGGCTTCCGATGAAGCCGGCGCCGCCGGTGACGACCATGCGAGAGCGGCCCAGGTCCAGCTTAGCCATCCTGCCGCTCCCACTTGTACGGAATGTCGTTGTCGTGGGGGTGCACCCGGAACTCGTCCGGCTCCGCGTAGATGTAGTGCTCGGTGGGCACGTTGATCAGGTAGGCGGGCTCCACGCCGATGCCCTTCATTCCGTGCAACACCAGGTTGGGGATCACCAACAGGATCGGGTTCTGCTCGCCCATGAAGAACTCGTTCACCACGCCCTTGGTGGGCGAGTTGTCGCGGCCGTCGTAGAGCACCACCTTGAGCATGCCCTTCACGCACACGAAGTGGTCGGTCTGGCGCTTGTGGAAGTGCCAGCCCTTGGTCACGTTGGGGTAGGCCACGGTCAGGTACACTTGGCCGAACTTCTGGAAGAACTCGTCGTCGTCCCGGAGCATTTCCATCAGGAAGCCGCGCTCGTCGGGGATCACTTTTAGCCTCTTGATCTTGACGCCTTCGATCATCACGCCCATTACGCTTCTCCCCGGCCCACGCCCTGGTAGCGGAACCCTATTTCGCGCACCGTGGATGGGTCGTAAATGTTGCGGCAGTCCACGATCGCGGGCCGCCTCATGAGCCGCTTGATCCGCCCCAGGTCGAGCTGGCGGAACTGGTTCCATTCGGTCACCACCGCCAGGGCGTCGGCTCCCTTGGTGGCCTGGTAGGCGTCGGGGCAATACACGATCTTGGGCATGACCGCCTGCGAGGCCGGCATGGCCACCGGATCGTACGCCCGGACCTTGATCCCGCGCTTCATCAGCGCGCGCGCGAAATCGAGCCCCAGGGACTCGCGAATGTCATCGGTGTTGGGCTTGAAGGCCAGCCCCAGGATGGCCACGGTCTTGCCGCGGGGGCTGCCGACCGCTCTCAGGATCTTCTCCAGCACAAAATCCTTCTGGGTGTCGTTCACTTCCACCGTGCCGCGGGCCACCGGCATCTTCACGCCCCGTTCCTTTGAAAAGTAAAGCAGGCTCGCGGTGTCCTTGGGCAGGCACGATCCGCCGTAGCCCGGGCCCGCGTGCAGGAACTTGGGGCCGATACGCCGATCCAGCCCGATCGCCTTGGCCACCACGTTCACGTCCACCTGCGGGCCGATGGCTTCGCACAGGCGCGCCATTTCGTTGATGAACGAGATCTTGGTGGCCAGGAAGGCGTTGGCGGAGTACTTGATCAACTCGGCCGTCTCGATGTTGGTTCGCACCATCGGGGTCTCGATCAGGTACAGCGGCCGGTACAGTTCCGACACCACCTTCAGGGCGCGCGCCGACTCGGCGCCGATCACGATGCGGTCGGCGTGCATGAACGTGTCCACGGCGGAGCCTTCGCGCAGGAACTCGGGGTTGCTCACGATGTCGAACTTCGCCTTCGAGCCCCGCTTGAGGTTCTTGCGGATGATCTCCGAAACGATCCTGGACGTGCCCGGGGGCACGGTGCTCTTCTGCACGATGACCTTGTAGCCGGTCAGGTGCGGGGCGATCTGGCGGGCCACTTCGCGCACCGCGGACAGGTCGGTGGCGCCGCTCTTGCTCTGGGGCGTGCCCACCGCGATGAAGATCGCCGAGGACTTGCGCACCGCCTCCGGCAGGTCGCTGGTGAACGTGAGGCGCCGCTCCAGCGCGTTCTTGGCCACCAGGTCATCCAGGCCCGGCTCGAAGAACGGCACCGACAGGCGGTTCAGCCCTTCCACCCGCTCGGGATTCGAATCCACGCACATCACCTGGTGGCCAAAGTCCGCCAGGCAGGCGCCCGTCACCAGGCCCACGTAGCCGGTACCGATCATGCAAATGCGTGACATCGAAAGTTTGCTCCTGGGGCTCGGAATGGGAAAGTGTCAGGAATCGAGTTCGGAGCGCCGCCAGTCGAGCAGCGCGTCCAGCGCGTCCGTCACCACGTGGCGGGGAGCCCAGCCCAGCGAGCCCAGGCGGGTGGCGTCCCCGACCATGAAGTTCAGATCCTGCGGCCGCAGCCTGGACGCGTCGGTTTCCACCTGCAGCGCCACCCGCGACCTGGAAACAAGGTGGTCCAGCAGGTCCCGCATGCGGTGGCCCCGGCCCGAGGCGATGTTGTACACCGAGCCGGCTTGGCCCCGCGCCAAGATCACGCGGTAGGCGTCCACCACGTCGCGCACGTCCATGTAGTCCCGCACCACCTCGAGGTTGCCCACCCTGAGCGCGCCCGGCTGACCGGTGCGTTCAATGCGCGCGATCTGTTCGGCGAAACTGCTCAGCGCGAAACGCGAATCCTGTCCCGGTCCGGTGTGGCTGAACGGCCGCACCCGCACCACGTCCATGCCGTGCTCGCGGTGGTAGGTCTCGGCGATCACCTCGGCCGCCAGCTTGCTGGCCCCGTAGGGGCTCGCGACCTTGAGCGGCGTGTCCTCGGAGGCCGGTGCGGCCGAAGGCTGCGGGCCGTACACCTCGCTGGTGCTCACCATGACCGCGCGCGCAGACGGGGCGGAGCGCCGAAGGCCTTCCAGCAACCCCAGGGCGGATCCGAGGTTCTGCCGGAAGGTCTCCTCCACCGCGTGGAACGACTGGCCCGCGGAACTCTGACCCGCCAGGTGCACCACCGCTTCCGGGCGGTCGATCGCGGCCGCCTCGGCCACGGACGCGCTGGCGCTCACATCCAGTCTCCGATAACGGTCCCGGGCGAGCCACCGGGGGCCGGCTTCAAGCAGGCCCAGCCCGGTGACCTCGTGGCCGTCGGAGATCAGCGCGGGGACCAGGTGGCTGGCGACGAATCCGGATGCCCCGGTCACCCACAGGCGCACCGGGCTAACGCTCTCTCCAGTACTGGAGCAGGTCGCGAATGGTGGTCTCGAAGGGGATCTCCGCCTTCCAGCCGGTTTCGCGGGAGAACTTGGTGTTGTCGCTGAGCAAGATCTGCACGTCGGAGGGGCGCATGCGCGTCGGGTCCGGCCGCACCTCGATCGCCTTGTCGGTCATGGACAGGATCAGGTCCAGCATCTCCTTGATCTGCCAGCAGCGGCCCGAGCCGATGTTGTAGACCTCGCCGCTCTTGCACTTCTCCAGGCACAGCCAGTAGGCGCGCACCACGTCGCGCACGTCGGTGAAGTCGCGCTTGGAATCCAGGTTCCCGACGTGGATCACCGGATCGCGCCTGCCCTTCTCGATGTCCGCCACCTGGCGGCAGAAGTTGGACGTCACGAACACCGAGCCGCGCCGCGGCCCCTCGTGGTTGAACGCGCGGGTTCGGACCACGTCGATCCCGTAGGACTGGTGGTACTGGTAGGCCAGCATGTCCTGCGCCACCTTGCTCACCGCGTAGGGCGAGAGCGGGCGCAGCGGGTTGGTCTCCTTGATCGGGATCTCGTCCGCGTAGACCATCCCGTACTCCTCACTGGAGCCGGCGATCTGGATGCGGGTCTTCAGGCCCAGGTGACGGACCGCCTCGAAGATGTGGAGCTGGCCGATGATGTTGGTGGTGAGGGTCTCCTCGGGCGCGGTCCAGGACGCCGGGACGAAGCTCTGGGCGGCCAGGTGGAAGAGCCGGTCCGGCCGGACCTTTTCAATCACGTCGCGCACCGAGCTGGCGTCGCGGATGTCGCACTCGTGGAGCGCCAGGCCCGACTGGATATGCTCGATGTTTTCGGTGCGGCTTCGCCAGCGGCGGATGCCATGAACTTCCACTTCGGGATGGCTCTGGGCCAGGTAGTCCACCATGTGACTGCCCACGAAGCCCGTGACGCCGGTGATGAGAACGCGCATCAATGCTCCTTTATTGGATTTATCTCGAACGGCTTAGCCGCCCAAAACTAGGGGATTTCGGGGGTCGCGTCAATCGCGGGACACGCCCGGGGAGGGCGCGGGGACGGGACGCCGGCGGGCCCGCTCCCGCAATGAAAAAGGGCCACCGGGAAGCCTCCGGTGGCCCTTCGAACATACTGCTTTGACGCGGACGGCTAGCTGTTCTTGCGACGCGAAACCACCAGGGCGGCCAGGCCGATCCCAACGTACAGGAGCGTGTACGGCTCCGGGGTGGTTACCGGAGCGCTCACGAGCCCGCCGTGGAAGTTGGTCGGCAGGCCGTAACGACCGAAGTCCGGGTCGTCAACCGCGCCCCAGGAGTGCACCTGGGCCTGGGTCGTCGTGATACCCACGATGCCGTCCACCACGAAGGCGAAGTAACCGACGTCCGTGGAAGTCGCGGGGCGCGTCGGGTCATCGGGGGAGTACAAGCCCTCGACGTCCGGCGTCGAAACAAACGGATCAGGCAGATCGTCGTTTCCGAAGGAAGCTTCCCATTCGGGCGAGGTCGCGTTGGCCGGTCCGTCGATGGCGAGCCAAGGGTTGCCGGTCACCGGGTCGATGAAGGTGGCAGGGTCGTAGTAGGTGAACGGCATGCCGATATCCAGCAGCTCAAAGCCGCTCAAGCCGTTCTCGCCGCTGATCGGATCGGACTCGGTCGAGGGAAAGTAACGGATGTTTTGGACGGCGTAGGCGAACAGGGACTTTCCTGCAGAATAGTCGTAAGCATCCGCCTGGAGGACCCGGACGATCACGTCCCGGTCGTCGGCGTGGTTTCCCCCGATGCTGGTGCTGCCGTCGGCGTGCCACCAGTAGGACTGCACAAAGGCAAGGTCCCACGTGGCGTGCGCGGGACGCGCGGCGCCAAGCGTGGCGGCAAGAAGCACGAATGCGGCGATGCGATGCGTGAACTTCATGAGGGCTCCTCCCAACAATGGTGATCTGGTACGGGAAGCCGGGCGGCGCTTCCTTTTTCTATATTTGGCTTAGTGTATCATAATGTGCATCCTGAAAACAAGTACCCGCATCGCGCCGCCTAATATGTAACCCGAGGGTGGATCGTCGAGTCATCTAACTTGTTACCCTCCCCCGGGAGGGTGAAATGGAGATGACCAGCATGGGCCGGCACGAGTACCTCAAGGCAATCCACGAGCGCTATCGTC
>JANXVU010000053.1 GCA_025351485.1 Candidatus Eiseniibacteriota bacterium | reverse complement strand
CGCTCTGGTACACGCCCTACCTGCCGGTGTTCTTCTACATGTCGGCAATCGCGGTCGGCTGCGCGATGGTGATCTTCGAGTCGTTCCTGAGCTCCCGGGCTTTCCATCGTGGGCTCGAAATGCGCCTGCTCTCGGAGATCGGACGGGTGTGCGTGGTGGCGCTGGGAGTCTACCTCACCATGAAGGTCGTGGACCTGGGCTACCGGAACGCCTGGGGTCTGCTGCTGGTGCCATGCAAGGAGACCTATCTCTACTGGGCCGAGATGCTGATCGGGGTGGTGGCGCCCCTGGCGCTGATGTCCCGGGCCAGGATCCGCGAGAACCGCACCGGGCTGTTCGTTTGCTCGGTGATGGTGATCGTCGGCTTCGTGTTCAACCGCCTGAATGTAAGCATCACCAGCCTGGAGCGCGCGGCGGGGGTCAACTACATCCCCAAGTGGTCGGAACTGGCCATCACGGTCAGCATCGTCACGCTGGGGTTCATCGCGTTCACGCTGGCGGCGCGCTACCTGCCGGTGTTCGGGTATGACGAAGCCGGGGCCGGGGAACTCCCGCGCCCGGCAGCCTGGGAGTTGGAATCCCCTCCCGCGACGAGCGGCGAGGTGGAAGGAGGGAGTCGTGGACTCCTCTACACCGAGTAGCAGGCGGACGGTCCTTGCCGAAAGATACGAGCGCTGCGTCTGGATGTCGGCCGGGGTGCTCTCCTACCAGCTGTGCGAGCGCGGGCTGGAGTGCGACCACTGTCCGCTGGACCAGGCGCTTCGAGCGCGGTTCGGGCGCCCGGAGGCCGGCTTGTCGCAGGGGACCGAACGCGCGCCGCAGCAGGCCGGCCCCAGGTTGTCCGGGGACCGCCTGTACAGCCCGGGTCACGCATGGGTGAAGCCGATGCGGCGAAGCGCCGACGGCAACCGCACGGTGGCCTGCGTGGGCCTCGAGCCCGGCCTTGCCTCCGCACTGGTGAACCCGAAAACGGTGGTGTTGCCGACGGTGGGAGACCGGCTGCAGCGCGGCCGCCATCATGCGTGGATCGTGATGGACGGCGGGACCCTGCCCATCGAAGTGCCTCTCGACGGCGCGGTGACCGCGATCCATCACGAACTTTCGGAAGAGCCCGGATTGCTCGCCCGATCACCGCTCGGAGACGGCTGGCTCCTGGAGATGGAGGTGACCGAGGCGCAGATGAAGGCAGGACGGTTGATGCCTCGCGCGGACGCAGAGCGCAGGTACGCGCTCGAAGGGGTGCGGTTTCGGGCGCTGATTTCCCGGGCCTTGGGCGGGTCGGATGAGGCGCCCGCCGGTGGGGCGGAGGCAGCCGGTGGGGCGCCCGGCTCCACGTCAAGGTCGCGCGTGGGCCCGACGCTGCCCGATGGAGGCGTGCCGCTACAGGCCATTTCGGAAATGCTGGGGTCGGCACGCTACTTTGCCCTGTTGATGCAGGCGTTTGGCTAGGGAAGCGCTCGAGGCCCGGGGCCGCTTTTCTCTGCCCGGCCCCGGGAGGGCCGCAGCCTCCTGGCTGGCCGTGAGGGGATGGGTGCATGGTGCGGTTCTTCCAGACAGTCAGTTTCCGAATCTTTGCGGGGCTTCTGGTCCTGCTGCTGGCTACCTTTGCCCTGTACTCCTACATCTCCGTCCGCCTCTACACCCGTGAGCTCCAGAACCAGGTCTATCAGTCCGCCTACCGCGTCAGCGACCTGATCAAGTCCTCCACGCACTACAGCATGCTTCTGAATCGCAAGGAAGACGTCTACCAGATCATCTCCACCATCGGCAGGGAGCCGGGAGTGGAGGGTATTCGCATCTACAGCAAGCGCGGCGCGATCGTCTATTCCACCGACAGCACCGAAATGGGGAAGATGGTGGACCTGCACGCCGAGGCGTGCCTTGCCTGCCACGAAGCGGAAAAGCCGCTGGCTGCGCTGCCGATGTCGAATCGTGTCCGGGTCTACGACGGTGGGCGGGGGCATCGGGTGGTGGGACTGATCAACCCGGTTCGAAACGAAGAGACCTGCGCGGCGCACGGATGCCATGACGCTCCCGAAGAGCGCTCGGTCGTGGGCGTGCTGGACGTGCGGATGTCCCTGCAGTCGGTGGACGAGGCCGTGGCCGCGATCCAGCGGCGGACGGCCACCAATGCCGCCCTGGCGCTGGTGGCCATTGCGGTGCTATCCGGCGCTTTCGTGCTGATCACCCTGCGCCGCCCGGTGCGCCGCCTGTTGCGGGGCACCCAGCAGATCTCGACGGGAAACCTCGACTACGAGATCCCGATCACTTCGCAAGACGAGCTGGGCCAGTTGGCGAAATCGTTCAATTCCATGACGCGCTCTCTGAAGCGCTCCGAACAGGAGAATCGCGAATGGGCGAGCACGCTGGAACAGCGTGTAAGCGAGAAGACCGCGGAGTTGGAGCGGATCCACGGCCGGGTGATTCACATCGAAAAGATGGCTTCCCTTGGCAAGCTCGCGGCCAGCGTCGCGCACGAGCTCAATAACCCGCTGGCGGGGATCCTGGCCTACGCCAGGCTGGTCGCACGGCGGCTGAAGCAGGCGCCCCTGACGCAAGAAAAGTTGCAGGAGACCCTGGCCGACCTGGACCTCATCTCCCATGAGACCGGGCGCTGCGGCAACATCGTCAAAAGCCTGCTCCTGTTCGCGCGCCGCGAAACCGGCGAGGTGGGAGTGGTGAACCTGCGCGAGGTGGTGGACAAATCGGCCAAGCTGATCGCCCACCACATGGAGATTTCGCACGTCGCGCTGGAGACGTCGTTCCGGCCCGAAGAGCTGACGCTCATCGGCGACGAGGACCAGCTCCAGCAGGCGCTGGTGGCGCTGTTCGTGAATGCTGTCGAGGCCATGCCCGATGGAGGAACGCTCAGCGTGGACGTGAGCCAGGAGCGACCCGGCCAGGACATCCGGATCGAGGTCTCCGACACCGGCATCGGCATCCATCCCGGGGACATTCCCCATATCTTCGAACCGTTCTTCAGCACCAAGGAGGCAGCCAAGGGCACCGGGCTCGGGCTGTCCATCGTGTATGGAATCGTGGAACGGCACGGTGGCGATATCACCGTGCGCACGGAACCCGGCCGGGGGAGCACGTTCATCCTCACGCTGCCCCGGACCGGCCTGGGGGGACGAACATGACTCCGAAAAACTCCATCCTGGTCGTGGACGACGAAAAAGTGGTCCGCGATCCGTTGACCAAGTGGCTGATCGAGGACGGGTTCGTCGTGGAGTCGGCCGAAGACGGCGCCGCCGCCATGAAGAAACTGCAGGAGCGCCGCTGGGACCTGGTGCTGCTGGACATCAAGATGCCCGGAATCAGCGGCATGGAGGTGCAGCGGCGCATCAACGAGGTGAGCCCCGGCACCACCGTGGTGTTCATCACCGCGCACGCCACGGTGGACACGGCGGTGGAGGCGCTCAAGGCCGGGGCGTTCGACTACGTCACCAAGCCCGTGGATCCCGACCACCTCTCGCACATTGTCCAGAACGCGCTGAGGCAGCGCACCCTGGCCAGTGAAAATCTCAAGTTGAAGGAGCGCATCTCCGAGTTCTCGCCGGCCGATGAAGTGGTGGGCGACTCGCCGCAGATGCGCCAGGTGTTCGAACTGGCGCAGACGGTGGCGGCCACCGACACCACGGTGATGATCCGGGGCGAAAGCGGAACCGGCAAGGAACTGGTGGCGCGGGCCATCCATTGCAACAGCGGGCGCCGCTACGCGCCCATCATCGCCGTGAACTGCGGCGGCATGGCCGAAGGAGTGCTGGAAAGCGAACTGTTCGGGCACGAGCGCGGGGCCTTCACCGGCGCGCAGTACCTGCGTAAGGGAAAACTGGAGCTGGCCGACGGTGGAACGCTGTTCCTGGACGAAGTCGGCAACATCGATCTCAAGGCCCAGATGGACCTCTTGAGGGTGCTGGAAAGCAAGCAGTTCACGCGGGTCGGCGGCAACAACATCATCAAGGTGGACTTTCGGGTGATCTGCGCCACCAACCGCGATCTTGAAAAGGCCGTGGCCGAGGGCGCGTTCCGGGAAGACCTGTTCTACCGGCTCAATGTGTTTTCCATCTGCGTGC
>JANXVU010000030.1 GCA_025351485.1 Candidatus Eiseniibacteriota bacterium | reverse complement strand
GGCGCGGGCCACGTCCTCGAGGTCGGTAGGCGTCATGCGGGGATAGAGCGGCAGCGAGATCTCGCGCTCGTACACCCACTCGGCGTTGGGGAACTGGCCTTGCTTGAATCCCAGCTCGTCGCGGTACCAGGTGAAGGTGTGCACCGGGATGAAGTTCACCGTGGTCCCGATGTTCTCGAGCTTGAGCAGTTCGATGAATTCGGCGCGGTCGATGCTCAATTCCTCGGGGCGGACCAGGAGCGGATACAGGTGCCTCGCGTGGCGCACGTCGCCCTTGACCCTGGGGGTGATGAGCGCGGGGTGTCCGAGGAAGGCGTCGTCCAGGGCGCGCGCGTAGCGCTCCCGGGTGGTGGTGAAGCCGTCCAGGCGCCGGAGCTGATGGATCCCCACCGCGGCGGCCGGGTCGGTCAGGTTGTACTTGTAGCCCGGGGCCACCACGTCGTAGTGCCAGGAGCCGGCGCTGGTAAAGCGCTTCCAGGCATCCCTGGACATCCCGTGCAGGGCCAGCATCCGCACCCGTTCGGCCAGGGCGTCGTCGTCAGTCAGCAGCGCGCCGCCTTCCCCGGTGGTCATGTTCTTGGTGGGGTAGAAGCTGTAGCAGGTGGCGTCCGAGAGCGAGCCGATCTTCTTCCCCTTGTACTCGGCGCTGATGGCGTGCGCGGCGTCCTCGACCACCTTGATCCCGCGCGCCTTCGCGATCGCGTGGATGGCGTCCATGTCGCACGGGTAGCCCGCGAAGTGCACCGGGATGATCACTTTCGTGCGCGGCGTGATGGCGGCCTCGATCGCGGCCGGATCGATGTTGTAGGTCTCCCGGTCCACGTCGGCGAAGACCACCCTGGCCCCCAGGTGCATCGCGACGTTGGCCGTGCACACGAACGTGAGCGGGGAAGTGATCACCTCGTCCCCGGGACCCACGCCCAGCGCGGCCAGGGCCAGGTGCAGGGCGCCGGTGCAGGAATTAAGCGGGATGGCGTGCTTGACCCCTGCGAACGCGGCCAGGTCCTGGGCGAACTGCTGGGTCCGGGGGCCGGTGGTCATCCACCCGGACTCGAGCGCCGCCATGACCTCCTGCTTTTCCTCCTCGCCGATCAGGGGCAGTCCGAAGGGAAGGAACTTTTCCCGGACGGGCCTGCCTCCGTCCTGCGCGAGTTCTTCGATCTGGATGTCTTCCACGAGTGTCTCCGGCGGGAAAGTCGGGGGGGAGGGGCGCACACGTCCCCTCCCGGGGACTCTACTTGTACTCGTACTTGACGTTGTAGTAGCGGTCGTCCAGGTAGTTGGGGACCTTGCCTTCCTTGAGCAGATCAGCGATTTCCAGCACTCCCTGGGCCACGGTGTGGTGCACCTCGTAGCCCAGCACGTAGCGCGCCTTGTCGAACGAGACGTGGTAGCTGCGCTTGTCCGGGGAGTCCTTCATGATCTCGATCTGGGTGCCCGGCAGGGTGCGGGCCACGATCTCTCCAAGTTCCCGGATCTTGTAGTTCTGGTCGTTGCTGCCGATGTTGAACACCTCGCCGCGCACCCGGTCCTCGGGGCCCTCGAGGCAGGCCACCAGGCCGCGGGCCGCGTCGTGCACGTGCACGTTGGGGCGCCACTGGTCGCCGCCGAAGACGCGCACCTTGCCGTCGTAATGGGCCTTGGCGGTCATGATGTTCACCACCAGGTCGAAGCGCATGCGAGCCGACGTCCCGAACACGGTCGCGAACCGCACCACCGTGGGAACGGTGGTGGTGCCCTCGAACCCGCGCAGGATGATGTGTTCCGAACGCAGGTTGGTCTCGGCGTAGAGCGAGACCGGGTTCACCACGGAGCCTTCGTTCAGGATATAGTCCTCGGCGGCGCCGTACACCGAGCAGGTGGAGGCGAACACGAAGCGGCGGACGTTGGCGTACTTGGCCACTTCCACCAGGATCTTGGTGGCCTCGTAGTTGATGGTGTGGGTGGCCTCGGGGTCGAGCTCGCAGGCCGGGTCGCCCACGATGCCCGCGAGGTGGATGACTCCCTGGCAGCCCTTGGTGGCGGCCACCACGTCCTCGACGTGGCGGATGTCCCCCTGGACCAACTCCAGGTTTCCGGCCCCGTTGCCCATCAGGGGGGTGAGGGACTCATCCCCGAAGATCAGGTTGTCCAGCACCCGCACCGTAAAGCCCTTGGCGAGCAGGATGCGAACGCAGTGCGAGCCGATGTAGCCGGCGCCGCCGGTGACCAGAATCCTCTGTTTGCTGGAAGCCATGGGGTCTCCGATACGAGGGGTGATAGCCGACCTGGACATCCGGGAATATCGGCCGCTGGAAGGGGCATCTTCGCGGCCTCCCGGCATCGGACAGCGCCGGTCCGATCAGCCTCCCAAAGATTAGCATGAAACAGGCTTAACTGCAAGTCAGAATTAACTTTGCCGAAATCCAAATGCCCGCTGGAGGCCCTTTTCGGGGCATTGTTCTCCAAGTCCTGAAGTGATAGAATCATACAGTCGGCGCGGGGTGCTTCCCGCAACCTCCGCCGACTTGGCAGCCGGCCTCATTTTGTGGCTCCCGCAGGCCGAAAACCGGGGTGTCCCGGCGTAGCCGGTCCCCATGGGGACCGGCTACGCCGGGACACCCCGGT
>JANXVU010000171.1 GCA_025351485.1 Candidatus Eiseniibacteriota bacterium | reverse complement strand
CCACCTTCGGCTCAGGGTTCGCTGCGCTCGCATTCGCCTCGGGCGGACAAGGCCCGCCGGGCGCCGAGGGGGCAGGCGCTCTGGTGCTCGCTAGCGCTTCGCGCGGCGGGTGGTGCCCTTGGCGGATTTTGCCGCGCGCTGGTTCGACGCCGGACGGCGCCTGGCTCGGCGGGATGTCTTCTTTGCCACCAACCGGACTTCCGGCTGTGGCTCCTCAGCCTCCTCGACCAGGGCCGGCAGCAATGCATGCGGGAACGCTTCATCCAGGTTCTCGACCCCGATGAACACCATCTCGTTCCTTACGGAATCCGGGACGTCGGCCAGGTTCTTCAAGTTCTGCTTGGGCATGATCACGGTCTTGATTCCGGTGCGGTGGGCGGCCATCACCTTCTCCCGGATTCCGCCGACGGGGAGCACCTTGCCGCGCAGGCTCACTTCGCCGGTGGAGGCCACGTCGTGGCGCACCGGGCGGTTGGAGAAGAGCGATGCCAGGGCCAGGGTGATGGTGATGCCCGCCGAGGGGCCGTCCTTGGGGATGCCTCCGGCGGGGAAGTGCACGTGCAGGTCCACCTCGCCGAATGCTTCCAGTGGGATCTCCAGGAGGTCGGCGCGGCTGCGCACCAGGCTGAAGGCGGCCTGCACCGACTCGCGCATCACATCGCCCAGCTGTCCGGTGGCCACCATGCGGCCGCCACCCGGCATGCGGATGGATTCAATGGTCAGCAGGTCGCCGCCGGCCGGCGTCCACGCCAGGCCGGTGGCCACTCCCACTTCGGGCTGGCGCTCGGCCACCTCGGGAATGTGGGTCGGCGGCCCCAGGAACGACTCGATGTCCTCCGGGCCCAGAGACCACGGGCCCACGTCGCCCCGTGCGCTGCGGCGGGCGCACTTGCGGCAGATGGCCTCGATCTGCCTTTGCAGGGTCCGAAGGCCCGCCTCCAGGGCATACTCGCGGATCACCTTGGTCACGGCTTCGCTGCTCAACTTGATGTCGCCGGAATTCAGGCCGTGCCGCTCGAGCGCGTCGGGCAACAGGTGTCCGCGCAGGATCTCGTGCTTCTCGCCCTCGGTGTAGCCGGGAATTTCGATCACTTCCAGGCGGTCCACCAGCGAATCGGGGACCATCTCCAGCACGTTGGCCGTGAGGATGAACAGGATGTGCGAAAGGTCATAGGGCACTTCCAGGTAGTGGTCGATGAAGCCCTGGTTGCGTTCGGTGTCCACCACGTCCAGCAGCGCGCCGGTCGGGTCGGTGGAATTGCCGTCGTGCCCCAGCTTGTCGATGTCGTCCACTTCGAAGACCGGGCGGTCCGTGCCGATGTTGCGGAGCGTTTCCAGGATCAGCCCGGGCTGGGCCGCGGTGTGCGGGCGGCGGCGGCCCCGGATTTCGGCCTCGTCCTTGACCCCGGCCACCGGCACGCACACGAACTGGCGGCCCAGGGCCTTGGCTACCGCGCGGGCCAGCGAGCTCTTGCCGGTTCCCGGAGGGCCGACCAGGCACAGGATGGGGCTGGGGGCGTCGCGCCGAAGGCGGAGCACCGCGAGGTATTCCAGGATGCGTTCCTTGGCTTTGGCCTGGCCGTAGTGCTCCTCGTCCAGCACCCGTTGGACGTGATCCAGGTCGAAGGTCTCGGGCATGTGCGGGCCCCACGGCAGGCCCAGCACCCAGTCGATGTGGGTGCGAAGCTCCGCGTGCTCGTGCGAGCCGGGGCCCATGTAGTGTAGTTTTTCGATTTCCCTGCGAATCAGGGCGGCCACGTGGGCGGGGGCCTTGGAGGTGGCCAGGCGCTCCAGCAGTTCGTTGGCTTCGTCGTGCTCGGTCCAGCGATGCATCATCTCCCGGCGCATCAGCTCGAGCTGGGAGCGCAGGAGCCGTTCGCGGGGCGAGACCCGCGGCTCGGAAGCGTGCGAAGGCGGCGGGGCGCCGGCCCCACTTTGCTCAGGCTTGCGTGCGGCACTGCGTTTCGGAGCCATCGCGGCTGCCTCCCTGGCTGAGCCTCGGTAGAGACGGGCGGGCACGGAGATTCGGCCCGCTAGGCCATTTTCGGCACACCGGAGGCGCAACCTGAACGGGTGCAACTTCAAATTGGAATTAGTTTTAGAGGGGCATTTCAAGGAATTGGATGGGAATCGGAGGGCCGGGGTGCGAAATAAATTTAGGCGCGCCCAATCCGCCTTATCGGCGGTCCCGCAGGGCACTTGAAGGCAGGGGCGGAGCTACAGGCATTTGAGCACGACCAGGGTCACATCGTCCCCGACGTCCTTGAAGCCCACGAACTCCCGGAGCGCATGCAACAGGCCCGCGATGATCTCCTCGGAGGGCCGGTCGGCCAGGGCCCGCAGCTGGCCTTCCACCCGCTGGGTGCCGAACTCCTCGGCCTCGGGACTGCGGGCTTCCACCAGGCCGTCGGTGTAGATCAGGAGCAGGTCGCCCGGGCGGAGCTCGGTGGTGCGCTCCTTGAAGACCGCGTCCGAAAATGAGCCCAGAATGGTGCCGGAGGAGCGCAATTCCTCCAACTTTCCGCTCGCCCGAAGCAGGATTGGATGGTTGTGGCCGGCGTTGGCCCAGGTAAGCCGCCGCTCGTCCACGTCCAGCACCCCGTAGAACGCGGTCACGAACCGGCCCGGCTCCAGGCTCTGGACCAGCAGCCGGTTCACCTTGGCCAGGACGGTGCGGATGGCGTAGTTGTTCCGGATTTCGGCGATCAGGCTGGCGCGGTAGCTGGCCATGATGAGCGCGGCCGGGATTCCCTTGCCGGAGATGTCCGCCACGGCGATGCCCAGGTGGCCCTCGGTGATCTGAATGAAGTCGTAGTAGTCCCCGCCCACCTGTTCCGAGGCCTCGTTCACCCCGGCGATGTCGAAACCCCGGAGCTCCGGGCTGCGCGCCGGCTGGAATGAGCGCTGGATGTCGCGCGCGATGGACAGCTCGCGCTCCAGGCGCTGCTTTTCTTTGAGCTCATCGTGCAACTGGGCCCGCACGATGGACAGCGCCGCGTGGCTGGCGAATGCTTCCAGGAGCCGCAGGTCGCGATCCTGGAAGGCGTTCTGCTTATCCGATTCCAGGTTGAACGCGCCAATCACCTTGCGCCCGTTCAGGAGGGGCGCCGCCATTTCCGAGCGGGTGGTCTCGCGGGCGTTCACGTAGCGGGCGTCCTTTTCCACGTTGGGAATGATCACCCCGCGGCCGGTCTGGCACACCCAGCCCACGATGCCCGTGCCGAGCTTGATCATCAGGGTGTTCTTCCGCGCCGGGTCGTACCCGCGCATGGTGAGCTGCTCGATGGTGTTGGCGTCGTCGCGGTTCAGGATGTAGATGGCGGCGGCCTGGTAGTGGACGATCTCGGCCACCGCGTCCAGGATGTCCTCGAGCACGTCGTCCAGCGTCAGCGAGCGGGCCATGCGGGAGGCGACCCGGTAGAGCGTCTCGTTCTCGCTCCGCTCCCGGATCTCGCGCTCGTAGGTGCGCGCGTTATCCACGGCCGAGGCGATGTCGAAGGCCAGCAGGCGAAGCAGCTCCAGGTCGTACTCGGAAAAGTCGCCGCCCTTCTTGTTGACCGCCTCGATCACCCCGACGGCCACGCCGCCCCGGTCCAGCGGGGCGGCCACCATGTTGCGGACACGGACGCCCAGGCTCTTTTCCACGGTGAAATCCCCGTCGGGGTCGCTCGCGGCGTCGTTCACCCGCTCGGCCATGTTGCGCGAGAGCACGCGTCCGGCCACGCCGCGCCCGGGGTTCCACAGGATCTCGCGCACATTTTCCCCGGACCGGCCCACCGCCAGGTACGGGCGCAGGGCGTCGGCCTCGGCGTCCACCACCAGCAGGGAGGTGCATTCGCATCCCAGGGTGTCCACCAGGATGCGGTTCACCACCGGCATCAACTCCTCCAGGGTGAGCAGCGCGTCCAGTTCACGCGATGCTTCCCAGAGCGCTTTCCATTGGATTTCATTCAGGGACGGGCCGGACAACGAGCCTCCGTGGAGTGGGCGAGTGGGTGGGTCTGAAGCCCGGTCATCCTACTATGAAGTCGCGCCCGCTCCAACCCCTCCTATGGTAGATTTCCCGCATGCCCAAGTCCCAGCCCGCCAGGCCGAAGCCCAAGGCCCCCAGGAAGTCCGCGCCACGAAAGTCCGCCCTGCCCCCGAAGGCCTCCAGGCCAAAGCCGGGAGGCGCGCGCGCGGTGCCCGCGGTCGAGTGGGCACGGGACCGGGTGGCGGACCTCTTGAAGCGCCTGAAGCGCGCCTACCCGGATGCGAAATGCGCGCTGGACCACGACTCTCCGCTGCAGTTGCTGGTGGCCACCATCCTTTCCGCCCAGTGCACCGACGAGCGGGTCAACAAGGTGACGCCCGATCTGTTCCGGCGATGGAACAGCGCGGCCGCCTTCGCCGCGACGGACATGGCGGAGCTCGAGAAGGCCATCCAGTCCACGGGTTTCTTCCGCAACAAGGCCCGCAGCATCAAGGAGTGCTGCCGGGACCTGGTGGCCAGGCACGGGGGAGCGGTCCCCAAGGTCCTGGAGGAATTGGTGCAGCTGCGGGGAGTGGGCCGAAAGACCGCCAACGTGGTGCTTGGGAACGCCTACGGAATCCCGGGCATCACCGTGGACACGCACGTGGGACGGCTCTCCCGGCGGCTGGGTCTCACGCGCGAAGAGGACCCGGTCAAGGTGGAGTTCGAGCTGATGGAACGGGTTCCAAAGAAGGACTGGACGCTGTTCTCGCACCTGCTCATCCATCACGGCCGCCGGGTGTGCGGCTCGCGCAAGCCGCTATGCGAGGGCTGCACGCTCCTGGATCTTTGCCCCAGAGTCGACGTCAAGAATTCCGCCTGAAGTTCCGCGCGCCTCGCGGCGCCCCCACCACGATCCCGGAGTGATCATGCTGCTGACCGAAGTCACATGGATGGAAGTCGAAGAATACCTGCGCAAGGACGACCGGCTCATCCTGCCCGTCGGCAGCTGCGAGCAGCACGGCCGGCACCTGACGTTCGCCACCGACACCGAGATCCCGTGGGCCCTGGCGCAGCGGTTGGCCACTCGCACCGGCGTGATGGCCGCCCCGCCGCTCGCATTCGGAATGTCGCTGCACCACATGCGATTCCCGGGGACGCTCTCCTTCAAGCCCTCCACTTTTGTCGCGGCCATGACCGACCTGGTGGAATCGGCCCACCAGCACGGGTTCCGCAGGGTGCTGGTGCTGAACGGCCACGGGGGCAACATCGCGCCGCTGCAGGGATTGGGCTCCGATGTGTGCAACCGCCTCGAAGGGCTCCGGCTCAAGATCGGAAACTGGTGGGAAACCCCGGGAGTGGCCCCGATCGAGATGGCCCGTTTCGGTGGCCGCGAGTTCCACGCTTCCGGAGTGGAGACCTCGGTGGTGCTGGCCCTCCGGCCCGGGGTGGTGCGGCAGGCGCGGGCCGAGTTTTCGCCCCCGGCCCAGACGGCCCTTTTCCCCGATGCCGGGGAGTTCCGGAAGAGATACCCCCACGGCGCCGCCGGGGTGGACCCGCGCAAGGCGACTGCGGCCATCGGGGAGGAAGTGCTGGCGGCCGCAGAAGAGGGCTTTCTGGCCGAGCTGGAATCGGGCTGGTAGAGGGCCGGCCAACGGAATGGCCTCGACCTGCGTCCAATACAGGCGCCCCGGGGCCCCGGACGTGGTCCGTTGACCCTTACCGCCCGGGAACTGTAAAATCGTAAAAAATCAACGCTCTACACCGGAGACTTCATCTTGAACTTGCGTCCTCTCGTCCGCCTGGCCTCAGGTCTGGCGCTCGCAGCGCTGGTTGCCCGGGGCAGCCAGGCCACCGCCGAAGGTCCCGCCCCGAACGAGATCATCATCAGCCACACTTCCGATGACCGGGGGGACCTGGCTCCGTGCGGCTGCAGTTCCGGCCAGAAGGGCGGGATCGCGCGCCGCGCCGCTTTCATCGACAGCACCAGGGCCCTGAACCCCCACGTGCTGCTCCTGTCCACCGGCAACCTGTTCGACGTTTCCGAGCAGTACCAGGTGGACCGGACCATGTTCCTGATGAGGACCATGAAGCAGCTCGGCTACCACACCGTGGGCGTGGCGGGCATGGACCTGGGCTGGGGCATTCGTTTCTACCAGGACTCGGTGGCGTCCGCGGGCCTGCTGCCCGTCTCTGCCAACCTCGCCGACCGCGCCACCCATCAACTGCTGTTCAAGCCCTGGAACATCGAAGATGTGGCGGGCGTGCGGGTGGGCATCTTCAGCGTGGCCGCCCACTCGATCGAGTTCGAACCGAGCCGCCACATCGCGAACTCGGATACCGCCGTGGAAGTGCTCGATCCCGCCGCCGCCGCCCGCCGCGCGGTCGAGGAACTGCGGCCCCAGTGCGACGTGCTGGTGGGAATCCTCAACATGGGCAACCACGATGCCGACACGCTGGCCGGAAAGCTCCAGGGCCTGGACGTGGCGCTGGTGGGTGCGACCGATCCCAATATGTTGCGCACCGGGCTTCGTGCGGGCACCGCGATGCTGGTATCCGACGGGGTACGTGGCCAGTACATGTCGCGCATTCGCGTGGCGCTGCAGGGGAAAAAGGTTTCCAGGGTGACGGCCGAGGTGGACCCGCTCGACGACACCTGGCCGGAGGTCGAGTCCTACGCCAACTCGCGCAAGGCGTTCGAAGACGCCTTGAACGAGCGGCTTTCGAAGATCCAGCGCGACCAGGGGCTCAAGACCACGCTCTCAAGGGGCACCGACCACTACGTGGGCAACGAGGCCTGCGCCCGCTGTCACGTGGAGGCGCACAACATCTGGAATGGGACGAAGCACGCCCACGCGTTCGCGATCTTGAAACGGAAGAAGAAGGACGCCATGCCCGACTGCGTGCCATGTCACGTCACCGGTTTCCAGAAGCCGGGCGGATACGTGGACGCGGACAACACCGGCCTGCAGCAGGTGGATGGCACCCGCCACAATCTCCAGAACGTGCAGTGCGAAGCCTGCCACGGCATGGCCACCCAGCACGACACCGGCGATCCCGACTACCGGGCCCGGGCGCGCGCGGCTTGCAAGACCTGCCACACTCCGGAGCAGAGTCCCAATTTCAAGTTCGAGGAGGCGTGGGCCAGGATCGCGCATTAGTCCGGGACAGCTTCGCGCATCGCGCGGGAGGGCCGGGCTGCCCCGGCTTTGACCGTTCGCCGATGGCTCTGGTATCGTTCGCTTCTTGAACCGCCACGTCTTTCTTGGGGGCTGGATGAATCACCAGGATGTGCCCATCTACATCAGTTTTCTCGCGGGGATCGCATCCTTCATCTCACCATGCGTGCTCCCGATCGTTCCGGGCTACCTGTCCTTCATCTCCGGGGTGGAGATGGAAACCATGCGGGGCGCCGAGGACCGGGCCCGGGTGGCGCGCCGGGTGCTGCTGGCCTCGTTCATCTTCGTGCTCGGATTTTCCACCGTGTTCATCGCGCTGGGCGCGTCGGCGACGTTCCTCGGCAAGATGCTGGCCACGCATCTCAAGCTGATCAGCAAGATCGCCGGGGTGATGATCATCCTGTTCGGCGTTCACATGACCGGGATCTTCAAGATCAACTTCCTGACCTACGAGAAGCGGTTTCACCAGCGGGAAAAGCCGGCCTCGCTCCTGGGGGCGTACCTCGTGGGCCTGGCGTTCGCTTTCGGCTGGACGCCGTGCATCGGCCCGATCCTAGGCGGGATCCTGACGCTGGCCGGATCCGAAAAGACGCTCCTGCGCGGAGTGCTGCTGCTGTCCGTCTACTCGCTTGGCCTGGGGCTGCCGTTCCTGCTCGCGGCCGTGGGGGTGAACACGTTCTACGCGTTCTTCAAGGGTTTCAAGAAGCACCTGCACACGGTCGAAGTGGTGAGCGGGGTGTTCATGATCCTGGCCGGCCTGCTGATCCTGACCGGCTATCTCTCGAGGCTGTCCCTGCTGTTCAGCAAGTGGATCCCCTCCAACCTGGGATGAACCACATGAATTCGAAAACGATCCTTTGCCTTTCCCTCGCGGCCGCGTTGCTTGCCGGCTGTGCCAAGAAGCAGCCCGATTCCACGGCCGCGGCCAAGGACACGCCGGCGGCGGGGCAGGCCGCCGCGGCCGCCCCCGAGGCCGGCCCCATGGCGCCCGACTTTGAGCTGAAGACCACCACCGGCTCCACGCTCCAGTTCTCGAGCCTGCGCGGTAAGGTGGTGCTGGTGGACTTCTGGGCCACCTGGTGCGGCCCGTGCAAAGCGGAAATCCCGCACCTGGTCGCGCTCTACGGCAAGTACAAGGACAAGGGGCTCGAGATCGTGGGGATCGCCGACGATTCCAACGAGCATGACGCCGTGGGGCCGTTCGTGACCCACAACAACATTCCCTACCCGGTCGTATACGGCGAGCCGGAGGTGGGGCAGGGATACGGTGGGATCAGCGGATACCCCACGCTGTTCGTGGTGGACAAGCAGGGACACGTGGTGCAGAAATTCTACGGCTATACCGACGAGCGCGACATCGAACTCGTGATCCAGAAGCTGCTGTAATCCAGGAGGAAGATCTTGAAGCGCCTATCTTTGAACACTGCCGGACTGCACGCGGTCATGGCCCTGTCGTTCGGCATCCTGGCGGCGGCCCCCCCGGCCTCCACGCCCCAGCCGGTTGACCTGGTCATCGACTTCACGTCCGACTTCAAGGGCAACATCGAGAAGTGTGGCTGACACGCCGGCCAGTACGGCGGGGTGGCCCGGCGGGCCGCCTTCTTGAAATCGGCAAGGGCGGATGGGAGACATCGGCTGGTGATCTCGGGCGGGGACTATTTCCCTCCGGGAGGGGCCGAGGAACGCGGCAAGGGCATCACCACCCTGAGGGCCATCCGCGCCATGAACTACGACGCGCTGGGGCTGGGTGATTTCGACTTCGCGCACGGCACCGCCCCACTGCTGGAGGGATCCAGGGGGCTGCCCGTCGTGACCAGCAACATCGAATGGGCCGACACCCACAAGCTCCTCGGCCAGCCGATGCTGGTGAAGTCCTTCGAGGGAGTGCCGTCTCTTGGGCTGGAGCGACGGAAGTTCAAGGTCGCGGTGCTCTCGTTCATGGACGAGAGGATGCAGGGCTCGATCGACTTCTACATGGAGAAAGAGAAGCGCAAGGTCCAGGTGACCCCGGCCTCCTCTGCCGCCAGGGAGTGGATCGTGGCCGCCCGCCGGCAGGCCGACCTGGTGGTGGCGCTGGTGCACATGAACGTCGCCGACGCCGGCACGTTTGCCCAGAAGAACCCGGGCCTGGACGTGGTGGTCGCGGGTCACGCGGCCGAGCAGGTGGTGGATCCCCCGAAGCGCGTGGGCACGACCTGGGTGGTCGCCAATGGGGACCGCGCGCGGTTCGTCGGGGAGTTGCGGCTCACGTTCGACGAGAATCTCAAGATCCTGGATGCCACGGCCCGGCAGATGCCGCTCGATGAAAAGGCCGGCGAAGACTCCGTGGTGGCCGGCTTCGTCACCGACTTCAAGATGGGTCTGGCCAGGGAACGCGGGGAGTCCGCGCCGAAGCCGCTGGCCGGCTCGGGGCCGACCTTCGCCGGAGTGCAGGTGTGCGCCTCGTGCCACAAGGCGCTGGTGGACCAGTGGAAGACCACCGACCACGCGCGCGCCTACGCCACGCTCAGCAAGACCCACGACGAAGTGCGGGAGGAGTGCCTCAAGTGCCACGTGGTGGGCCTGGGAATGGCGGGAGGGTTCGACCCGAATTCGCCGCAGCTCTCGCTGGCGGACGTCCAGTGCGAGAACTGCCACGGATCGGGCGTGCGGCACTCCATGGCCAAGCCGGAGGACATGAAGAGCACCATCATCGGCCATCCGAGGCCGACGACCTGCCTGCAGTGCCATAACTCGGAGCGCGATCCCGGATTCGTATTCGGGACCCGCTGGCAGAAGATCAAACACTGACCTCGATGGAGCTCCGTTCATGATCCGTCCTCCGGGGCCCGGGGCGCTCAAGCGCCTCGTGATCGCCCTCAGCTTCGGAATTGTTGCCGCGGGCAGCCCGGGCAGCCCGCCCGCGTCCGCCGATCTGGTGATCGACTTCCTTGGGGACTACAAGGGGGCGCTGGACCGCTGCGGCTGCGCGTCCGGCCAGTACGGCGGGGTGGCGCGCCGCGCCACTTACCTCCGGTACGTCGCCCGGGAGTCCGCGGAGGAGCACCGGCTGAAAGTTTGCGGGGGCGACTTTTTTCCACCGGGCGGAAGCGAGGAGCGCTCCAAGGGGCGCACGGTGCTGAAAGCCATCCGCGCCATGAACTACGACGCCATCGCGCTCGGCGAGTACGACTTCGCGTTCGGCCTTGAGCCGGTGCTCACCGAGACCAAGGGCCTGCCGGTGGTCGCCACCAACATGGAATGGGCCGGCTCGCACGAGTCGATCGGCCTGCCGATGATCTTGAAGACCTACCAGGGAATTCCCACCGCCGGAGAAAGGCACGCGGCGATCAAGGTGGCCGTGCTTTCCTTCATGGACGAGGACTTCCAGGGCGCCCTGGACCGGTCGCTGGAGCGGGACGCCCGCAAGGTCCATATTGTTCCCGCAGGGGATGCGGCCCGCGAGTGGATTCCACGCGCCCGCGCCAGGGCGGGAGTGGTGGTGGGCCTCCTGCACATGAGCTTTTCAAAGGCCTCCAGGTTCGCTTTCAGCAATCCCGGGATGGATATCGTAGTTTGCTCCCATTCCGATTCCCAGGTGGTGGACCCGCCGATCAAGGTGGGCGGGACCTGGGTGGTCTCCAACGTGGACCAGGGGCGCTGGATCGGAGAGCTTCGCCTGACCTGCGACAAGGACGGCCGGGCCGTGGACGCCGTGGGGCGACAGATCGCGCTGGACGAAACGGTCGACGACGACCCGGCGGTTGCCTCGCTGGTCGCGGGCTTCAAGGACCAGCTGGCGCGCGAGCGCGGCGAGACTTCCCTGCGCGAGGGCGCCCCCGGGGGGGCGCCCGGCTTCGCGACCGTGCAGGTGTGCGCCAATTGCCACAAACAGGCCGTGGAGGTGTGGCGGTCTTCCGCCCACGCCAGGGCCTACGACACCCTGGTGAAGTCCAGGGACCAGGCCCGGGAAGAGTGCCTGAAGTGCCATGTGCTGGGCCTGGGGCAGCCGGGCGGCTTTGATGCCAACTCCCCCCAGCCGATCTACATGGAAGTGCAGTGCGAGAGCTGCCACGGTCCGGCCGTGAAGCACGTGACGGCCAGCCCCGCCGAGCGCAGGAGCGGGGTCGTTGCCCGTCCGGGGGAGGCCGTGTGCCGCCAGTGCCACACGAGCAAGCGCGACCCCAAGTTCGATTTCGCCACCCGCTGGGAGAGGATCAGGCACTAGATGAGCGCCCACAGGCCCGTGGCCCTGGTGATCATGGACGGTTGGGGCATCCGCGAGGACTCGAGCTACAACGCTGTCAAAATGGCCCGCACCCCGACCTACGACCGGCTCCTGGCGAACTACCCGTGGACCACCCTGACCACCTGCGGCGAAGCCGTCGGGCTTCCGCCCGGCCAGATGGGGAATTCCGAAGTGGGCCACCTGAACCTGGGAGCGGGACGGATCGTGTTCCAGGAGCTGGCCCGGATCAACAACGCGGTGCGCTCGGGCGACCTGCTGCGCAATCCCGCGTTCCTCGGAGTGATGCACGCTTGCGCCCAGAGGCGCTCCACGCTGCACCTGATGGGCCTGGTCTCCGACGGTGGAGTGCACAGCCACCAGGAGCACCTGTGGGCGCTGATCGAAATGGCCCGGCGCGAAGGCGTGGAGCGCGTGTGCGTCCATGCGTTCATGGACGGGCGGGACTGCGCGCCCCGGAGCGGCGCCGGCTTCATGGAGCACCTGGTCGCCAGGATGGCCAGGGTCGGCCTCGGACGGGTGGCGAGCGTCTCCGGCCGGTACTACGCCATGGACCGCGACAAGCGCTGGGAGCGGGTGAAGCCGGCCTTCGAGGCCGTGGCGCTGGGGAAGGGGCCGCACGCCGACGATCCGGTCCAGGCGATCCGGGATTCCTACGCGGCGGGCAAGACCGACGAGTTCATCGACCCCGTGGTGATCGGAGAGGGCGCGCCCATGCAGAAGGGCGACGGCGCCATCTTCTTCAACTTCCGGGCCGACCGGACCCGCGAGATGTGCGTGGCCCTCACCGACCCGGATTTCCAGGGGTTTCCCCGCGAGTTGCCCGGAATCGGCATGGTGACCATGACCGAGTACCGCGAGGACTTCAATTTTCCGGTGGCCTATCGCTCCGAGCCCATGAAGAATATCCTCGGGGAGGTGCTCGGAGCGCGCGGGCTCAAGAACCTGCGCACGGCCGAAACCGAGAAGTATGCGCACGTGACGTATTTCTTCAACGGCGGCGAGGAAACGCCCTTCCCCGGGGAGGACCGCATCCTGATCCCCTCGAAGAAGGTCGCGACCTATGACCTCGAGCCCACGATGAGCGCACTGGAATTGACCGAGAGCCTGCTCGCCCAGATCGCGAGCGGCAAGTACGACGCCATCGTGGTCAACTACGCCAACCCCGACATGGTCGGCCACACCGGCGTGCTCGAAGCGGCCATCCGGGCGGTCGAAACCGTGGACGGCTGCGTGGGCCGGGTGGTGGACGCCATCCTGGCCCAGGGCGGGGCAGCCATGGTGACCGCCGACCACGGAAACTGCGAACAAATGTGGGACGAAACGACGCACGGGCCTCACACCGCCCACACCACCAACCCCGTGCCATTCATCGTGGCCGAGGACCGGGACAAGCTGAAGCTGCGCGACGGGGGCATCCTCGCCGACGTGGCGCCGACGTTCCTGGGATTGCTCGGCCAGGATCCCCCCGCGGAAATGACAGGAAGGGACCTCCGGATTCGTGAGTAGAAAAAGACGCAGGCGCCGCGGTAGCGGCACGGGTCCTGGAGCGCCGCCGGCCGGCGCAGCCGTGGCCGTGCTGGGCGAAGAACCGATTTCCACGTCCGTCCGGCCGGCGCCGGCGCCCCATGTGCCCTCTTCGCAGGGCCGCCTTCCCGACGCCGGGCGACTGCTGGTGGCGGGTCGCTGGATGCCCGGCCTGGGCCAGGCGTCCGTGACCGACCCGTGGACCGGCAGGGAGTGCGCCCGCGTGGCTCAGGCCGGCCCGCGCGAACTGGAGCAGGCGCTCGAGGGGGCCCGCCTGGCGGCCCCGCGCATGGCGCGTGAGCCCCGCCATCGGCGCGCATCGCTCCTGGCGGAGATCTCCCGCCTCATCACGCGCGACCGCGAAACGCTCGCGCGCCTGATCACCGCCGAGGCGGGAAAACCCATCCGTTTTTCGAAGCTTGAAGTGGAGCGGGCCGCGCGCACCTTCGCCATCGCGGCGACCGAGGCGCGCCAGAGCCTGGCGACGCCGTGGGCCGCGGACGCCGAACCCGGCGCCGAAAACTTCGTGGCACGAACCGAGCGCTTCCCGCTCGGGCCGGTCGTGGCCATCACTCCGTTCAACTTTCCGCTGAACCTGGTGGCCCACAAGGTTGCGCCCGCCCTGGCCGCGGGCAACCCGGTGATCGTGAAGCCCGCTCCGCAGGCTCCTTCCGCCGCGCTGCACCTGGGCCGGCTGGTGATGGAGGCCGGCGCGCCCGAGGGTGCCATCAGCGTGGTCCCGTGCGGGCCGGAAATGGCGCAGGGTCTGGCCACCGACGGCCGCGTGCGCATGCTCTCGTTCACCGGGAGCGCCGAGGTGGGCTGGAAACTCCGCTCGCTCGCCGCCGGCAAGCGGTGCGTGCTGGAGCTGGGCGGGAACGCCGCCGCCATCGTCCACCACGATGCGGACCTGGAATGGGTCGCGGAGCGGCTGGCGCTGGGCGCGTTCCTCTACGCCGGGCAGGTGTGCATTTCCGTGCAACGCATCCTGGTCGAACGCAGCGTGTACCGGCGCTTCAGCCGGCTCTTCTCGCATGCCACCCAGGACCTGGCAGTGGGAGACCCCTCCGATCCGGCGACGATCGTGGGGCCCATGATCGACCATGCCGCCCGCACCCGGGTGGAGGACTGGATCCGCGAGGCCCGCGGATCGGGTGGGCGGACGCTGGCCGGAGGGGAGCGCCGCGGCGAGCTCCTCTCGCCCACCATCATGGAGGACGTTCCCGCCAACGCGCGGCTCAACCGCGAGGAAGTGTTCGGGCCGGTGGCGGTGCTCGGCAGCTTCGATGCGTTCGATGATGCGATCGCCCAGGTCAACGCTTCGCCCTACGGGCTGCAGGCGGCCGTGTTCACCCACGACGAGCGCCGCATCGAGGCCGCGTTCCGGGGGCTCGAGGTGGGCGCGGTGATCGTGAACGACTATCCGACCCTGCGCTTCGACCACCTGCCCTACGGCGGAGTCAAGGTGTCGGGACAGGGGCGCGAGGGCGTGCGCAACGCCATGCTGGAGATGACCGAGGAACGGCTTCTGCTCACCCGGCTCCTGACCGAATCGGAAGCGCCCATGCCGCCGCCGCCGGTCATACCGGAGCGGGTGACGACGGCTTCGCCGTGGTCCACCGGCCCCGGCCGCGCCTCGGCCCACGACGTGGAACTGGATGAAGGGCAGGAGCTGGCCATCGAGGCCATGATCGACGAGCGGGCGGCCAACGGCCGGCCCGAGAACGGCTCCGCTCCGCGCGCCGAGGATGGGCCGGCCGAGGGCAAGCGCGGACGTCGCCGCCGCCGTCGCGGACGCCGCCGCGGCGACGCTGAGGATGCCTCGGAATCCGCCTCCGCGGGGCCCGGTTCCTCAGGCGGGCATGAAGCCGGCGAGGGTGCAGGGGAAGCCGTTCGGGAAGAGGCGCCGACGTCCCCGCCGGAGCAACGGCCGGTCCCGGGCACCGCCGCCGCTCCCGAGGCGCCCGTGAAGGCGCCGCCGGGCAAGGCGCCGCCGCGCGCCGCAAGATCCCGCGCCCGCAAGCCGGTCGCCGCCGCGCCCAAGACAGCGCCGGCCCGCGCGCGCAAGCCCAAGGCGTCCCCGGCGAAGAAGGGCGCTTCTTCCGCGCCGGCCGCCAAGGGGGCCCGCAAGAAGGCGGTGCGGGCTCCGTCGAGGAAGAAGCCCAAGTGATCCGGCCTTTCGCGTCCCGCGCGGCGGGGGCCGCGATCGGGGCCGCGATCGCCCTGAGCTTCGCCGTTCCTGCCGGGTCGAGCGGCAACACCCACGATGATTCGGACTACATCCTGTCTCGCGGGGCCCTGGCGATCGGTGGGCGGGAAAACCTCGCCAAGGTCCACGGTATCCAGGTGTCCGGCCGGGTCAGGTCCGGATCCCGGACGGGGCTGCGCAGGACCTGGCTGGACTTCGCGGGCGGCCGCTTCCGCGTGGACTCCGAAACGGACCCGCGTGCGCGGAGGCTGGCCTTTGACGGAAAGACGGCCATGCGACTGCCGGCCGCAGGGCCCGCAGCCAGGCTCGACGGCGTGGATCTGGACGAGGCGCGCGCGGACTTCTTCGTGCGAAGCTACGAGATCTTCGCGGGACCCACCCGTAGGGCCGCGGTGACCTCGCTGCCCGACCGCAGGCGGGGAGACCTCAGGGACCACGTGGTCCAGGTGACCTGCGGCCGCGCCGAGCCCAGGGTGCTGGTGTTCGACGGCGAGACTTACTTTCTGAAGTCGATCGAGACAGGTCCCGATTCGGCACGCACGGTGCTGGAGCTCGACAGTTACCGCGACATCAACGACGTGCTCTACCCGTTCCACGAGCGGCTCACCCGTCCGGGAGGCGAGGTGGAGGAATACGATGTCACCGAAACACGTCTGAACCCCGTCTTCGCCGACAGCGTGTTCCACCCCCGGGCTCTCTCCCGGCGCGCCCCCCGGCGTTCGTTCCACTAGGAGATTTCGTGCGCATTCTTGTCACCGGCGGAGCCGGTTTCATCGCTTCCCACGTTGCGGACCGCTATCTGGCCATGGGCCACGAAGTCGCGGTGCTGGACAACCTGAGCACCGGATTCCGCGAGGTGGTGCCTCCGACGGCCGCCTTCTACGAGGTCGACCTCCGGGACCCGGACGGGCTGGGCCGCGTCTTCGCGGGGTTCCGGCCCGAGGTGGTCAACCACCACGCCGCCCAGATCGACGTTCGCAAGTCGGTGGACGACCCGGCCCACGACGCCATGATCAACGTGGTCGGCAGCTGCCACCTGCTCATGGAATGCCGCCGCGCCGGGGTGAAGCGCTTCATCTACATATCCAGCGGGGGCGCCATGTACGGCGAGCCCCGGTACCTTCCGGCGGACGAGTCCCACCCGGTGGCGCCCGAGGCGCCCTACGGCATCAGCAAGCACACGGTGGAGCACTACTTGGAAGTGGAGCGGCGGCTGTTCGGCCTCCAGACCGTGGTGCTTCGCTACCCGAACATCTACGGCCCGCGCCAGAATCCGAAGGGCGAGGCGGGGGTGAACGCCATCTTCATCGGGATGATGCTGCAGGGGCAGACGCCCACCATTTTTGGCGACGGGGAAGCGCTCCGGGATTACCTGTACGTGATGGATGCCGTGGAAGCCAACGTTCTGGCCCTGGAAAAGGGCGAGGGCGAGGCCTACAACCTGGGCTGGGGGGTGGGGATCAGCGTGAACCAGGTGTACGAGGCGCTTCGTGAGCTGCTGGCCTTTCCGCATCCGGTGATTCATGCCGCCCCTCGGGCCGGCGAGATCTCCCGGATCTACCTCAACGCGGACAAGGCCCGCCGGGAGCTGGGCTGGGCGCCCCGGGTGGAGTTCCGGGAGGGGCTTTCCCGGACCGTGGACTTCTTCCGGGCCGGCTCGCCGCGATAAAAAAACATGGTTGACACCCTTTCGCGTCGAAACTACTCTAATTGGTAGTCGCCGGACTCAAGCGGTATCCCCGCCCGGCGCCTCCGCAAACCTCATTTTTCTATCCACATCAGGACACACCCAGGCAGGCTATTACGCCACTTACGCTCGGCTCGCCAGGCCCATCGCCCACGGCGCGCGCGGCTTGCAAAATAACCCTGAAGCATCCGTCCACCCCTGGAGACCTCGCGTTTTCACGAACACCCCTCACCCAAGAGACATGAGCCGTTCAAGCGGCCCGGCGCAGGCCCCACCTGATTGCCAGCGTCGACGAAGGAGTTGAAGGAATGGATCTGCAGGAAATGAAGGGAAAGACCATCTCCGAGCTGTTGCAGTTCGCCCAGGAGATGAATGTTCCCGGTACCAGCGGCCTGCGCAAGTCCGAGCTGATCTTCAAGATTCTCGAGGCCCAGACCCAGAAGAACGGCCTGATTTTTGCCGAAGGGGTCCTGGAAATCCTCCCCGAGGGCTACGGCTTCCTGCGGTCGCCGGACTACAATTACCTGCCGGGCCCGGACGACATCTATGTGTCGCCGTCCCAGATCAAGCGCTTTGACCTGCGAACCGGAGACACCATCTCCGGCCAGGTCCGCCCGCCCAAGGACGGCGAGCGGTATTTCGCGCTGCTCCGGGTGGAAGCGGTCAACTTCGAGAGCCCCGAGGTCGCCAAGGAAAAGATCCTTTTCGACAACCTGACGCCGCTCTACCCGCAGGAGCGCATCAAGCTCGAAAACAAGAACCGCGAGATCTCGACCCGGATCATCGACCTGCTGACGCCCATCGGGAAGGGCCAGCGCGGGCTGATCGTGTCGCCGCCGCGGGCGGGCAAGACGGTGCTGCTCCAGAAACTCGCCAACAGCATCACCGAGAACCACCCGGAAATCGTGCTCATCGTGCTGCTGATCGACGAGCGTCCGGAAGAAGTGACCGACATGGAGCGTTCGGTGCAGGGCGAGGTGGTCAGTTCGACCTTCGATGAGCCCGCCGAGCGGCACGTGCAGGTGGCCGACATGGTGATCGAGAAGGCCAAGCGCCTGGTCGAGCACAAGAAGGACGTGGTCATCCTGCTGGATTCCATCACCCGCCTCGCGCGCGCCCACAATACCGTGGTGCCGCACTCGGGCAAGATTCTCTCGGGTGGTGTGGACGCGAACGCCCTGCAGCGCCCGAAGCGCTTCTTCGGCGCCGCGCGCAACATCGAGGGCGGCGGAAGCCTCACCATCATGGCCACGGCCCTGGTGGAGACGGGATCCCGCATGGACGACGTGATCTTCGAGGAGTTCAAGGGCACCGGCAACATGGAGCTCATCCTGGACCGCAAGATCGCCGACCGGCGCATCTACCCCGCCATCGACATCAACCGGTCCGGCACGCGCCGCGAAGAACTGCTCATGGAGCCCGAGAACCTGAACAAGGTCTGGATCCTGCGCAAGTTCCTGAACGAGCAGACGCCGGTCGAGGCCATGGAGTTCCTCATCTCGAAGATGAGCGAGACCAAGACCAACAAGAAGTTCCTGGACATGATGAACTCTTAGCAGTTGCGGCACCGGTTCAAGTCAACCATCACATCGTCCATCGGCTCGCGGCGGCCGGACCGTCGACCCGGATCGCGAGCATGGCCCGACTGGGCGGACGAAACACAGCGAGGCAAATGACATGAAGCAGGGAATTCACCCGGACTACAAGACCAGCAAGATCCTGTGCGTGTGCGGGAACCTCATCGAGACCCGTTCCACCATGGGCGACCACCACGTCGAAATCTGCTCCAGCTGCCACCCGTTCTACACCGGCAAGCAGAAGCTGATCGACACTGCCGGTCGCGTCGAGCGTTTCCGCAAGAGATACAATATTGCGGCAGCTCCCGTCGAAGAATAGAGGCTCTCGCGTTTGCGGATCCGTTGAAG
>JANXVU010000154.1 GCA_025351485.1 Candidatus Eiseniibacteriota bacterium | reverse complement strand
GCGCGGGCGGCGCTTCCCCCATCGCCGGGCTGGTCCGCACGCTGCGCGCGCGGGGCC
Organism: Candidatus Eiseniibacteriota bacterium; assembly: GCA_025351485.1. Lineage (GTDB taxonomy): Bacteria > Eisenbacteria > RBG-16-71-46 > RBG-16-71-46 > JACRLI01 > JANXVU01. Next base: position 20,131 of record JANXVU010000154.1, on the reverse strand, counting down.
CGGAGGTGTGCGGCCTCGGGCTGGGACTGGCTTCGACGCTGCTGCCATGCGGATGGCTCTACACCTTTGTTGCCACCGCAGCCGGCACGGGCTCGCCGCTCGGGGGAATGCTGGTGATGACGGCCTTCTGGGCCGGGACGCTCCCGGTGATGGCGGGCCTGGGAGTGGCGACCCAGCGGGCTTTCGGGCCGATGCGGCGCTACCTGCCCGCGGCCACCGCGGGGTTTCTCATGGTGCTTGGACTTCTCACACTTGCGGGCAAGTTGCAGCCGGGCCCAGGAGGCACGGCCGTTCACGCCGTGTGCGCCCCCCATGTCGCTCGCTGAGCTCGCGGTCGCGCCGGGCCGGGCAGGCAGGGAAGAGGCCTCCTGCGCGCACTGCGGACTTCCGGTGCCCGCCCAGTGGGGGCGGGGCGGGGATGGGCCGCAGTTCTGCTGTTCCGGTTGCCTGGCCGCCCACCGGATTCTTTCCGAGTGCGGGCTCGACGGATTTTATGCGCTGCCGGACCGGCGGGGCGTCCCGGTCGAACCCAGCCGCAAGGGGTTCGAGGAATTTGATCATCCGGCATTCCAGGCGCTCTACGTGAGGCCCACCGCCACGGGCCTCCGGGAGACCAGCCTGCTCCTGGAGGGCGTTCGTTGCGCCTCGTGCGTGTGGCTCGTGGAACGCCTTCCGCTGGCCGTTCCGGGATTTGCCGCCGCGGAGCTGGACGTGGTGCGCTCGCGGGTCCGGTTGGTCTGGGCCGGCGCCGACGCGCAACTCTCGGACGCCGCCCGGTTCCTGGATTCGCTCGGCTACCCGCCCCATCCCGACCGCGGCCTGTCCATGGAATCGCTCCGGCGCAAGGAAGGCCGGGCCATGCTGGCCCGCATCGGCATCGCCGGCGCCATCGCGGGCAACGTCATGATGATCGCGCTCGCGATGTACAGCGGTTGGTTCGGCGGCATCGATGCCGCCCACGAACAGTTCTTTCGGTGGGTGAGCCTCCTCATGGTCACTCCGGCGGTGTTTGGACCGGGACTGGTGTTCTTCCGGGGCGCGCTGGGCTCACTGCGGGCCCGGACCCTGCACATGGACGTCCCGGTGGCCGTGGCGATCGGGGCGGGGTACCTGAGGGGAGCGGTGAATACGTTCCTCGGCCACGGCCCGATCTATTTCGATGGGGTGGCTGCACTCATCTTTCTGCTGCTGGTGGGACGATTCTTGCAAATGCACGCCCAGCGCGGGGCCACCGATTCCGCCGAACTTCTGCACTCGCTGGCGCCCTCCACCGCCCGAATCGTGGACGAGGCGGGCACGCGCGACGTGCCTTCCGAGGCCCTGCTTCCGGGCATGCAAGTGGAAGTTCGCCCCGGTGAAACTCTTCCGGCGGACGGAACCGTCCTCCTGGGATCCAGCGCGCTCGACCAGTCGCTGCTTTCCGGGGAGCCCCGGCCCGTGAGCGCAGGCCCGGGAAGCCTGGTCTATGCGGGCACGGTCAACCGCACTTCCACCCTGAGAGTGCTCGTGGAACGGGCGGGCGAGTCAAGCCGGGTCGGGGGCATCATGGCCCAGGTCGAGCAGGCCTCCCGGCGACGCGCTCCGGTAGCGCTCATGGCGGACCGCATGGCGGGGCTTTTCGTCGCCGTGGTGCTGGGTTTGGCCGTGCTGACCGCGGTGGGGTGGCTGCGGGCGAGCCCGGACCGCGCCATCGATAACGCCATCGCGCTGCTCATCGTGACCTGCCCGTGCGCCCTGGCCCTGGCGACTCCGCTGGCGGTGACCGTGGGCATCGGCCAGGCAGCGCGGGCCGGCTTGCTCATCAAGGGCGGCTCGGCCCTGGAGACCCTGGCCCGGGGCGGCGTGATGTTCCTGGACAAGACCGGCACAGTCACGGAAGGCGTCATCCGCCTGGCGCGCTGGGAGGGACCGGAGTGGGTCAAGCCTCTGGTCGTCGCCGTGGAGCGGGAATCCAACCATCCTGTGGCTTCGGGATTTTGCGAAGCCTGGCCGGCGGTGGCCCCGGCGGCGGCCGCGGAGGTGCGCCATGAGGCGGGCGGCGGGATCGAAGCGTGGATTGGCGGACGCTGTGTGAGGGTGGGCTCTCCGGTCTTTGCAGGAGACGATTTCCAGGGAGTGGCGGCCGGGGCCGACCTCACACCGGTTTCCATCTCGGTGGACGGAGAAGTGGTCGCGCGTGCCTCCTTCCGGGACCGCATCCGCCCCGAAGCCAGGGAGGCGATCTTCATGCTGCGGGAAATGGGATGGAGGGTGCGGCTGCTGTCGGGCGACCATCCGGAAGTGGTTCGGGAAATCGGCGCGCGACTCGGCATCGGCCCTGAGGATTGCACCGGGGGCGCCAGCCCCGAAGACAAGCTGTCGGTGATCGAAAGGGAGCGCGCGCGCGGGCCGGTCGTGATGGTGGGGGATGGAGTGAACGATGCCGCCGCGATTGCCGGCGCCAGCGTCGGTGTTGGAGTGCGGGGAGGAGCCGAGGCGTGCCTGTCCGCGGCGGACGTTTTCCTGGCCCGCCCGGGGCTTCATCCCCTGGTGGAACTGGTCCGCGGCTCCCGCAGCACGCTGGGGGTCATCCACCGGAACATTCTGTTCTCCATCGGCTACAACGTCCTGGGCGCGGGGCTCGCCATGACCGGCGTGATCGACCCTTTGATCGCGGCGGTCCTGATGCCGGTGAGCAGCCTGACCGTGGTGCTCGCCTCGTGGCGCTCCCGTTCGTTCCGGGAGGCCCGGCCGTGAGCGTGCTGTACCTGGTTGTTCCACTGGCGATGCTGCTGGTCCTGGCCGCCGTCCTTGCCTTCGTGTGGGCGGCCCGCCAGGGGCAATTCGACGACATGCGCACGCCGGCCATGCGGATGCTGCACGAGGACGGCGAGCCGGCTCCACCCAAACCGGAGGTCCCGTGACAGGCGCGGGGCTAAATGTCATAATGCCGCCATGGAAAGCGTTTCCTTTGCAGATTTGGATCGCCGGGCCCACGACCTCCTCGAATCGCACGAGGAGCGGATCGTGGATGTATGGGTCCACGGCGTGCGCGCGTCGGGCTTCCCGGCAGATCCGAAGCCCGAGGCCGAACTGCGCATGTTGTGCCGCGAAGTCCTTCGCACGATGCGCCGAGTGCTCAAGGGCGGGGATCCGGGGCCGGCGGTTCCTCTCGCCACCAACGTTGCCAGGGTGCAATTGGACCAGGGCCGGGCCCAGTTCGAGATCGTCGTCATCCTGTTGCAGGGCAGGGAAGCTATGGTCGAAGTGATCCGCGAAGTGGTGCCCACCGATGACGGCGCTCGGATCGCCGCCCGGGCCAGCGATGCCGTGAACCAGGTGATCTCCACGTATGGCAGCGTCACCTGCTCGATTTGCACCTCCCGCCAGGACGATCGGCGGGTGCGCGTCGAGAGCCAGCTGGCGAGCATGGTGGAGCAGTCCCAGGACGCCATCGTGCTGGTGGACGAACGCGCGATTGTCCGCAACTGGAACCCCGGTGCGGCGGCCCTGTTCGGGTATTCACGCGAACAGATGATCGGGCAGCCGATGGACCGGCTCATGCCTCCGGGAGTTCCCGAAGACGAGGCGCACGATCTCGCGAGCGAAGTTCTCCGGGTCGGCTACGCCCGCCGCTCCGAAACCCGCCGGATCCGGAGCGATGGCAGCCCGGTCATGGTGGATGTGAGCTGTACCGCCGTCCGGGATCCCGCGGGCCATCAGCTCGGCGTCTGGACCATCTTCCGCGACGTGAGCGAGCGCCATCTGCTGCTGGAAGCCAAGCTGCAGGCCGAGAGGCTTGCCATGGTGGGGACCATGTCGGCCAAGCTGGCGCACGAGGTCCGCAACCCGCTCACCTCCATCGTGCTCAACCTGGACCTGATCCAGGACACGCTGCGTGGCCGCGGCAAGGTGCACGCAGCCGAGACCGCCGAGATCCGCGAACTGCTGGACCCGATCGAGTCGGAGGTGCAGCGCATCCACAACGTGGTGGACGACTACCTTCGCTTTGCCAGGCTGCCGCAGGTCCGGCTGGCGCCGCTGGACCTGGATGCGTTCCTTCGCAGCCAGATGGGTCTTGTGTCGCAAGAACTCCAGCAGCGCCGGATCGAGCTTGACCTGGGCCTGGAAGCGCCGAACGCCCAGATCGCGGCCGACGAGGCCCAGCTGTGGCAGGCAGTCCTGAACCTGGTCCGAAACGCGATGGAGGCCATGCCCGATGGCGGCCGCCTGGTCGTCTCCACCCGGAGGCAGTCCCGGTCGGTGACGTGCGTGATCGAAGACTCCGGCTGCGGCATGACCGAGGACGTTCGGGTCCGGATCTTCCAGCCTTTCTTCAGCACCAAGCGCGGCGGCACGGGGCTGGGGCTGCCGCTCACCGGGCAAATCCTGGAGGAGCACGGGGCGAAGGTGCGGTGCGAGTCCGGCCCCGGTCATGGAACCAGGTTCACGCTAGAGTTCCCGCTCATGACCCACAGCTCCGCCGGCGAAACAGAGTGTTGACTCCATGACCATGACGACACCTCCGCGAGCCAGCCACATCCTGGTGGTCGATGATGACCGGGTGCTGCTTTCCACGCTGGAGCGCCTGCTGCGCCGCGAGGGCTTCGAGGTGACAGCCTGCGGGGATCCCGAGAGCGCCCTGGAGCAGGTCCGGGAACAGGCCCCCCACCTGGTGGTGAGCGACCTGATGATGCCCGGCCTGGACGGAATCGAACTGCTTCGCCGGGTCCGCGGCATCGCCCCCGAGACGGAAGTGCTCCTGATCACCGGGCACGCCACGGTGGAGCTGGCCGTCGAGGCGATGCGCCAGGGCGCGTACGACTTCATCCAGAAGCCGGTGGAGCGCGACCAGCTGCTGCGGGTGGTCGAGCGGGCGCTGGACAAACAGGCCCTCTCCAGTGAAAACCGGCGGCTTCGCGACCGGCTCGCGGAGCTGGACAGCCCGTCCCGCATGATCGGGGCCAGCCCGTCCATGACCGAGTTGAAGCGCATGGTCGCCCATGTGGCGCCATCGGACCTTCCCGTCCTGATCACCGGCGAGAGCGGCACCGGAAAGGAAATGGTCGCCGACCTTCTGCACGGCTTGAGCCGCCGCTCCGCGGGGCGCGCGATCAAGATCTCGTGCGCCGCGATCCCGGAAAACCTTCTGGAAAGCGAACTGTTTGGCTACGAGCGCGGCGCCTTCTCCGGCGCGGCCGCCAGCAAGCCGGGCCGGTTCGAACTGGCCGATGGAGGCACGCTCTTCCTGGACGAAATCGGGGAGATGTCCGGGGCCATGCAGGCGAAGCTGCTGCGAGTCCTCCAGGACGGCTGCCTGCAGCGGCTGGGAAGCACCCGGGACGTCCACTTCGACGCCCGCCTGGTGTGCGCCACCAATCTCAACATCGCCCAGGCGATCCACGAGAAAAAGTTCCGGGAGGACCTCTACCACCGGATCAACGTCATCGAGATCGAAGTTCCGCCGCTCCGGGACCGGGTGGAGGACATTCCACTGCTGACCGCCCACTTTCTCAAGGTTCATGCGGCGCCCCTGGGGCTGCCACCCCGCTCGATCTCTCCGGAGGCGGTCGAGATGTTGTCCCACTACCCCTGGCCGGGCAACGTGCGCGAGCTCGAAAACGTGGTCCAGCGTGCCGCCGTCATGGCCCAGGGACCGGTCCTGCGGGCCGAGGATCTGCGTTTTTCCGCGGCCCGAAAGTCGCCCCAGGCCGGGCCCTCGAGCGAGGGACTCCACATTCCCCCCGGGACGCCTCTATCCGAAGTGGAGGAGTTGCTGATCGAGGATGCGCTCCGCCGCTCGGGTGGGGACAAGGAGAGGGCCGCGCGCCTGCTCGGCGTTTCTGCCCGCACACTCTACCGCCGGGTTCGCCGCCCCGGTCCGCAGGACTTGCCGACAATCTGACCACATCGCCTCCGACAGAGTGTCAGCCGCAGCCATCCGGATCCATGATTGGTCCGGGCCTCGCCGATTCCAAGTGACAGCCCTTCACTCACTTCCAAGCTCCATGCGCCCCGCGGCGATAGCTGGCACTTTTCATGCTGTAATAACGGGAGGGTCGTTGTATCCGGCCCCCAGCCTGGCATGGACTCCCGGAGGTGCTTGTGACCGCCCGACTTCACCAAAACGTTCTGGTCGTGGACGACGACGGAGCCATTCTGTCCGCCCTCTCGCGGGTGCTGGTGCGGGCGGGTTACGACTGCCTCACGGCTGGGAATCTGCATGACGCCGTCCGCCAGGTGCGCCAAAACGGCCCGCAACTTGGGCTCGTGGTGACCGATTTGTCCCTGTCGGGAGAAAGCGGCATGACTCTGATCCATCACCTGCACCGGCGGCACCCTTCGGTGCCGGTGGTGGTCCTGACAGCCTTCGGCGACTGGGACCTGTATGCCGAGTCCCTGGGCGAGGGAGTACTTGAGTTCCTGAGCAAGCCGATCCAACCGGAGGCCATCGTCGCCGTGGTGGAGCGTGTCCTTGGCCCCCCCAAGGTCAGGAAGCGTGGCGGCGTGGCGGGAGGGGCAGGGAGGCCCGTGTGAGCGCCGGCGCCCCGGGGTTCCGGCGAATCCTGTGCGCCACGGACTTTTCGGACGCCTCGAAGCACGGCTGGGAACTCGCGGTGCGCCTGGCCGGCCAGGGCGGAGCCTCGGTGGGACTGGTCCACGTCGTGCCGGAATTCAGCCACCTCGATGCGCTCACCGGGATTTCGGACTCGATGTTCAAGGCCCTGACGCGGGCCGGGCGTGCCAGCGCCCGATCCCGGCTCCAGGACTTCGTCGAGAGGGCGCAGCGGTCCGGGGTGCTTGCCCGGCCTTTCGTGGGTGCGGGCCTGCCATGGGAGGAAATCCTTAGAATCGCGCGCACCCGCAAGGCGGACCTCATCGTGATCGGCGCGCACGGACGGCGGGCGTCGGCGGGAAGCGGCGGGGTGGCGGAGCGGGTGGTTCGATTCTCTTCCTGCCCGGTGCTGGTAGCCCGCGGGCGGCGGCCCCGGAACGGCCGAAGAAAGTGAGCAGAACATGAGCAAGGTCTTTTCTCGCATTCTATGCGCGACCGACTTCTCCAAGGCGTCGGCACCGGCCTTCAAAAGGGCGGTCCAGCTCGCGGCCCAGAATTCAGCCGAGCTCACCCTGGTCCATGTGCTCTCGCTGGCGGAGCCGATGGCGTCCGACGTCTACCTGGCGCCTCAGGTCTACATGGAAGTGCGGGCTGCGGCGCGCAACGATGCCCAGAAGCGGCTGAAGCGGGCCAGCGCACAGGCCGGAAAGAGCGCGAGCAAGGTCCGTGCGGTCCTCGCCGAGGGCAGTCCGTTCGAGGAAATCCTGCGCATTGCCCGCTCTCGGCGCTGCGACTTGATCGTGCTCGGCACTCACGGCCGCTCGGGGTTTACAAAGCTGCTGGCCGGCAGCGTGGCCGAGCGCGTGGTGCGCCTGGCCGGGTGCCCGGTGCTCACTGTCCGGGCGCACTGAGCCGAGGTTCGACACGATGTCCGTCCAATGGACAAAGTGTCCCTCGCGGAGCCGATCTTCAGGCCGGAGCGGAGCTCTACGTGTTGGCCAAAGCCTGCCCCCAAGATCAAGGGCGACAGGGGATCCGGGCGTTCGCAACGAGTTTCCGTCCGTCCTTTGGCCAGCGGCACGTTTCATGCGAATCCCTCAGAAACGGACTCTGCTTCGAGCCTCCTATGGATTCTTGGACAACGGGACCGGAGCGGGGAGCAACGAAAGGAGGATGTCATGAGAGCGCTTACACCATGGAACGGGCTTTCAGCCATCCGCAAGGAGATGGACCGGGTGCTCGACACATTCGGGGGAAACGAACTCCCCGAACTGGTCACGCTCGGCGAATGGATCCCCAGGCTCGAGATCAAGGAGATCAAGGATAATCTCCTGGTCAAAGCCGAGTTGCCGGGAATCGATCCGAAAGACCTCCAGGTGACCCTCGCCGACCAGACGCTGACGCTGAAGGGCGAGAAGAAGTACGAGTCGGGGCAGCTGGATGAGCACGTGTACAAGGCCGAACGGAGCTTCGGCACGTTCATCCGGACCGTGCAGCTCCCCTTCGCCGTGGACGAGCACAAGATCCAGGCGACGTTCAAGAACGGACTGCTCACCGTCACCCTGCCCAAGGCAGTCGTGGGCAAGGGCGCGGCGATACCGGTGAAGGTCGAATAGCGGCGGCAGCGTCGTTCCAGATTTCCGGGGTTGGGGGCGCATGCCCCCGCGGGCCCGCTTAGCAAGCGTGGCCGCTTGTGGGCCCGTTTTCCCCGGACTCTTGCAAAGCAGAAATCCCCGGGCGGAACATTCCGCCCGGGGATTTTCTTTGGGCTGCGCGGGAGCTAGTCGGCGGCGTTGCGTAGACTCGCGCCCGCCGGGGCCCGACTCGAGCGCGACGAAACGAACAGGCGGGTCGCCACCGGCTGGCGGGAGGGGCGCGCCGGGGCGCCGTCCCGGGACGCAAGCGCGGTGACCCGGCTGCCGATGCCGGCGCCCAGGTTGAACCCGGTCAGATTGTCGAAGCTGAAGTGAATCCCACCATAAAGCCTCGAGTTCATGGCATCCCCGGCCATCTGGCGCAGCGCCACCGCATCCTCGGGGAACAGGTAGCCCAGCACGGTGGCCGCGGCGCCCGAAGTGGTGGAGTGGCCCGAAGGGAAGGACGGAAATGGCGGGGTCGCGATCAGGGGCACCCAGCTGGTGTCGATATCCGCGTCGATCCGCGTGACCGGGCGCACGCACCAGTAGTGGTACTTGCACTCCCAGCAGGCGATGAAGGCGTCCGCCTGGGCCAAGCCCAGGAGCGCGAGCATGCGCGCCATGCGCGGCTCGTTCAGGCCCTTGGCCACTCCCATGTCCACGGCGATCTGGTTCCAGTGCCCCGGCGGCGTGACCGTGCCGCCGCCGTCCGCCCAGAACAGCGCGATCTGCCTACGCTCCTCGGAGAGCGACCGGCTCACGTCGTACACTTCCTGCTTCTGGAGGATGAACTCGTGGGAGTCCACCGCCGGCGGAGCGGCCGGGCGCAGCGTGGCTCCCGTCGCCAGGACCCACGGTTTCCACAGTCCGCACGCGGGTTCCACGGGGTTTTGCTGGTACGCCGGAGGGGTGGGGACCCAGTAGCCCGGGCCCACCGGGGAATGGTCGCTGTTCACGGCGTTGGAGTTGTCGGTTCCCGCGCGCGAGACGACCGCCTCGGCCACCTTTCCTCCGAGCTCGAAGGCGGCGTCCACGTCGCTCTGGAAGTGGTTGCCCGACTGGAGCTCGGCCGTCCGCAGATCGCCGAAGCGGGCCTGGATCTCGGCGATGGAGTCCGGAAACAGGAAAGCCAGCACGTCGCACGCCGCGCGTCCCATGGCGATCTTTTCATCCACGTAGGACGGACTGTGGTCCACCGCCCCGTAGACATGGATGGTCGTGTCGTAGGCCGAAGGATGCGGCCTCTTGTAGAAGTACTTGGCGTCGTAGGATGCCACCATGGCCTCGTACATCGCCATGGAGACCAGCGCCAGGCCCCTGGAGGCCCGCGGCGGGTTGGGCTTGATGTGCATGATCAACGAGCGCTGGTACTCGTTCCACCGGCGGGCGACGCCGCCGTTCCAGTAGTCGATACGGGCCTGGGTGTTGGGCGTGCGACTGGACATATACGTCTTCTGCTGCGCCAGCTCATCCTTGAAGGCCTGCGAAGCGCTGGCCGGCGGAGCCGCCGGGCGATAGACGGACGGGCTGGCCAGCACATAGGTTTTCCACGTTCCCGCGGTGGGCTCGGTCGCATTCGGGTCATCGAACGCCGGCCCGGTGGGCGCGGTCACGGAGTCGCTGCCGCAACCGGGGAGGATCAGAACGCCGGCGGCCAGAAGCGCGGCGCAAACCAGGAACCTGAGCTTCACGGTGTGGTCCTTTCTCTTGGGTGGTGGACTGGCAGCGAATCGATGGGGGGAGCCAGAGCGGGGCAGAATATAGCAGATTCGAACGCGGGGTAGGTTCTCCGGAACCCTGTGGTAAGATGCGCCATCCAATGCTCGGACACCCTCCGAAGGGGACTGCTTCCCGGGGGGGACGGCCACAAAGGCGAGATCCCAGTTCCCTCGACGTCCCGCGTGGAACTACCAGTCGGCATGGAAGTTCCGGTCGCGGTCTTTGCCATGCGGAACCACCAAGTCGAGAAATTCACGCCGGCCCCCGGGCCACCCGAAAGGTCCCGACTTTCATGAGTCTGCTGCTTCGCTACCTGCGGAACTACTGGAAACTTGTCACGGTCGCACTGGCACTGGCGGCCATCAATCAGGTCTTCTCGCTGCTTGATCCGGCCATCTTTCGTCACATCATCGACAAGTTCGTCACCCCGCATAACAAGCTGACCACGTCGGAGTTCTTCAGGGGCGTAGGCCTGCTTCTGGGCCTGGCAGTGGGCGCGGCCTTCATTTCAAGGGTGGCCAAGAACTTCCAGGACTACTACCTCAACACCATCACCCAGCGGCTGGGGGCCCAGCTCTACGCCGATGGGCTGCGCCACTCCCTGGAACTGCCCTACTCGGTGTTCGAGGATCAGCGCAGCGGCGAGACCCTGGGCAAGCTCCAGAAGGTCCGCGCCGACGTGGAACGGCTGATCGCGGCCTCGATCAACACGCTGTTCACCACCCTGGTCGGGATCGTGTTCGTGATGGTGTACGCGTTCACGGTGCACTGGATCATCGTGCCGGTCTATTTCCTGACCATCCCGCTCCTGGGCGTGCTGAGCTCGGTCCTTAGCAGGAAGATCAAGGCCATCCAGAAGGTGATCGTGGCCGAGACCACCTCGCTGGCCGGCGCCACCACCGAGTCCCTGCGCAACATCGAGCTGGTGAAGAGCCTGGGCCTGGCCCAGCAGGAGATCGCCCGACTGAACAGCACCACCGAGCGGATTCTCCAGCTGGAGCTGAAGAAGGTCCGGTTCATACGAGGGCTGAGCTTTGTGCAGGGAACCTCGGTCAATCTGCTGCGCACCTGCATCATGTTCATGATGCTCTATATGATCCACGCCGGGCTGATCACCGTGGGGCAGTTCTTCTCCTTGTTCATCTATTCCTTCTACATCTTCGGGCCGCTCCAGGAACTGGGAAACATCATCAACATCTATCGTGAGACCGAGGTCTCCTTGAAGAACTTCCAGGACATCCTGGACACGCCGCGCGACCGCAAGCCGGACAGCCCGGCGCGGATCGGGGCGGTGGCGCGGCTGGAATTCGAACACGTCACCTTCACCCATGCGACCGCCAGTTCCCCGGCGGTTTCCGACATCTCCTTCCAGGCCAGGCTGGGGGAGACGCTGGCGTTCGTGGGGCCGTCGGGCTCGGGCAAGAGCACGCTGGTCAAGCTGCTGGTGGGGCTCTATCCGCCCCAGAGCGGGCGCATCCTGTACAACGGGATTCCCGGAGACCAGGTGGACATGGACCAACTCCGGGAGCAGATCGGCTTCGTGACGCAGGAGACGCAGCTCTTCGCGGGCAGCATCCGCGAAAACCTGTTGTTCGTCTGCCCCGGCGCCACGGACGCCGAGTGCATGGACGTGCTTCGCAAGGCGGCCTGCGACACCCTGCTGGACCGGGCCGACAAGGGCCTGGACACGGTGATCGGCGAGGGCGGCGTGAAGGTCTCGGGGGGAGAAAAGCAGCGCCTTTCCATCGCCCGCGCGCTCCTGCGCCGGCCCAACCTCCTGGTATTCGACGAGGCCACGTCGGCCCTCGACTCGATCACCGAGTACGAGATCAACCGGACCATCCGCGACGTATCCACCCGCCAGAGCCACATGACCATCCTGATCGCGCACCGGCTCAGCACGGTGCTGCACGCCGACCGCATTTTCGTGCTGGAGAACGGGCGGGTGGTGGAAGCCGGCCGCCACGAGGAACTCCTGGTTGAAAAGGGCCTGTACTATGCCATGTGGCGCCAGCAGGTGGGCGAGCGTTCCGGCCGTCCTTCCACCGGCAAGACCGAATTGCCGACCGCAGCCGGCCTCGCCTGACCCCGGCCCCGCCGGGTCCGGGCGGAACCGATCCTTCCGGATCGGGGTAGATCGTGGCAGAATGCCCGGCATCCCGTGAGGCTCCCGCCGGCCGGGCGTCCGCGTTCCCGGAATTCGCTCAAAATTCCAGGGCGGGACTGCGCGTTGAGCCGCCATGGCCGCGCGATTCTTCCCGGGCCGGTTCTTGCATGTATGCATACGGTCCACCCCACGGAATGCGCTCATCGCGGAGGTTTCAAAAAGCATGACTGGATCGCCCCGAATCCGCATCCTTTCGCACTTTGGGGCCGCGCTGCTCGCGGTCCTCGCCATGATTTCCTGTGGAAAATCCAAGACCACCAACCCGCCGCCTCCGGGGCCCCGGGCCGCAGCCTGCAGCCTCGCCGTCGGGGCGCTGGATTTCGGCACAGTCGTCGTGGGGAGCAGCGCCGACCGGTCGCTCCAGGTATTCAACGTGGGCGGGCAGCCGCTCGCCGGCTCTCTGACCACGTCGTGCCCGGCCTTTACTGTTACCGGGAGCAGCAGCGTGAGCATTCCGGCCGGGCAGAGCCAGAGTTTCAACGTGCGGTTCTCGCCGTCCTCCGCAGGGGCCGCGGCGTGTTCGCTGATCGCGGGCAGCTGCCATATTCCGCTCACGGGAAACGCGGTCGATCCGCCGCCGCCGCCCCACTGCGTGGTCCATCCTGCCTCTCTCGACTTCGGCATCGTGGTGATCGGCCAGTCGGCCGACCGCACCTTGACGGTCACCAATGACGGCGGTGGCAACCTGCCCGGAAACGTTTCCGCGGGCTGCAGCGGATTCGTCATCGTGGGCAATCCGGTATTCAATCTGGGCGCCGGCCAGTCGGCCACCTTCACGGTCCGGTTCATTCCGAGCTCGTCCGCGGCGCCGGCACGCAGCCGTGTTGGCCGGGCCACGCCCCTGGGCTCGCGGGCGCAGAGTTGCACCATCCAGACCGGATCGTCGGGCTGCAGCATCAGCGCAATCGGAGTGGCCCAGGCGCCCACGTCCTGCCTGATCGCCCCGACCTCGCTGGATTTTGGAACGGTGCTGCTGAACCAGACGGCCGACAGGACGTTCAGCGTGACCAATACCGGCGGGGGAAGCCTCAGCGGGATCGTCCGGTCCGCGTGCGGGGGCTTCGGGCTCGTCGGGGACAGCGCTTATTCGCTCGCCGCCTCCGAATCGAAGACTTTTACGGTTCGCTTCGCGCCCACCGGGTTGGGGCCGCAGAACTGCAATCTCGACCCTGGGACCGGTTGCGGAACCGTGGGGCTGATCGGTTCGGGCGATGAGCTTCCGGGATGCGCCCAACCCCTGGCCCTGGACTTCGGCTCGGTGGTCGTGGGATCGAGCGTGGACCGCACCCTTGCGGTTACGAATGGCGGTGGGGGCACCCTGACGGGAACGGTCAGTTCTCCCTGCCCGCAGTTCGCGGTGGTCGGGAACGCCTCGTACAGCCTGAGCCGCGGCCAGTCGGCGGGGATCACGGTTCGATTTACGCCCTCGGGCGGCGGCCTGCAGACCTGCCTGGTCAACGCCGGCGGCCTGTGCGGCGCCACTTCCGCTTCCGGCATCGGGCAACTGCCACCGGCCTGTCAGGTCAGTCCGCCTTCGCTCGGCTTCGGGGTGGCCACCCTGGGGACGACCGTGGACCGCACGTTTTCGGTGAAGAACGTCGGCGGCGGCACCTTGAGCGGAAGCGTGTCGGAATCCTGCACCGACTTTTCGCTGGTCGGGGCGAGTTCCTACAGCCTCGCGGGCGGGGACTCGGCGGTGTTCACGGTGCGGTTCAGCCCCACCCAGGCAGTGGTGCGCACGTGCAGCGTCTCGGTGGGACCGGGATGTTCGAGCGTCTCGCTTTCCGGGACCGGCCAGCTGGCAGCCGCCTGCCTGGAGAACCCGGCGTCGCTTGACTTCGGCACGGTGAACCTCGGAACGGCCGCATCCAGGACCTTTACCATCACCAACACCGGCGGCGCCACCCTGGCAGGCAAGGTGACCAGTCCGTGCCCGGTGTACACCGTCCAGGGCACCGGGCTTTACAGCCTTCCCGCCGGGCAGGCGGCCACCTTCAAGGTGTTCTTCAGCCCGCTCGGGACCGGCGCCCAGCCCTGCACGCTGCAGACCGGAAACACCGCCTGCACGGGGATCCCGGTCACCGGCGCGGGCCACCGTCCGCCGGAGACAGCCTACGTGACCATCAGCATGGACGCCGCGGGCCACGCCAATTTCACGTCGAACTTCCTGGCCTCGCTGCAGTTCGGGTACACCAACGTGGTCGCGGACGCGCGCGGGTGCGGCATGGCCTTCCGATTCCACCCGGACGGCACCGGCAAGGCCGAGCTCCGAATCCAGCAGCCCGGCTTTTCTGGAATCAACGTGGATCCGAGTTGCAGCAGCATCCAGGTGAACGTGGCGACGTTCTCGCAGGATCTGGCCAACCCGGCCAAGTTCGAATCCGAGATCGGGACCTGCGTGAACACGCTGGGGTTCATCCCGACGGCCTTCTGTGGAAATTCCACGTCGCTCAGCACCGCCTCGTGCTTCACCACGGGTGGAGCCACCAAGTGCGCGCTGCTCTACACGGATTTCAGCGCCGCCAACTATCTGACCGCGAATACCATCACGTTCAGCTTCGACGGCTGGATCCTGACCTTCCCCAAGGGCCGCCCGCCCTTCACGGGAACGGTGCAGGCTCCGCGGCCGGCCCGGCCCACGTGGAAGGGAGTCTCGCAGAGGCCCATCCGTCGCTAGCGCGGAATGCAAAAAATAGTAACGCCCGGTCCGGGATTTCCCGGGCCGGGCGTTCTTCGTTGGAGCTGGGGCGACGCTACCTGGCGGGCTCGAACTTCAGGGCGGATCCGTCCATGCAGTACCGTTTGCCGGTGGGCTCGGGCCCGTCGTCGAACACGTGTCCCAGGTGTCCGCCGCAGCGCGCGCATTTTACTTCGGAAAAACTATCGAGACCGCTGGATATCGGCCTCAATCTCAGGTGGGAGCGCACCAGCGGTTTCCAAAAGCTGGGCCAGCCGGTGCCGGATTCGTACTTGCCGTCCGAATGATAAAGCGAGAGACCGCACCCCGCGCAGCGGTACAGTCCCTTTCGGTGGTTGTTCCACAGGTCGCCCGTGAACGCGATGTCCGTGGCCTCGTGGCGAAGGACCCGGTAGGCCTGGGGATCCAGCAATTCCTGCCACTGGGCATCGGTCCGGATGACCGGCTTCAACGACTCGCTCTCGGGACGCACGGAAGCGCCCGCCGCGGCGCCGGCCGCCAAGGCCAGGGCGGCAGCCGCCGAGAGGATCCACGGAGCAAGCCTCGTCATGATCTTCAATTTTACAATCCTCCCGATGGGGTTCCGCGCGCATTTCGCCGCTTCCCGGCCCACCACGCGCTGTCATGGCAGGTACGCCCGGCCGGCGGGGGTGTGACCGGGGCACCGGGCTCCTCCGGGCGCCACGCGCCGCAGGCATCCGGCTGGACAGGTTCCCGGACAGACATTAACATGGCCTCGAATCATTCGATGCGTGCGGGAGGGCATGGATCCCGCACGGTGGATACCCGCAAGGAGGACCCGTGGTCACAGCCATCCTATTGATGCACGTCGAGCGGGGCAGGGTGAACGAAGTGGCCGAAAAGCTCGCCGACATTCCCGGAGTTTCGGAGGTTTACTCGGTGGCCGGCCGGTGGGACCTGGCGGCGATCATCCGCGTGAAGGAAAACGACCGGCTGGCCGAACTCGTCACCGCCGAGCTCCTGCGGGTGGAAGGCATCCTGGAGACGGAGACCATGATCGCCTTCCGGGCCTTTTCCAGGCACGACCTGGAGGCGGCCTTCTCCCTGGGATTCAACAAGTAGCCGGATCGCCCCGGGGCCGTTTCCCGACCCGGAGATCCATCGTCGCACGCAGGCACTTCAACCTACGAGGGGATCGCTCCATGAAAGAGCATTGCACGCGAACCCGTGTCCATCTCACCGGAACCCTGGCCACGGGATTCCTGCTGCTCGTTCTCATGGCCGGGATCGCCTCGGCGACCTCGATCACGTTCCGCTATCAACCGGTCATCGGGGGCGTTTCCTCGGTGAGCGTGGCGGGGGACTTCAACGGTTGGAATACCACCGCGAATCCGTTGACCGACGACAACAAAGATGGCGTTTGGGAAGCGAAGCTGGACCTGCCGCCCGGCAAAATCCTCTATAAGTTCGTGGTGAACGGAAGCAACTGGTTCACCGACGAATCCGCGGCGGACTTTGTTTCCGACGGGCTTGGCGGGCAGAACTCCGTGCTGGTGATCAAGGACCAGCCCCTGGTGGCGGGTTTCGGGACCACCGTGAAGAAGGCCAGTCCCGCGGCGATGGGCTTGCGCAACGTCACCTTCAAATTCAAGCCTGATTCCAAGCCGCAGTCCCTGTGCGTGGCCGGTTCGTTCAACGACTGGACGGTGGGCAAGTCCCCCATGACCGATCCGGACGGCGATGGAGTCTACACCGCGAACCTGCTGCTCGCGCCCGGCGCCTACCAGTACAAGTTCGTGGTGAACGGCAACGGCTGGACCGAGGACAAGGCCGGGGAAGACGGCAACTCCGACGACGGTTTCGGAGGGAAAAACTCGATCCTCAACGTGGATGACCGTTTCAAGGCCATCGACGTGAAGGTGGGGGACGGGAAGATCTTCGAGGACGGCGTGACGCACGAGCAGACGGCCAGCGAGGTGAACAACCTGGGCGCTGGCCGCGCCCAGTTCACGGCCCGCGCGCACCGCAGCGACGTGGAGTCGGTCGGCCTGGTGGTGCACTCCGCTACCGGCAACACGACCATTGCCATGCCCAGGATCAACCAGGACAAGGTGTTCGAGTACTTCCGCGCCGAGACCACCCTGCCGGCCGGGGCGAGCTATGAGTTTGCCTACAAGGACGGGCCCAAGACCTCGTACCTGACCCGGAAGGGATTCTCCGACACCCCCGGGCACGATCTGTTCGCCTGGGACGCTTCCAAGTTCCCCCCGTTCCTCACCCCAGACTGGGTCAAGAACGCGGTCATCTACCAGATCTTCCCGGACCGGTTCCGCAACGGGAACAAGTCCAACGACCAGGATTTCAAAGAATGGTACTACCAGGGCAAGCACGGCGATCCGCCCTCGGGCAAAATCGATCCGGACCGCACCGAGTACTACCACCTGGTCACGGACTGGGCCAACTCGGCGGCGCTCACCCAGTGCGCGTGGACCCCGGACGGCCGCGACTGGATGGCCTTCTACGGCGGAGACATCGAGGGTGTGCGCCAGTCGCTCGCCTACCTCAAGGACCTGGGCGTGACGGTGATCTACCTGAACCCGATCTTCGAGGCCAAGTCGACCCACAAGTACGACGGCGCCGACTACAAGAAGGTGGACCCGCACTTCGGGACCAACGAGGAGTTCAAGGCGTTCGTCAAGGAGGCGAAGGCGCAGGGCATCCGCGTGGTGCTGGACATCGTCTATAACCACTCGGGCAACGCGCACTACGCCTTCAAGGAAGCGGTGGAAAAAGGCAAGGACAGCCCCTACTACGACTGGTACGAGTTCACCCGCTGGCCGCTCCCCGAGGGATGGCCGAACGTGAAGAGCGCCTGGAAACCTTCCGACTACTACAAGTGCTGGTGGGGCTTCGGCGATCTCCCCGACCTCAACTTCGATCTCTCGCGGCCCGACCCTGCCGAGAACGCGGTCAAGAACATCGCCGACGCCAAGCCCAACTGGCCGCTGGTGAACCACCTGCTGGACGCGACCGAGTTCTGGCTGAAGGAGATGGACGCCGACGGCGTGCGCCTGGACGTGCCCAACGAGGTGCCCGACTGGTTCTGGAAGCTCTACAACGAGCGGGTGAAGAAGGTGAAACCCGACGCCTACATCGTGGCGGAACTGTGGGGCAACGCCACGGATCACGTGGGCCCGGGGATGTATGACGCGGTGATGAACTACGCATTCTTCCGCGACCCGGTGAACAAGTTCATCGGAAAAGGTCAGGGCTCGGCTGAAGACTTCGACGCCTCGCTGGCCACCGGGCGGCTCACGTACCCGAGCCAGGCCACGCAGGTCATGATGAACCTGATCGACAGCCACGACACCGTCCGGTTCCTGACCGACAACGGCAACGACCTGGGCCGTCTCAAGCTGGCCGCGCTCTTCGGCCTGACCTACGTGGGCGCTCCGTGCATCTACTACGGGGACGAGATCGGCATGGCCGGCGGGCGTGACCCGGATTGCAGGCGTCCGTTCCTGTGGGACTGGCAGAAGGACCCGCAGCGGGTGGACGTGCACGATTGGTACCGGAAGCTGGCCAACTTGCGCGGAGCGCACGCGGCGCTGCGCACCGGCGATTTCCGCACCGTGCAGGCCTCGGGGATGACCTACGCTTATCTGCGAAGCGATGGCAGGGAAGACTTCCTGGTGGCGATCAACGCCGGCCGCCAGGCGGGCGAGGTCACCTTGGACACCGCCCCGTGGGGCGGAAAGGTCACCGCCACCGATGGCGTCACCGGCATCTCCGAGACCTGGACCGGTATCGCCAGCATCAAGCTCTCCCCTGGATCCGGGCAGGTCTTCCAGGTCGCCAGGGCCCGGTAGCCGTTCCCGGATTCGGGCATCCACTGAAAAGGGGCGGCCCGCGCGGGTCGCCCCTTTTCGTCATCCCGCGAGCGGGATGCGGTATGCTTCCTTTCGCCATGGAGCGCGAACGGGGCGCCGCGCACATCGCGGGTCTGGACTGCGGGGGGCTGCGTTCCGTGCCGGACGATCAGTCCCGGGGGAAGGAGGAGGCCATGAGCGAAGAGCCACGAGTGCCGGCGCGGTTGGACCCCGAAGTCCACGCGGGCCCCGTCACACGGCCGGCCACGGCCGTTCCCCGCTTCACCTGGCGCTCCCCCCGCGCGCTCTTGTGCCTCGGAATCGCGCTCGCGGCCGATGGGCTCCAACTGGGCCTCTTGCCGCTGTTCGCTCCCGGGGGCGTGGCCCCGTGGGAGGCGGGGGTGGATGTCCTTGTGGGGGGCCTGATGGTGTGGCTCCTGGGATGGCACATCGCTTTTGCGCCGGCATTCGTCAACGAACTGATCCCATTCCTGGACCTCTTCCCGACCTGGACCGCGGCGGTGATCTTCGTGGTGGCTCGCAAGTCGAAGCACAAAGGCCCCCAGGCCTAGGACCGCTCCTTCCTCGGCCGCCGTGCCTGCCGGTTGGCCAATCCTCCTTTCGTGCCATCTGTCTCTCTTCCTGCGTCCGCTGGGCGGGTCGTCCTCCGCAAAGACGTCAACCTGGAACAAAATACTATTCAAAACCTGTTCGCGGAGCATCCCTCGGGCAATCCCCCGCATCCCATCGTGCAAGTCCGGCAACAGGCGGACGACTCACCCAAGGCCGCTCGATGAGGTGTAAAGGGGCCCCGGCTCCGCGTTCATGGAGGTTTTTGTGACCCGTTCCATCCAATTTGCATCGGCACTGACCCTTGCGCTGGCAGCCGCCTCTCTGAACGGCTGTGGCGACGAAAAGATCGCCAACCCCGTCCCGCAGAAGGCGCACGTTCGCGTCGTCCACGCTTCTCCCAACGCCCCCGGAGTCGACCTGTACGTGGATGAAGCCAAGGTCGCGCTGCCGCCTCTCACTTTCCCGCTCGGCACTGGATATCTGGATGTTCCGGCGGGGGGGCGCAACTTCAAGGTGAAGGTGACCGGAACCTCCACCACCGTCATCGACGCCACCCCGGTGTTGGCCGAGGGCGGGAGCTACACCGTCTTCGCGGTGGACTCGGTGAGCCGGATCGCGCCCCTGGTGTTGGTGGACACCCTGGCGGCTCCCGCCGCCGGAAAGGCGCACGTCCGGTTCATCCATCTTTCTCCGGGCGCACCGCCCGTGGACATTGCGGTGACCGGGGGAGGGGTGGTGTTCGGCAACCGGGCCTTCAAGCAGTACAGCGCGCTGACCCCGCTGCCCGCCGGCACCTACAACCTTGAGGTGAGACTCGCCGGAACGAGCACGGTCGTGCTCCCGCTGCCGGGAATCCAGCTGCAAGACGGCAAGATCTACACCGTGTTTGCCCGGGGGTTCGTGAACGGCACCGGGGCACAGGCCCTCGGAGCCCAGATCATCGCCCTGAACTGAAGCTTTCCTTGAGAAGCC
>JANXVU010000146.1 GCA_025351485.1 Candidatus Eiseniibacteriota bacterium | reverse complement strand
CTGATGGAATGAGGCGAGCGAGCAGGGCGATCAAGCGGGCATTGAAGAAGCGAGAAGGTCAAGTTTGTGTACAATCCACGAAAACCAACCTGAAGGAGATTCTAGAAATGAACCGTAACCCCTTGCAACAAAATGGTGCCGGAGGAGGGACTCGAACCCTCACATGGTTGCCCATACGGGATTTTGAGTTCTCACGTAGCGATGAACACATCCGGCACAATGAGGTACCAAGAGGTACCAAACTAGTCTCTTTCACGAGAATTCCGCAGCACCAATCTTCCGGATGTGCCCCGATTGTTCTTCATAGTTCGTGCACACTTTTAGGTCAGTCACCAGTTTCGGCCTCGCCAGAGCTTCTGCGGCGGCGTGGTGGACGGATCGCGCCTGCGACGCAGGAGTGTGCGTCATGAGCGCGATCACGTTCCCCCAGGGCGACAGCGCCGCCGAGCGCTTCGTCCATCGCCTCGAGGAGATGGGCAAGCGCCCACGGCGCTCGGGCGCCGGCTGGCAGGCGCTATGCCCCGCCCATGACGACCGGAACCCCAGCCTGTCCATCTCGACCGCCGAGGGCAAAGTCCTTGTAACCTGCCACGCGGGCTGCGGCGCCGAGGCGGTCGTAAGCAGCATGAACCTCACAATGGCCGATCTCTTTGATGCGCCGGCCATGGGCCGACGGCAGGGAGCCGGGGCTCTCCGCAACGAAAAGGTCGCGAACTACACATACCTCGATGAAGCGGGCAACCCGGTCTCCGAGACCATCCGCCACTTCCCCAAGCGATTCACCCAGCGATACTGGGTTGAGGGAAGATGGGAGTGGAAGAAGCCACCGGGATTCACGCTGATCCCCTTCCAACTCCGTGAAGCACTCAATGTGGGTGACAACGGAGAGCCCCTCTTTTTCTGCGAGGGAGAGGCCGACGTGCATCAGCTCGAGAACTGGGCGCTCGCAGCGACCACCAACCCCATGGGAGCGGGCAAGTGGCACGACTCCTATTCAAGGTTGCTCAACCGTACCCGTCTGGCCGTCATCCTGCCCGACAACGATGACCCGGGCAGAAAGCACGCACGGGAGGTTGCGGCATCCTTGATGAGGGCAGGATGCCGCGACGTGCGGATCCTGGAGCTTCCTGGGCTCGCGGCGAAGGGTGACGTCAGCGATTGGATCGCTGCCGGCAATTCGCGCGAGTCGCTGCTGACACTGGTTGATCAGGCCGTACCCGTAACATTGGAGGTATTGGGAGAGCACAGTGCCCGGAGCATCCACTTTGGGGCACCAGACGGCCATGCAATTTCCGGGACGGTTCCGGATAAGGAGGCCGCCGTAGATGGCGCGGTACCGCAGCGCGAACAGGACTTCCGCGATACGGATATCGGGAATGCCGAACGGCTCGTAGCCTGGCACGGCGAGGACCTAAGGTACGTTCGGGGGATGAAATCGTGGATGCACTGGGACGGCCGGACCTGGGACACGGACGGGGGCAGTGAGGCTGAGCGTCGGGCCAAACGAACAGTGCGCCGTGTCCTCGTAGAAGCCTCGAAAGTCGACGACCCGGCCCGGCGCCAGGCAATGACCAGGTGGTCCAACCAGTCGGAGAACGACCAACGGATCCGGGCGATGCTGAACCGGGCGAGCGTGGAGCCGGGGATCGAAGTCAAGGTCGACCAGCTCGATGCCGACCCATGGCGGCTTGTCGCGCTCAACGGAGTCGTGGACCTTAGGACAGGGGCTCTCCTGCCCCATGACCGAGCGGCTCTCGAGACTCGCGTTGCGCCGGCGGATTACGACCCGAACGCCCATTCGGAGCTGTGGGACTCCTTTCTTGTCCAAACGCTACCCGACGAAGGCTCGCGGGAGTTTCTGCAACGCGCTGCCGGGTATTCGCTCACGGGCGACACCCGAGAGGAGGTCTTGTTCTTCATCCACGGACCCACCCGGTCCGGAAAGTCGACCTTTGCTGAGGCGTTCAAGGCCACGCTCGGCGACTACGCGAAGACGGCCGATTTCGACACCTTCCTGAAGCAGCGAGCGGAAGGTGGGCCTCGGAACGACATCGCTTCGCTCGTGGGCCGCCGGATGGTCCTATCGCTCGAGGTCGAGGACGGGAGGAGCCTGGCCGTTGCCCTCGTCAAGCTGCTGACTGGAGGCGATACGGTTAGCAGTCGTTTTCTCTACAAGGAGGCGTTCGACTTCAAGCCGGTGATGAAGCTTTGGCTCGTAGCCAATCACAAGCCACGGGCAAATGCAGATGACGACGCGATCTGGGAGCGGATGAGGGTCATCCCGTTCACAAACACGGTTCCAACTGAAAGACGGGACCGTGGGCTCAAGCTCAGACTTACTACCGACCCTCAAATTCGCTCGGCGATCCTGACCTGGGCGGTCCGTGGCTGCTTGGCGTGGCAGAAGGAAGGGCTCAATCCTCCGGCCGAGGTTCAGGGCGCCACGGCCGCCTACCGTGAGGAGTGCGAGCACGCCGCGGCTTTTGTCGAGGATTGCCTCGTCGCTGCGGCAGGTGCCCGTACAAGCGCGAAGGCGGTCCGCCAGAGCTACGAGGCCTGGTGCGAGGCGAACGGCGAGCACGCTGTTGGACCCAAGAAGCTCGCGGCCGAGCTCGAGCGGCACGGGTTCAAGAAGGGCGTGAGAATCTCCGGCGGGGGACGGGCTTGGGAAGGATTCTCGCTGCGGAATCCCGAGTAAGGGCGGCCACGGAAATGGGATTAGTGACATGAGTGACGCCAGTGACATCTATTTCCTTAAACCTCTTATGAGAGGAAAAGCATAGAAGGTTTACGGAAACAGACGTCTTTGATGTCACTCGCGTCACTGTGCCATGTGTGGCGAGGTGATAATAGCCCGGAGCCGATTGCGTTATTAAATCTAAAGAAGAGGTATCACTTGCACAAATACGATTACGTGAACGCCGCAACCACATGGCGCGTAGGTACTTCCATAGGAGAAGGCAGAGAGGGTGACGCCGACCTCGAAGGCTCGCTAGCGTGGGAATCATGAAAAAGGTCGCCGGCAACCCGGTAGCCAGCCACGCAGTTGCCACACAGGGTGCCAGGGAGGTTGAGCTATGGCCTTTGGGGCGCCTCAGGCCCTACGAGCACAACCCGCGCACTCATTCGGCGGAGCAAGTGGAGAAGATCGCGGCCAGCATTTCGGAGTTCGGCTTCACGAACCCGGTGCTGGTCGATGGCGAGGGCGGGGTGATTGCCGGGCATGGCCGGCTGCTGGCGGCGCAGCGCCTTGGGCTCCTGGACGTCCCCGTGATTCAGCTGGGCTATCTCTCCGATGCCCAGAAGCGGGCCTACGTGATCGCGGACAACCGGCTGGCGCTGGACGCTGGCTGGGACGATGACCTGCTCGCGGAGGAGCTGGAGCGGCTCCGGGCGGATGGGTTCGATCTCGGGGCAACGGGCTTCAGCGACAAGGAGCTGGCCGATATCCTGGGCGAGGCGCCGGCGGGCGAGGAGCTTGAGGAGCCCCCGAGAGGGTCCGCCTACCAGGCGCAGTTCGGCGTGATCGTGGTCTGCGAGAACGAGGAGGAGCAGGCCGGGGTGTATGAGCGGCTCACCGGACAAGGGCTCAAGTGCCGGGTGGTGACGACATGAGGGTGTCGGTGCGGAGGTCGTGCGAGGACTTCACGAGCTACCGGGCAGCGCGGACGAAGTCCCTCTTCAACGTGGAGTCCGGCGCAAATTTTCACCTGGAGGCGGACCTTCCGATCGAGGACTGGGACTGGCGGATCGGCGTGATCGTGGGGCCGTCCGGGAGCGGCAAGACATCAATGGGCCGTGCCCTCTGGCCCGACGTAGGGCTGTACGCCCAGGGGAGCGGCTTCGCGGATGACAAGCCGATCGTGGACTGCATCGCCCCAGGCGGGAGCTTTGATGAGGTGACGGGGGCTCTCTCGGCCGTGGGCCTGGGCAGCGTGCCGTCCTGGCTCCGGCCGTATTCGGTGCTGTCCAACGGGGAGCGCTTCCGGGCGGACCTGGCCAAGGTCATCTCCGAGAAGCCGGAGCGGGTCGTGATCGACGAGTTCTCCTCCGTGGTAGACCGCCAGATCGCAAAGGTGGGGGCCGGGGCGTTCGGCAAGGCATGGAGGAGGACGAAGGGCCAGGCCGTGCTCCTGTCCTGCCACTACGACATCCTGGACTGGCTGGAGCCGGACTGGGTG
>JANXVU010000114.1 GCA_025351485.1 Candidatus Eiseniibacteriota bacterium | reverse complement strand
GATTCCGCTCGCCCTGCTGCTGACGACATCGACACCGGCCCTGGCCGCGGAACGGTTGGCCCGGGAGATCTCGTTTTCGCCCGCGGATGTCTCCGTGCGCGCGGGAACTGCCGGTGACCGCGTGAGCCTGAAGGGCGCGTTTTCGCGCGCGCTTCCAGGAGAGCCGGACCTGCCGTGGTCCACCGTCTCCATGGAGATACCGGCCGGGCTGCGGGTGGCAGGCTTCCAGGTCGTGCCGCTTGAGTGGACCGACCTGGATCGCACTGCGTCCCTGTGGCCCTCGGCCGCTTGGACCGGGAGCGAGGGGCACACCTTCAATCCGCCGGCTGAAAGCCCCGTTCCGGACGGATGGTTTCCCGCCTCACCCGGCGGATCGCTGGCCTTTGGGAACTTCCAGGGCCACGCGGTGGCCCAGGTCGCACTGCAGCCGCTGCGCTATCATTCCGCCACCGGACGCATGCGCCTGCTGCGCAAAGTTCGCGTGGAGTTGACGCTGGAGCCGGGCGCCGAATCCCCGCTGGCGCGCTCGCGGCGCACGCCGCTGACCGAAGAGGTCACGCACCGGGCCCTCGGGACCCTTGGAATCCCGCACACCCAGGCCCCGAACGCGATTCCCGGCCGCGGGGGAGCCTTTCCCATGTCTCCGGGGGAGTACGGTTCGCCCTTCGGGCACGAGGCCGCCTACATCATCGTGACCGCCGATTCGCTGGTCTCCGCGTTCCAGCCGCTGGCCGACTGGAAGATCCGGCAGGGCATCAGCGCCAGGATCGTTCCGCTCTCCAGCATCCTGGCGGCCTACCCCCAGGGCGTGGACACTCCCGAGAAGATCCGCCTGTACGCGCGGGACGCCTACCTCTACCAGGGCGCCGTGTGGCTGCTGCTCGGGGGAGGGTCGGCCATCATTCCGCCGCGCTTCGCCTACTGCACCCTGAACAAGGGCGACTTCATTCCGTCCGACTCCTACTACGGCAACCTGGACGGCAACTGGGACGCCAACGGCAATTCGATCTTCGGACAGCCCGACGACAACCTGAGCCAGCCGGGCGACAAGGTGGACTTCTATCCTGAGCTCTACGTGGGGCGCGCGCCCTGCAGCAATTCGGCGGACGTCGCGACTTTCGTGAACAAGACCCTGGCCTACGACAAGACGCCCCCGGCCAACTTCCTGGACAACGCGCTCTTCTTTTCCGAGGTGCTCTTTCCGAGCGACTACGTGCAGGGACAGGTCGTCCAGTTGGACGGCGCCGCGCTCTCGGAATCGGTGCGGGGCCTGATGTATCCCAGTAACCACGTGGTGCGCCTGTACGAGAACAGCGATCCCGGCGTGAATCCAGGCTCGCTGCCCGAATCCCGCGAGGCGGTGCTGGATTCCTTGAACGTGGGCTACAACCTGGCGCTGCACGTGGGGCACGGATTCCGAAACACCATGTCGGTCGGCACCGAATCGCTGGTCAACGGGGACCTGCGAGCGCTCCACAACGGGGCGCGGAACTCGTTCCTGGTCTCGATGGATTGCACCTCCGGGGCGTTCGACTACGACTGCATCGGAGCGGCGCCCGTGACCAACCCGAACGGCGGCGCGTTCGCCTTCTGGGGTTCCACCCGCGAGGGCTACCCGGCGGTCGCGTTCAACTATTTGAACGCATACTTCGCGCAGGTCGTGGGGGACAGCTCGGGCGAGCTGGGCGAGGCGCT
Source organism: Candidatus Eiseniibacteriota bacterium (assembly GCA_025351485.1). Taxonomy (GTDB): domain Bacteria; phylum Eisenbacteria; class RBG-16-71-46; order RBG-16-71-46; family JACRLI01; genus JANXVU01. The sequence goes on along the minus strand of JANXVU010000114.1, from coordinate 5,944 downwards.
GGCGCTGTGCAAGCTGCCGTACGTGCCCCTGTGCCAGAGCGACTATCCGGACCGCTGGTCCAATCTTGCGCAGGTCCTGTTCGGTGACCCCGGGCTGCGTTACCGCATGCGCTCCGCCAGTTCGTTTGCGGTGGCCTATCCCGCGACCTACGCCACCGGCACGGCCGCATTCACGGTGACCGTCACCGGTGGGGGAGCGCCCGTGGAAAGCGCCCTGGTGTGCGTCCAGAAAACCGGCGACGACCTGCGCGCGGGCTACACCAACGCCTCGGGGCAGCTCACGCTGCCCTTCCAGCCCGACAGCGCGGGCAGCTTCCAGCTCACCGTCACCCGCGGCAACTTTCTGCCCTTTCTGGCGAGCGGCTCGGTGGTCGCCCGGAGCGGGCCTTATCTCTACGACCTGAGTTCCTCCAAATCGATCCTGGACGGCACGGTCTCGCCGCAAAGCGGCAACGGCGATGGAGTGGTGGATGCCGGCGAGACCATCCAGCTGGGCGTCACGGTGGGCAACAACGGCGGGTCCGCTTCGACCGGCGTGGTGGGCACGCTGAGCTGCGACTCGGCGGGAGTCACGATCGGCACGACCACCGTGAACTACGGCGCAATCGCTTCGCACGCTTCCTCGAGCGGGAGCACCCGCTACAAGGTGACCTTTTCCCGGTCGCTCCGGGACGCCCGCACCGTGCCGTTCAACCTGCACCTGACCGACTCGCAGGGGGACATTCGCGACGACTTCTTCCGGCTCGCCGTGCGTGCTCCCGCGCCGGAGCAGTACGCGCACGCGTGGCTCGACTCCATCAGCGGCCCGAACCACATCACCGTGCTCAAGGTGACGGTGCGCAACCTGGGATCCGGGCCTTTCCGCGCCCTGGTCGGAAAGGTTCGGCCGGCCTTTGGCGGGCTCACGCCGCTGGATTCGGTCTCCAGCTACGGGAACCTGGCCTCCGGCGCCGCCTGGACCGGGAGCGCCGAGTACCGGTTTCGAGGCCAGTCCGTGGCCCAGTCGCGATTCTGGCTCTATCTGACCGACGCCTACGGGCACGTGGACACGCTGGGATTCAGCCTGTCGGCGCCGAGGCCCGTGAACGGTCTTTCCGCGGTGGGCTCGCAGAATGCGCTCACCCTCACTTGGCTGTCGTCGCCGGACTCCGCCATGGTCGCCGGCTATTACATCTACCGGGGGCTCGCCCAGGCCGGGCCTTTCTCGAGGGCCAACAGCCGCATCACCGGCCGGATCAACTACTACCAGGACGCGGGGCTGCTGCCGCTCACCAACTACTTCTACTACGTCACCGCGGTGGACTCGGCCGGCAACGAAGGCGCCCCGTCGGCCACGGCCACCGCCAGCACCAATCCGCCCTATCACACCGGTTGGCCCATCACCACCGGCACCGAAATGGCCGGTTCGCCGGCCCTGGTCAACATCGATCATTCACCGGACGGCAGCCTTGAGATCGTCCAGGCCTCCGACGGGATCTACATGTGGCATCCCGACGGGAGCGAAGTGCGCGACGGCGACGCCCAGCCGGTAACCTCGGGGCTGTGGCTCAAGCGCGGCGACACTTACCCCAACTCGGTGGCCATTTCTCAGCTGTTCGAGAATGGCAAGTACTACGTGGCGGCGGTTTCTCATGATTCGGACTACGTATTCGTGTGGGACGAGTCGGGCAATCTGGCGCCCGGCTGGCCGCAGCGCGTGAGCGGATTCCCGTTCGGGAGCATCGCCATCGGGGACATCGACGGGGACGGGCATCCCGAAGTGGTGCTGGGCTGCGGGCCGTTTCTGTATGCCTGGCATCGCGACGGCACCGAGGTGCGCGACGGTGATGGCAACCCGGCCACCAACGGCGTGTTCGCTGTTCCCGGCGGAAGCTACTGCTACGCCAGTCCCTCGCTGGCCGACATCGACCACGACGGCAAGCCGGACATCGTGCTGGGAACCGGCGGCGGGCTGCTGCACGTCTACCGGTGGAACGGGACCGAAGTGAAGGGCTTTCCGTTCGCGCCCGGAGGCGGCATCACGGGGTCCCCGGCGGTGGCCGACCTGGACCTGGACGGGCATTTTGAGATCGTCTTTCCAGGCACCAACAACCAGCTGTACTGCCTGACCGACACCGGCACGGTCCGCGCCGGATGGCCGCTCGCCATGAAGCTCTCCGGCACCAGCCGCAGCCCCTCGCCGGCCATTGCCGACCTCGACGGGGACCAATACCCCGACGTGATCGAGTCCACCACCGACGGCTACATTCGCGCGGTGAACCGGGGCGGCGTGAACCTGCCCGGCTGGGGCTCGGTGCGTTTCGCGGCCGCGTACGCGGCGCTGGCGGGGGCCACGGAGTCCTCGCCCATCGTGGCCGACCTGAACGGGGACGGCGGGCTCGAAGTCATCCAGGGCGCCGAGGATGCGACGCTCTATGCATTCCGCTCCGACGGCACTTCCGAGCCAGGGTTCCCGATCCGCGTGGGCGGGGAGATTCGCGGCACGCCGGCCGTCTGGGATGTCTCCAACACGGGTCACACCAACATCGTGCTCTCGTGCTGGGACAAAAAGGTCTACATGTGGGACTACCCCGGCACCTTCAATCGTCTGGGCATGCCCTGGCCCATGTTTCGCCACGACGACCAGCGCGGCGGTCAGTACAATGTAAGAAACGTGATCACGGCCGTCGGGGGCGCCCAGCTGCGGGCGGATGCGGGGCCGGAGGGGATCCGGATCTCCTGGAGTCCGCCGGAGGCGCCGGGTGGGCGGGTGTCGTGGAACCTGTATCGGCGCGAGGACCCGCTTGAGCAGCCCGCCGGCGCCGCGCCCCGGGAGTTGGCCGACGTCCCGTCGGACTTCGTGAAGATCAACGCTGCTCCAATCTCCGAAGGACCGGGTGGGCCGGGCTACGTGGATGCGGATGTCCGCGGCGGCAGATCCTATGTCTACATCCTTGAAACGCTGGTGGAGGGCGGGCGTGTTTCGCTGACCGGTCCGCTGACCCGCTCCATGCCGTCGCGCTTCCTGCCGTCGCGTGCGGCGCTTTTCCAGAACTCCCCCAATCCCTTCGCCGGGCAGACCGGGATCACGTTCCTGGTGCCGGCGACCTCCGCGGGCGGCGCTACTGGCGCGGTGGGCGCGCGGCTCACCCTGCACGACGTCTCAGGCCGCCTGCTCCGGGTGCTCTCGGACGGCGCGCTCGCCCCCGGCCACCACTCCGTCCGCTGGGACGGCCGCGACCAATCCGGCCGGGCCCTGCCCGCCGGCATCTACTTCTATCGCCTGCAGGCCGGGGGCGAAGCCCTGACCCGCAAGCTGTTGCTGGCGCGCTGATCGGCCGGCGTGCCCGGTTTGACCCCGGGGGCGCGCCGCCCGTATGCTCACGGTCGAACCCAGAGCAAGACCGTCGTTCCACGCCCGCCCAACCAGGGAGCACCCATGTCCGAAGTCCGCGTCCGATTCGCGCCCAGCCCCACCGGCTACCTGCACGTGGGCAGCGCCCGCACCGCGCTCTACAACTGGCTCTACGCCCGTCATCTCAAGGGCACGTTCATCCTGCGAGTGGAGGACACCGACGCCGAGCGCTCCAACGTGGACTCGGTCCGCACCATCCTGGAAGGCATGACCTGGATGGGGCTCAACTGGGACGAGGGCCCGGAAATTGGCGGCGCGTACGGCCCGTATTTTCAGTCGGAGCGCAAGGCCCTCTACAAGGATGCCGCCGACCGGCTGGTGGCCATGGGCCGCGCCTACTGGTGCGATTGCACCGCCGACGAGCTCGAGGCCAAGAAGCAGCAGGCGCTGGCCGAGAAGCGCACTTACCGCTACGACCGCACGTGCCTGCGCCTGACCGAGGAAGAGCGCGCGAGCCGGGCCGCGGAGCCGGGCCGCACCCGGGCACTGCGCTTCAAGGTGGAGCCGGGGGAGAGCGGCTGGGACGACCTGGTCAAGGGCCGGCTCGACTTTGACAACGCCAACTTCGATGACTTCGTGATCTTCCGGAGCAGCGGCCTGCCGATCTACAACTTCGCGTGCGTGGTGGACGACTCCGCCATGAAGATCAGTCACGTGATCCGGGGCGACGACCACGTCTCCAACACTCCGCGGCAGATCATGCTGTACCGCGCCATGGGGCTCGCGGTGCCGGCGTTCGGACATCTGCCCATGATCCTGGGGAGCGACGGCCAGAAGCTCTCCAAGCGCCACGGCGCGACCGCGGTGGGGGACTACGGCGCCATGGGCTACCTGCCCGGGGCCATGCGCAACTTCCTGGCCCTTCTGGGCTGGTCCTTCGACGGGGAGCACGAGATCTTCGGGGCGGACGAGTTGATCGAAAAGTTCAGCCTGGAGCGGGTCAACACCAGCCCCGCGATCTTCAACCTGGACAAGCTCTACTGGATGAATGGCGAGTACATGAAGGCGCTGCCGCTCGCCGAGCGAACCCGGCTGGTGAGAGAGCAGTTGGTGGCAGGCGGCCAGTGGAACCCGCAGAGTCCCCCGGAGCGGGAGGCGCTGCTGGAGCGCATCGTGGAATCCCTGGGCGAGCGGTTGAAGCTCACCACGCAGTTCATAGAGTACGCCGACTGCTTCCTGCAGGACGAGCTCGAGCTCTCGGACACCACGCTGGATGCGCTGGCCGCCCGGCCCAAGGCGATGGAGATCATGGAGAAGCTGGAGGCGTTGCTGCGGGACTTTCCGGATTTCACCGTGGTGGGCCTGGAGCCCCCGGTGCGCCAACTGGCGGCCGACCTGGGGGTCAAGGCGGGCGACGTGATCAACGTGGCCCGCGGAGCGCTCACCGGCAAGAAGGTCGGGCCGGGGATCTTCGACGTGATGGTGCTGGTGGGCCGCGACAAGTGCACGCGGAGGCTTCAGGCCGCCCAGGCTGCGCTCCGCTCCAGGGTCAGCGCATGAGCGCCCCGGCGGAGAGAGCCGCGCTGGCGGGGATCGCCCGCGGCGTCGCGGCCTTCTCGCTGGCCGTATCGCTATGGGGCGGCCTCGCGCTTCCGGCCCGCGCCGGCGGCGCGTGGGCCCGCGACCCGGGCTCCTTCTACCTCAAGCTGGGCGCCAGTTCCATCTCCGCGAGCAAGCTGTACGATCGCACCGGCGCCATCGTGGACACCACGAAGTACACCGGCCTCACCCTTTCCGTCTACGGCGAGCTCGGGCTCGCCCCGGGCCTGACCGGGGTGGCCGAGTTTCCGATCCTGAGGCGCCAGGCGCTGGCCGGGCGCACCGTGAGCGGGATCGGGGACGCGGTGGTCACGCTCAAGTACTCGGTGTCGGACGGCGACTGGCCGGTGGCCCTCAGCCTGGGCCTGGGGCTGCCCACCGGGGACACGCTGGACTTCCCGCCGGCGGGCGATGGCGAGATCGACGGGCGGTTCGCGCTGCACGTTTCCCATTCTTCCGAGAGCGGCCGCGCCTACGTCTCGGCCTCCGGCGGCTACAATCTGCATAGCAGAGGTCTCAACGACGAACTGATCGGCCTCCTGGAGGGAGGCTGGCGCGCCGCCGACCCGCTGTGGCTCACGGCGGCGCTGCGCATCCAGAAGCCGGCGGGCACCATCATCGAATCAAAAATCTCCGGATACGGCGTGGGGGAGGGCGTGGAGTTCGAGGCGTTCGGGCTGGGGGCCACCTGGGAGGTGGTTCCGCACGTGGGGCTCACGGTGGGATTCGAGGGCGGATTCCACGCAAAAAATATCCCCGCCGGAGCCAACCTCCTGGCGGGGATTTCCTACTCGCGCTGAAACTGCCGGGGCGGCGCGGGCCTAGGGTCTGTCTGAGAAATCGGATTTGGAGTAATCTGCCTGCTGCGACGGCCAAGGACGTGCCGCGCCAAGGAGGCAGCGATGCACCGCTACGAGCTCACGGACGAGCAATGGGACCTGATCGAGTACCTTTTTCCGGAACGCACGGAAGGCCGGGGCCGGCCGCGTAAGTCTGCGCGGGAAGTCTTGA